>CALGPL010000087.1 GCA_937960595.1 uncultured Anaerolineales bacterium | reverse complement strand
TCGCGGCGGGTGGTCAGGTCGTGCAGTTCCTGGTAGAGGCGACCGCGCTGGATCTGGATGAGATGAGCCGGGTCGGATTCGCCGCTGGCCAGGGCAACGATCAACTTGACGAAGAACTCGTCGCGCTGATGTTCCGGCGTTACACCCTCGCTGAGCCACTCCGATAACACTTGACGGCCAGAATCGGCCAGGGCGTAGATGCGGCGGGCCGGTTCCTCGCCCTCGCCCAGGTCCGAGACGCAGGTCACCAGCCCGGCCTGCTCCAGCCGCTCGAGGGTGGTGTAGATTTGGGCCGGTTTCACCTCCCAGGCCGCCTCCCCGCCAACGACGGCCTCGAAAGCGGCGCGCAGTTCGTAGCCGTGACGGGGCTTTTGGGCAAGGAGGCCGAGGATGGCGTGGCGGACGGACATGGGAGCAAATCGTCGAATAGTCTGGAGTCAAATAGCGCGGCTGAAAAATAGTATACAAGTTGTTATTTTTCAGCCGCGGAAAATGATAAACAGGTTAGTATTTTTTGTCAAGGGGAATGGAGCGTTAAGAGAGAACTTAATGATGCAAGAAAGCGTGAACGGATTGTATCACCCCCTCTGTTCCGCCCTCGACAAAGAACATGGAAATTCCAATGGCAATGAAGATGAAACCGACCGCCACGTTGAGCGCTTTTTCGGAGGC
Organism: uncultured Anaerolineales bacterium; assembly: GCA_937960595.1. GTDB lineage: Bacteria > Chloroflexota > Anaerolineae > Anaerolineales > Villigracilaceae > JAFGSI01. The sequence continues at coordinate 3,518 of CALGPL010000087.1, read as the reverse complement.
GCGGTTGGCCGCCTTGCTGAACCACAGGCCGGAGATGATGGCTGCCAGGCCGATGACGATGCCATCCAGCCAGGGAATATGTCCCTGCACGGCGTAACCGACCACGCCCGAGGCGGCGGCAATGGCCATGAGCGCCGTCGCTGTGCCGATGGCCGTATGGAGGGGATAGTTCATGATGTAGAGGAGCACCAGCAGGATTGTGGCTCCGCCGCCCGTGCCGAACAGGCCGGTCGAAAGGCCGATGCACAGCCCGATGCCGGTCACGGCCAGCTTGCGGCGAGTGGCGCTTTTGAATTGAAAATTCGTCAAAGCCAGTTTTCGCTTCCCATAAGCGCGGTAGAAGAAGGACAGGCCGGAAAGGATGATGAAAATGCTGAAACCGCCCTGCAATCCGGCTTGTGGAATCAGGGCGGCAAAATGAGAGCCGGCCTGCGCACCCGCCACGGCTCCAAGCGCCAGCCAAAGCGAATCCTTCAAATTTACCCGGCCGTAACGATAGTAATGATAAGAGACATTGGCAGAGGCAATCACGTCCACCAACAGGCTCGTGCCAATGGCTTCGTGAATCGAATACCCGGCCAGCATCACCAGCAGAGGAACCACAACCGTGACTCCGCTCCCGGCGCTGATGGCGGTGATTGTGCCTGTCAGCAGGCCGATGAAAATCAGAATGAGAAGTTTAGCAGTCATTTTTGCTTGTCGGCGGGCGGATTGTACACCCTAAAGAGGTGGGTTTCAAGGGCAGAATCATCTTGGGGGATGAGCCGGGTTCGAGTACAATTTCATCCATCCCCATTCAGAGGCCGATTATGGAACTTTTCACCCTCGAAAACGCCGTTGCCCTGCTCACCCTGGCCGTGCTCGAAATCGTGCTGGGCATTGACAACATCGTCTTCATCTCCATCCTCGCCGACCGCCTGCCCGCCTCGCAGCAGGGTAAGGCGCGGCGGCTGGGACTGGGCGCGGCGCTCATCACCCGCATCCTCTTGCTCCTCTCGCTCAGTTGGATCATCCGTCTCACCGAACCGATTTTCACGCTCTGGGGCTTCGAGGTCTCCGGCCGCGACCTCATTCTCCTCCTCGGTGGGCTGTTCCTGCTTTATAAAAGCACCCACGAGATTCACGAGAAACTCGAAGGCAAAGAGGGGAAAAAGGAAAGCAAGGCCGCGGCCACCCTGGCCGGTGTAGTGCTGCAGATCGGCCTGCTCGACATCATCTTCTCGCTCGATTCGGTCATCACTGCGGTCGGCATGGCCAACGAACTGGCCGTTATGATTGCGGCCATCGTCATCGCCATCGGGATTATGGTGTACGCTTCCGGCCCGATCGGCGACTTCGTCGGCCGCCACCCGACCCTCAAGATTCTGGCGCTGTCTTTCCTGCTGCTCATCGGCATGTCGCTGATTGTCGAGGCGCTGCATGCCCACATTCCCAAAGGTTACATCTACTTTGCAATGGGCTTCTCCGTCCTGGTCGAGATGCTCAACCTGCGGATGACCGCGCACGTCGAACCGGTCCGGCTGCGCCAGCCCTATCTGCCGCTCGCGGCCAGAACCCCCAATCCGCTGGGCGTGCCCCAGCCCCGGCGCCGGTTGAAGAAGTAGATTCTATCTGTCATCACCGCCAAGACGCAGAGAACGCCAAAAATCTTTTCAAGTTCGCCAAGAAAAACCTTTGATGATTCCCCAATCCGCTGGACGCCTTGGCAGTGAAGCAGAGTAGACTGCGAATTTCCCGAAAAATGTGGCCAGAAATTTCCTCGGCGGCCAAAATTCTTCAATCATGAGCCTCGACCGTTTGCTCGACCGCTGGCGCGCCGACCCGGAAACCGGGCCGTGCTTCGCCGCCTGGGTCTCCCTCCCGCCCCGTCCTGCCGACCTGCGGCCTGTTCCTGCAGAGGTGCCGCCCCTGCTCGTCGAGATGCTGCGCGCCCGCGGCTTCGATCGGCTCTACAGCCATCAGGTCGAGGCCTGGGAGGCGGCCCGCGCCGGCGAGAACCTCGTCCTGGCCACCGGCACCGCTTCCGGCAAGACCCTGGCCTACCACCTGCCCGTCCTTTCGGCGTTATTGGAAGATGAATCTGGGCGGGCGCTATATTTGTTCCCAACAAAAGCGCTGGCCCAGGACCAACTTTCCACGTTAACACGTTTCCATGTTCAAGCGTTTAACCGTGCTAACGTTCCAGCATCCATCTACGATGGCGACACTCCCCAGCACGACCGCAAGTCCATCCGCGAGAGCGCCCGCATCATCCTCACCAACCCCGACATGCTCCACACCGGCATCTTGCCGCATCACACCCACTGGGAGGAGTTCTTCCGTCATCTGCGCTTCGTGGTGATTGACGAAATGCACACTTACCGCGGCGTCTTCGGCTCGCACGTGGCCAACGTCCTGCGGCGGCTGAAGCGGGTGGCCGGGTTCTACGGGGCCAGCCCGCAATTCCTGCTGACCTCGGCCACCATCGGCAACCCGCGCGGACTGGCCGAGCGCCTCATCGAGGCCCCCGTCCGCCTGATCGACCGCGACGGCTCCGGCCGCGGCCCGCGTCACTTTCTCATTTACAACCCGCCCATTGTGGACGAAGCCCTTGGCCTGCGCAAGAGCGCCCTGATGGAAAGCGTCCGCCTCGCCCAGCAGATTCACGCCGAGGGCCTCCAGCAGATCGTCTTTGCCCGTTCGCGCCGCAGCGTGGAACTCCTGCTCACCTATTTGCAGCAGGATGGGGAATCGAAGAATAGAACACAATCCATTAACCATCCTTCCATTAACCATCTTTCTATTAACCATCCTGCATCTACCATCCGCGGCTACCGCTCCGGTTACCTGCCCTCCCAGCGCCGCGAAATCGAGAAGGGACTGCGCGACGGCACGGTGCGGACGGTCGTCGCCACCAACGCCCTGGAGTTGGGAATAGACATCGGCGGGCTGGAAGCCGCGCTGCTGGTCGGCTACCCGGGGACGGTGGCCAGCGCGCGCCAGCAGGCCGGGCGCGCCGGCCGAGGGTCCGCGCCCGCCGCGGCGGTGCTGGTCGCCTCGGCCGGCCCGATTGATCAGTACCTCGTCCGGCATCCCGACTATCTCTTCGACCGCTCCCCGGAGCAGGCGCTCATCAACCCCGACCATCTGCTCATCCTGCTGGCCCACTTGCGCTGCGCCATGTTCGAATTGCCCTTTGCCCAGGGCGAGAAGTTCGGCGCCCTGGACGTGGACGAGTTCCTTGAGTTTTTGGTTGCCAACCGCGAGGCGCACCGCTCGCAGGACAAATACTACTGGATGGCCGATTCCTACCCGGCGGCGGAGATTTCCCTGCGCTCGGCCTCGCCGGAGACGGTGGCGCTGCAGACCGCGGATAGTGGACCGCAGACCGCAGACGGCAGACCGCAGACGGTCGGTATTGTGGACGGGGAATCGGCGCTCTGGATGGCGCACCCCGGCGCGGTCTATCTGCACGAGGCGCAGCCGTACCTGGTGGAGAGCCTCGACCTCGAGCAGAAGGCGGCCCGCCTGCGCCCCTT
>CALGPL010000086.1 GCA_937960595.1 uncultured Anaerolineales bacterium | reverse complement strand
GCCATGGCGCCGAGCCCACTTGGAAGTCGCCAAGAGCCTTTCTTGGCGAATTTCAGGAAGATTCTTGGCGTTCTTTGCGTCTCGGCGGTTATTACGAACCTTTACCGCCAAGACGCCATGGCGCCGAGCCCACTTGGAAGTCGCCAAGAGCCTTTCTTGGCGAATTTCAGGAAGATTCTTGGCGTTCTTTGCGTCTCGGCGGTTATTACGAATGAAGTTTATTTTTTGTAACTGTTCAGCCTGTTAAAAATCCGTAGATGGACGCGGATCGCGCAGATAAAGTTCGGAAAAATCGGTATCACTTTTTCACGGGCAGTTGGCGTCCCTTCCAGGTCAGCGGATGGCGGCGGTAGTAACGCCAGGCCGAGCGGGCTGCCGCCGCGGCGAAGAAGGCAATCGTCAGCGGGGAGAAGGGCGCTTGCAGGAGCGAGGAACGGAAGCGCAGAGCGGCCACAGCCCACAGCGCGCTCTGCAAGAGGAGGGCCGCCCATGCCAGGAGCGGCGAGAAGCCGGGCGATGAATGCCCCAGCAGGGAGAGCGCCAGCCCAACCCAGGGCTGCCAGAAGGCCAGCAGCATCCAGGCCCAGACGAAAGCAAAGACCGGCAGGTTGTGGTCGAACGCCCCGAACAGGCTCTTGCTGAAGCCGTCCCAGGCCTGGGCGAGGGAGCGGTACATGCGGGTGGTCAGGCGCGGGGAGGCATCCACCAGGTCCCAGCGCAGCGCGAAGCGTTTGGCGCGCCGGGCGAGGGCAAAATCTTCGACGATGACGGCGCACACGGCGGCGTGTCCGCCGATTTTTTCGTAGGCGGCGCGGCGGAAGAACATGCACTGACCGACCGCCGGGGCGAGAAAGGCGAGCGGCAGGCAGCGGATGAGCGGCACGGGCGTCAGGCTGTGGGCGATCCAGGGCAGCATCGGGACGACCAGGCGCTCGGCCAAAGTCGGGGCGTCTTGGCGCGGCACGCCGGAGAAGTAGTCCAGGCGGGCGCGGCAGGCCAGGGCGACCACGTCGCCGAGGAAGCGCGGGTCGGCGCGGGTGTCGGCATCGAGAAAGAGCAGGAAGTCGCCGCGGGCGGCCTGCGCCAGTTGATGACAAGCCCAATTCTTGCCCAGCCAGCCCTCCGGCAGCGGCGCGCCGTGCAGGACGCGCAAGCGGGGCGATTCGGCTGCCAAGCGGGCGAGCGCCTCGGCAGTGCCGTCGGTGGAGGCATCGTCCAGGACGAGCAGTTCGAACGCCGCGTACGTCTGGGCGAGGAGCGAGCGGACGCAGGCCTCGATGTTGGCCTGTTCGTCGCGGGCGGGGATGAGCACGGAGACGAAGGGGGTTTCGTCGGCGGGAGGCAGCCGTCCCAGGCGGCGCATGCCGAGCAGGTTGCCCAAGGCGATGAGCGCCAGCGCCGCGCTGAAGACGAGGATGCCCACCTGCTGGTTGTAGAGGAAAGCGCCCGACGCGCCGGAGGGGAAGAGGTTCATGGCAGGCGGAGGAGACGCCGCAGGACGGGGAGTTCGCTGCGGTGCGTCCAGGCGATGAGCAAGATTTGCAGGCCCAGGAGGACGCTCCAGGCCGGGTCGCGGCCCAGGGCGAGCAGGTAAACGAGGGCCAAGGCGCCGGTCAGCAGGACGGAGAGGGCCGACTTGCGCAGCCAGAGGAAGAGCGGCACCAGGAGAAGCAGGATGACCAGCGGGACCTCGACCAAACTGACGCCGATCCAGGCGCCGAGGATGCTCGCCAGGCCCTTGCCGCCGCGTCCCTTGAGCAGGGGCGAAAAGACATGCCCGAGGGTGGGGGCGAGGGCGACCGGCAGGATGCCCCAGCCCCGGACGCCGAAGCGGTGCACGGCCAGCAGCACCGGCACGACGGCCTTGCTGATGTCGAGGAAATAGGCCAGCAATCCGACCGGCCAGCCGCCGGCGATCCAGGCGTTGGTCGGCCCGGGGTTGCCGTCCCCGACCTGACGGATGTCCCGGCCCACCGTCCAGCGCGTCAGGTAGAGCGAGAAGGGAATTGCGCCCAGGCAAAAGCCCAGGAGCGTGAAGAGGAAGACGGTCAGCAGAGAGGAGGGCGAAAAGAGCAACAGGGCCTCACAGTCAGGGTGATTTTGGCAAGCAGAGTTCAGGCGAGCGAATCGAGCAGGGTCAGAATCTCTGCGTTGGAGGGAATATCGGCCATCGAGTGGCCGTAGTGAACATAACGGACGAGGCCATCTTTGTCAATGAGCACCTGGGCGGGCATGCGGCCGAGTTTGAACAGGTTGACTTCCTGCCCGTAAAGTTTCAGCACGCTGTGAGTCGGGTCGGGCAGGCCGAGGAAAGGCAAGTTGTTCTCGGCGAAATAGCGGGCGAAAGCGGCGGCGTCTTCCGTGCCGACGACCACGATGACGGCGTTACGCTTCTCGAATTCTGGAAAGTCCTGGCGCAACTGCGCCATGTGCCGTTGGCAGAACGGTCAGACAAAGCCGCGGTTGAAGACGAGCACCACGCTGCGGCCGCGCAGGTCCGAGAGGCGGAAGGGGCGGCCGGTGTAGTCGGGCAGGTCAAAGTCAGGGGCGGGGGTGTGGAGGGAGATTTTTGGCATAGGGTT
>CALGPL010000085.1 GCA_937960595.1 uncultured Anaerolineales bacterium | reverse complement strand
CGTCTGCGGCGACGACCTCTTCGGCCGCTTCATGCTCGATGAGATGGCGAAGCGCGGCGTGGACGTCTCCCCCGTGCATCTTGACGCGGCCCAACAGACCGGCCTGACGGTCATCCTGAACAAAGGGGGCGACCGCGCCATGCTGACCTTCCCCGGCGCGATCGCCGCCCTGCGCGCCGAAGACGTGACCGACGACCTGCTGGCGCGCGCCCGCCACCTGCACGTCGCTTCCTACTTCCTGCAAGATGCCCTGCGCCCCGGCCTGCCCGACCTCTTCGCCCGCGCCCGCGCCCTCGGCCTGACCACCTCTCTCGACACCAATTGGGATCCGGCCGGCGAGTGGCGCGGCGTGCGCGACCTGCTGCCTCTCGTGGACATCTTCCTGCCCAACCGCGCCGAGGCCTGCGCCCTGGCCGGCAGCGACGAGGTCGAAACCGCCGCCGAACGCCTGGCCGAACGGGCCGGCACGGTCGCCGTCAAACTCGGCCCCGACGGCGCGCTGGGGGTGAGCCGCGGCCAAAAAGCCAGAGCAGCCTCGATTCCCGTCCAGGTAGTGGACACCGTCGGCGCAGGCGACACCTTCAACGCCGGCTTCCTCTACGGCTTCCTCCACGGCTGGCCGCTCGAACAATCCCTGCGCCTGGCGGCCGTCTGCGGGGCGCTTTCCACCCAGGCCGCCGGCGGCGTCACCGCTCAGCCCAGCCTCGACCAGGCCCTTGCAGTGATCGAACGTGGACTGTAGACCGTGGACCGTGCAACTATCCGACTATTAGACCGATGACTTACCTCGACTACCTCGCCGCCTCTCACCACTTTGGCGACCGGCGCGGCCTGCCCTCCCTCTGCTCCGCCCATCCCCTGGTCATTGAGACTGCCCTGCAGCATGGACTGGCTCACCCGCGACCTGTGCTCATCGAGGCCACCTGCAACCAGGTCAATCAATTCGGCGGCTACACCGGCCAGACTCCCGCCGACTTCGCCCGCTTCGTGCTGGAAACGGCCGACCGGCTCGGGTTTCCGCGCCCTCGCCTGCTCCTCGGCGGCGACCATCTCGGCCCGCTGCCCTGGGCCGGCGAACCCGCCGAGCATGCCCTGCAAAAGGCCGCCGACCTGGTGCGCGCCTTCGTGCAGGCCGGCTTCACCAAGATTCACCTCGACTGCTCCATGCCCCTCGGCGGCGAGCGCGACTTACCGCTGGAAGAAATCGCCCGCCGCACGGCAGACCTGGCGAAAATCGCCGAGCAGACGTTCGACTCCATTCGCCCCTCGTCCACCGTCGATTGTCCCTTGCGTTACGTCATCGGTTCTGAAGTGCCCCCGGCCGGCGGCGCAAAGGCCGGCGAAGACCGCCTCGCCGTCACCGCGCCGCAGGCCGCCGCCGCGACCCTGGAGGCCGTCCGCCGCGCCTTCCATGCCGCGGGCCTCGAATCGGCCTGGGAGCGCGTCCGCGCCCTGGTGGTCCAGCCGGGGGTCGAATTCGGCGACGAGACCGTCCACGAGTACGACCGCGCCGCAGCCGCGCCGCTGGCGCGCTTGCTCGAGACCGTCCCCGGCCTGGTCTATGAAGCCCATTCCACCGATTACCAGACGCCCGCCGCCCTGCGCGCGCTGGTCGAGGATCATTTTGCCCTCCTCAAAGTCGGCCCGGCGCTGACCTTCGCCCTGCGCGAGGCCGTCTTTGCTTTAGCGGCCATCGAGGAGGAACTCGTGCCTGCCGAGGCGCGCTCGCACATCGTAGACGTCCTCGAGGCCGCCATGCTGCGCCATCCTGCCCACTGGGAGAAGTATTACCGCGGCAGCGAAGAAGAACGCCGGCTGAAACGCAAGTTCAGCCTGAGCGACCGCCTCCGCTACTACTGGCCCGACCCGCAGGTGCGGGCCGCTTTCGAGCGGCTGCTGCAGAATCTGGGAGCCGTCCGCCTGCCCCTGGCGCTCCTCAGCCAGTACGCCCCGCGTCAGTTCGAACGCGTCCGCAGCGGAGAATTGGCACCTGCCCCCGGCGCGCTGATCCGCGACCGGGTCCGCGACGTGCTGCGGGACTACGACTTCGCCTGCGGCCGGCAACTACCATCTTGACATTTCCCCCCAAAAGTGTGACACTACCGCCATGTTCTTCCCCGCCGCCTTCTACTTCCTCGTCTATGCCGCTATTTCGTTCCTCTTCCCCTTCCTGACGCTCTTCTATCAAAGTATAGGGTTGACCGGCGGGCAGATCGGCCTGCTGGCCGGGCTCTCCCCGCTCGTCTCGCTGGTGGCCGGCCCGTTCTGGACCGGCACCGCCGACGCCACCCGCCGCCACAAACTCATCCTGGCGGTCACCATGACGGGCGCGATTGGCACAGCCCTGCTGCTCTCGCGCCAGACCCAATTCGGCTGGCTGATCGCCTTGCTTTTCCTGTACGCCTTCCTCAGCGCGCCGATCTTTTCGCTGGTCGACAGCGCCACCCTGTCCATGCTCGGCGAGCGGCGGGCGCGCTACGGGCGCATTCGCATCTGGGGGACGGTTGGGTGGGGCGTCATGGCGCCGGTGGCGGGGGAACTGATCGAGCGTTTTGGGCTGCAATGGTCGTTCTGGGGCTACGCCATCCTGCTGGGGGCCGGGCTGGTCATCGCCTTGAACATCTCTTTCCGGCGCATTCCCGTCGGCGGCTCGTTCCGCGGCGGGATGCGCGCCCTCTTGACCAATCGCCGCTGGATGCTCTTCCTGCTGATGGTCTTCTTCAGCGGAGTCGGCATGTCTTCGGTCAACAATTATCTTTTCCTCTACATGAATGAACTGGGCGCGAACGAAGGCCTGATGGGCCTGGCGCTGACCGTCTCGACCGTCTCCGAACTGCCGGTCATGTTCTTCGGCGACCGGCTGCTGCGGCGCTTCGGGGCGCGCGGGACCCTGTGCCTGGCCATGGCGGTCATCGGCCTGCGCCTGCTGCTCTATTCCGTGACCGAACTGCCCTGGATCGTCCTGCTCATCCAACTCCTGCACGGTCTGACTTTTCCGGCCATCTACCTGGCAGGCGTCTCCTACGCCGACCAGAGCGCGCCGCCCGGCGTCAAGGCCAGCGCCCAGGGCCTGTTCGGCTCGGCCCTGATGGGCTTCGGCGCTGCGGCGGGCGGGCTGATGGGCGGTCTGCTGCTGCAAAGCCTGGGCGCGGCCGGCATGTACCGGCTCATCGGGTTGACCGTCTGGACGGCGCTCCTGCTCTTTGCCATTCTGGAGCGCAGAGAGCGGAAAAAGGCAGAGGCCGAGGCGCCTGCGTCTCAATCCGAATAAGCGTCGGAGCAATCGTACAAGACCTGGCCGGGGGTCAGCACTTGCCGTGGCCAGCGGTCGGTGAATACCTGATAGTCTCTCAATTCATCCAGAAGCGGCGTCAGGCGGCGTTCGGCCTGCCAATGCGAGAAGTGAAAGGCGCGCCAGTCCGAATCGCCGCGCCGGGGGGCTTCGGACAGGCGGCAGGCCAGCACCGCCCCGGCCGCGTCGCGGGTCAGCGGCGGCAAATCATCCGATTGGTAAGCCGCCACCAGCGCCGGGACGGCGTCATCCGAGAGCGAGGTCAGGTAAGCCACGTCCAGCCCCTCGCCCTGGGCGGCGCGCCCCAGATTCTGGCGGACGATGAATCCGTCCACATTGAGTAGGCTCAGACTGACAGCGAAGCCGAGCGAGGCCAACAGAGCGGCCAAGGCAAAGGCGCGTTCGCGCTGCAACAGATCGATGATGACCACCGCAACCAGCAGCAAGCCCAGCCAAATCATAAAAACATGCGTGTAAGTGCGCAGGCGCGAAAAGCCGTAAGCCGCTTCATAGAGCAACAGGCGTTGAAAAGCCGAGACCAGAATCACGCCGACCAGCGCCACCATCGCGATACCCAGAGCAGAGAACCCGCCGCGCTGCAGACGGGTCTCGCGCTGGACGATTCCGCTCAGGCCCAGGAACAAGAGCAGGCTGAAGAAAGCCACGGTCACCAGTTCGCCGAAGCCGCGCCGGGCATACTCGGAGTAGATGTATCCCTCCACGATGTCAATGTTGGCCTGCCCGCCAAAGAAATATTTGAACTGAATGAGGACAAAGACCGTGAACAGCACCACCACGCTGCCCAGCACAATTGCCGCCTCGGTGAATCCCAAAAACGGACGCACGAGCGGCCTGTCGAGGCCGACCAGTTTCTCGTCCCGGCTCTGGCTGGCGGCGTGTAAGATGGCCCCGGCCAGCAAATAGGCCACCAGGACAATCAGAAAGCCGCGGAAGAGGTACTCGGGCAGCCGCTCCAGGCGGAACAGGTCAACGAAGTCCTGCATCCAGCGCTCGAAGACCGGGTCAGCCGTCGAAAGCAGGCCGGCAAAAATTGCCAGGATGGGCAGGGCAATCAAGACGCCGCGCAGCACCGCCCAAACATACTTCCAGCCGACTTTGCGGGCGGGGGCGCCGGGCTGCAATGGCTCGGCCTTCTTCTCCGACAAGAAAATCAACGGCCGGGCGAGGAAACTGCCCAGCAGACGGAGAGAATTGACCAAATAATCCAGCAAGCCGTATTCCATCCAGCGCCCGCCCAGATAGGTGCTCGCCAGCACCCCCATCAGGAACAGGACGAAGACCACCGCCAGGAAGACCGCCATCGGCTCCAGGCGCAGGAAAGTGATCGCCGCGAAGAACAGGATGGGAAGAGGGAGCAAAAGCGCCTTCCAGGCCGGTTTCAACCCCTGCAGTCCCAGCACCAGAAATCCGCCTGCCAGGCACAGCACAACGTATAGGGCAAAACTGATGCCGGGGGCATACTTCCAAAAGAGAAAATCGAAGAACCACCCCAAAACCAGGGCCGTGATCCATAGGGCATTGGTGCGTTTCATTTTCACCTCCTTGGCGACTTTCCGCTAAGCATAACCGGCGGGGCTTGCAAAGGCTCTCAAAAGGTCTCAAAAATTAAACGAATTTTAACCCCCTTTCGAAGGCACTTTCGAATAGAATCCGGTACAATAGCCTGTGCATCTTGCCCGCCGACCCATGATCTGCCATGTCCATCGATAACTTCGAATACCGCTCCGCGCTAGAGGACTTCCGCAGCGCCCGCCAGCGGGCCGCCCTGGAGGAAATCCTGGCGCGCCTGCGCGGCCGCTCGAACGAACTGCTCTCCTACGAGGAGGTGGCGCGCAAACTGCGCCTGGGCGCCCGCGCCGACCGCGGCGTGCAGCAAATCCCGGTCGCCGCCATCGTCGGCAGCGTCGGGCGCTACAGCGACTTCACCCGTTCCTTCCTGCCGCGCGAAAGCACCGACGAACGGCGCTGGGCGAGCGTCAAGGCCGCCACGCAGGAGACCGGCATGCCCCCCATCGAAGTCTACAAAGTCGGCGAGGTCTATTTCGTCCTGGACGGCAATCACCGCGTCTCGATCGCCCGGCAGGAGAAGATGGAAACCATTGACGCCCACGTGATCGAGATTCGCACCCCCGTCCCGCTCACTCCCGACATCCAGCCGGACGACTTGATCATCAAGGCCGAGTACGCCGAATTCCTGGAACAGACCCGCGCCGCCGAATTGCTGCCCGGCGTGGACCTGAGTCTGACCGCCCCCGGCCAGTACGCCCGCCTCAAAGAACACATCGACGTTCACCGTTACTTCATGGGCCTGGACCTGCAACGCGATGTCTCTGCCGACGAGGCAGTCCTGGATTGGTATGAGACCGTCTACCTGCCGATTGTGGAGGCCATTCGAACCCATGGCCTGCTGCGCTGGTTCCCCGGCCGCACCGAGACCGACCTGTACCTGTGGGTCTCCGAACACCGTCACGAGTTGCAGCAACAACTGGGCTGGCAAATCAGCCCGGCGGCGGCCGTCGCCGACCTGGCCGTGCGCGAAAATCGGCGCGCCGGCGAGGCGCAGAACCAGCCCGGGGCCTGGCGCCTGGCCAAGACCGTCGAACGCTACACGGGGCGTCTGTTTGCCGACCTCCTCGTGCCGCTGAGCGGCTCCGACGATTCCTGGCGGGCGCTCGACCAGGCCATCCAGGTGGCCCAGCGCGAAGGCGCCGCCCTGCACGGCCTGCACGTCCTCGGCCGCCAGGCGACGGCCGCCGCAGCCGAGGCGATCCGGGCGCGCTTCGAACAGACCTGCGCCGCGGCCGGCCTGACCGGCACCTTCCTGCTCGAACGCGGCTCCGTCGCCGCCCGCATCTGCGAACGGGCCTTGCTCGCCGATCTGGTCGTCCTGGCCGTGGACCATCCGCCCGAGGCGGGGCTGACCGGCCTCGGGTCCGGCCTGCGGACGGTCATCCGGCGCTGCGCCCGCCCGCTGCTGGCCGTGCCCCACGAGGCCAGCCCCCTCGACCGGGCTTTGCTGGCCTTCGACGGCAGTTCCCAGGCCAGGGAGGCGCTCTTCGTGGCCGCTTACCTGGCGGAAGTCTGGAAAACGGCTCTGACCGTCGCGGCCGTCTCGGGCCGCAAGCGCCTCCCCGCCTCCGTCTTGGACTATCCGCGCGCTTACCTGGAACTGCACGAAGTCCAGGCCGAATTTTCCTATCTGGAAGGGCCGGTTGACCGGCTTCACACCCTCATGCACGAACGCGACCTGAACCTGCTGCTGATGGGCGGCTACGGCGTCTCGGCGCTGGAGGAACTGCTGATCGGCAGCGCCGTCAATGTCCTGCTGCGCCGGCAGCACTGGCCGATCTTCATCTGTCGTTGAGGCCGAAAACCAGCCGGAAATCTGCAGCGCGCCTGAACGCATCCATTAAAATTCGCTTACAATCGAATTCGGGCTATTGACATCCCATCCAAAGTATGTGATACTGACGCCAGACGGGGGCCGATCATTCGCCATCCTTACAGAAGAGGAGGTGGTGTCTACAATGGATAGTAGTATGAAACGAAGCGCTGTGACACCCCTCCTCGCAACTCTGCGATAAAGTGTCACAGCGCGACCAGGGAGACCGCCCGCACAGGGCGGCCTTCCGCGTCTTGGCCCCCCTGCCTGCTTACTCGTCCCCGAACGCGATTCCCAGCCCGCGCGCCGTCTGGACGGCGTCGCCGTGGACGTCCACCCGCTTGGGCACCGCCAGCGCCTCCTCGAGCGGGATGTCGATCACTTTGGCGTCCCGCAGGGCGACCATGCGTCCGAAGCGGCCGGCCGCGGCCGTCCGCACCGCCGCGGCCCCGTAGCGGGTGGCCAGCCAGCGGTCGAAGGCAGTCGGCGAACCGCCGCGCTGGAGATGCCCCAGGACGGTGACGCGCGCCTCGAAGCCCTGGCTCTCGATGTAAGCGCCGACCTGCTGGCCGATTCCACCCAGCCGCGGCAGATAGACGGCATCTCCGCTGCGGGCATAGACGGCTTCTCCGCCCTGCGGCCTGGCCCCCTCCGCCACCGACAGCAGACTGAAACGGCTGCCGCGCTGGTTGCGTTCGCGTATTTTGGCGATTACCGCCTCGTAGCGAAACGAAATTTCGGGGATGAGAATCACATCCGCCCCGCCGGCCATGCCGGCATGCAAGGCAATGAAACCGGCGTCGCGGCCCATCAGTTCGAGCACCATGACGCGGTGATGCGCCTCCGCCGTGGTATGCAGACGGTCGAAGGCCTCGGTCGCAATCGTCAGAGCCGTATCGAAGCCAAAGGTCACCTCCGTCCCGCCGACGTCGTTGTCGATCGTCTTGGGCACGCCGACGACCGGCACCCCTTTGGCGCCCAATTCTTGGGCGATGTGCAGCGTGCCATCGCCGCCGATGACAATCAGGGCATCCAGATCGAGCGCATGGATGGCCGCCGCGATCTCATCCGAGACATCTTCGATGACCTCCTTGCCCGCGCGAACGACTTTCCGGGCGAAGGGATTGCCGCGGTTGGCCGTCCCCAGGATGGTGCCGCCGCGCGGCAGGATGCCGCGCACCGCTGCCAGGTCGAGGGGGAAGACTCCGCCAGGGTCGAGGAAGCCGTCGAAGCCATCCTGAACGCCCAGCACCTGGCAGTCATAGACCAGGATGGCCGTCTTGACCACCGCCCGGATGACGGCGTTGAGGCCGGGCGCGTCGCCTCCGCCGGTCAACACGGCAATACGTTTCATGACATTGCTCCCAAGCGATTTCGTTTGACTTTCCCGGCAATCCTCGGCGCCGGCAAATTCAGGAAGACTCTTGGCGTTGCCGGCATGATTACGGATAGATCCATTATACTTTTCTTCCGCAATCGTTGACCTGCCCGCCGGTCACGGCATCTGGTGAATGAAACGCCACCCCTCGGCGTTCTGCTGAACTTGACCGTTCAAGCCGACTACCTCGAACCAGGTCGCGCCGGGCTTGAACGGGAAGGGCGAGCCATCGGCGTAAACCAGCGAGAGGACGGCGTCGGGGGCGTTGCGCTGCCAGGTGACCTCGTACCCCTGTCCATCGCGGAAGGCATAGGCCCGGCCGGAACCGATCAGCAGAATATCCCACATCTCCGGCGTCCGGCTGTAGGCTTCGTGGGTGACGAACAGGACAACCACGTTCTCAAAGGCCAATTGCTGACCGGTCGCCCGGTCGAGGAGCGGCTCGTAGACTTCACCCTGTCCGCCGGAGTAATCGTTCTGCGCGTCTGAGAAGCGCAAATAGCGGCCGGCCGCCGAGTCGTACTCCCAGCGGTTGTAGATGGCCGCCGAATAGCGCACGGTGAGGGCCGGGGCGGGCTGCCCCCCCTCGGGAGCGTCCATCTGGAAGAACATTCCTTCCAGATTCTGTCGGCCGCCGTCAATGCCGCGGCTGACGGCATACTGACTCAACGCGGCCGTGTCCGCGACCAGCAAGTTGTAACCATTTGGATCGATGCGCCGCAAGGGCGTATTGGGGCCTTCGACCACCAGCCGGTCGGCGAACTCGGCCGAGCGCAAGCGGTTGAGGACGCGCTCGTCGGCAGAACCGAAGGCCAGGATGGCTTTGTAGCCGCGCACGATATTGGCGTCGAAGAAACGCGCCGAGCGGATCGGGCCGACGGTATCGGCGTCCTGTCCATAAAAGAGGGCGATGAAACGAGTCGTGCCTTCTTCTGTGTAATACTCGTACACCAGATCGGCTCGCGAAAGCCCATACTGTGGCCGGTGATTGCGCGGCAGATTCTCGACCTTGATCGCCAGCGGGCGGCGCTCCAAGAGGGCCGGGTCGGCGGCCTCCAGGCCGGTCAGCGGATCGACGTTGGCAGGGAAACCCACCGGGCCGCGGCCTTCGGGCGGGTAAGCCGGCGCGGGCGTCGGCTCAGGCGTGGCCGTGGCGGTCGGCAGTGGGACGGCGGTCGCGGTCGCCAGCGGAGTCGCGCTGGGCTGGGGAGGCGTGCCGGCCGGTTGGCAAGCGGTCAGGATGAGCAGCAAGGCCAGAACGAAGAGTGTCTTTTTCATGCAACCTCCTTTGCTTCGAAGACGCAATCATACCGCAATTGAGCCTTTCTGTCAGATCTATTTTTCCTTTTTTCCTCTACTAAGTTATAATAAGCCATCATGCAAACGCCGCCTCGCAAACGCCTCGACACACTCTCCAGGATTTTCGTCCTCGCCGCTCTCGTGCTCGTCCTCGTCGGCTGGCTGATCAGCACTCCCCCTGGCATCTTCGGTAAACTGAACGCGGTTGGGTACGCCGTCTGTCACCAAATTCCCGAGCGTTCCTTTCCCCTCGGCGAAGGCCGCCACTCGCCGCTGTGCGCCCGCTGCAGCGGCATGTACGTGGGGGCCGTGATCGGGCTGGTCTTCCAGTCGCTGACGGCCTGGAAGCGTTCTGCCGCGCCGCCCTGGTACGTGATCGTCCCGCTGGCGCTGTTCGTGGTTGCCTTCGGCGTGGACGGGGCCAACTCGTATCTGTACCTGATCAAGCAGGTTTCCCCTGGCGCTTTGGCAGCGATCCCCAACCTGTACATTCCCAACAACACCCTGCGCCTGCTGACCGGCAGCGGGATGGGGCTGGGCATGGCGGTCGGCATCTTCCCGGCCTTCAACGCCACCGTCTGGGCCGATGCCGACGAGCACCGCGCCATGCCGAATCTGAAGGCCCTCGGCCTGCTGTTGGGCATCACGCTGCTGGCCGATTTGCTGATCCTGACCGAAAGTCCGCTGGTGCTCTACCCGATGGCTTTCCTGACGACGGCTGGCGTGCTGCTGCTCCTGACCATCGTCTACACGATGGTGTGGGTGATGATCATGCGCCAGGAAAACGCCTTCACCCGCCTGCGCCAACTCTGGCTGCCGCTGCTGGCCGGTTTCACCATTGCCATGCTGCAAGTGGCCGTGATCGACGCCGTGCGCTACTTAGGCTCCGGCACGTGGGAATCTTTTCCGCTCAACATTCGTAGATAGAGATAACGGAGGTTGTGCAATGGACGCTCTACTGGGTATTCTTTCTGCCTTTGGGCTTTCGGCCAGCGCCGGCCTGAACGCTTACATTCCCCTGCTGATTGTGGGAGTCATCGCCCACTACACCGACCTGGTCAAACTGAACCCGCCCTTCGATTTGCTGGCCAACCCGTGGGTGTTGATCGTGCTCGGCCTGCTGGTCATCATCGAAATGGTGGCCGACAAGGTGCCGGCGGTCAACCACCTCAACGATGTCATCCAGACAGTGATCCGGCCGGCAGCCGGGGCGATCATCTTCGCTGCCAGCGCCGATGTCATCACCGATATCCATCCGGTTCTGGCGCTGATCCTGGGGCTGCTGGTGGCCGGGGGCGTCCACACCGTCAAGGCGGTGGCGGTACGCCCGGCCGTCACGGCGACCACCGGCGGGGCCGGCAACATCCCGGTCAGCATTGCCGAGGATGTCATCGCCACGGCGCTCTCCATTCTGGCAGTGGTCATCCCCGTTCTGATGGCCGCCTTCGTCATCCTTCTGGTCGCCTGGATCATCTGGTGGCTGTGGCAACGCGCCCAAAAACACAAAGCGCAGGTATAATCACTAGACTTTATCTGCAATAACCTGTACCGCCAAGACGCCATGGCGCCGAGCCCATTTGGAAGTCGCCAAGAGCCTTTCTTGGCGAATTTCCGGAAGATTCTTGGCGTTCTTTGCGTCTCGGCGGTTATTACGAACCTTTACCGCCAAGACGCCATGGCGCCGAGCCCATTTGGAAGTCGCCAAGAGCCTTTCTTGGCGAATTTCCGGAAGATTCTTGGCGTTCTTTGCGTCCTGGCGGTTATTACGAATAAAGTTCACTTCATATGTTCAACCATTCATTACTAGAGGAGCATTCTCATGAACCAAGGGTATCCCCCCATCCAGCAAACCCGCACCAGCGTCACGGCGATCATCAGCCTGATTGCCGGCATCCTCGGCTTCGTCCAGATTTTGCCGGTGATCGGCCCGATTGCAGCCATCATCACCGGTCACATGGCCAAGAGCGAGATCAAGCAGAGCGGCGGGCTGGTCACCGGAGACGGCCTGGCCACGACCGGCCTGATCTTCGGCTATCTGACGCTGGCCATCGGCCTGTGTGCGTTGTGCGTTTTTGTGCTCCTCCCCATCCTGGGGATCAGCCTTTCGATCCCCTTCCTGATGAACAGCGGCTATTAAATCTATGGACGTGAATCCCTCGTATTCTCCTGCGCCCCCCAAGAAAACCAATCCCTGGCTGATCGCCGGCGTCGTCGCCCTGGTCTTGTGCTGCGCCTGCTTCGGCTCGCTGGGACTGATCCTGGCCTTCGGGCAAGACCTGCTCAACGCCTTCGGCCTGTAAACCGAGCCTTCCCCTCTCGAACCCGTTTTCAGATCGAAAACGGGTTTTCTCTCTTTGCAACAGCCGCCTGCAGTTCCCCCAAGGCAGCCCGTGCCCGGGCGCGTGTCGCCGCGTCCAGGTCGAGGGCGGCGAACTCCTCCTCATCGAGCACGGTCAGCGACCCATCGGCAGCGACCCACAGGTCGAGGGCCAGGTCCACATACGAGAGCCGGCCGGGGGCCTCCAGCACCGCCGGGCGGCCAATGTTGCAATACCAGCCCTTGATGCGGTCGTCATCGCGGTCGTGAATTTCGAAGACGTTGTACCAGCGCTCTGTGTAAAAGGTCTCGACGAAGCGGTCGCCCTGGCGGAGCGTCACGCCCATGAAAGGCAGGTCGGGGCGGTTGAAATGCGCTTCCAGGCGGATGAAGCCGGGGCCGCGCGCCAGCACCCGGCCGTGATAACGCCAGGTCTCCTCGCCGGCCGGGTTGCGCTTGATGACGGTTATCGGCTCGCTCACAAGAGCCATTCTACCCCCTCCGGCGGCACGTGCAAAGCCAGGAAAGCGCCCCGCGGCGGAGCCTCGTCCAGGTGGAAAGTCAGGCCGTTGTCGAGGGTGACCCGATAATGCTCGTTCTGGAACAGGAGGTCGGCGACGCGGCCGCCCAGAGGGTTGACCCCCTCGCCGGGCCGGGCAGCCCCCGGCCGGATCAGCAGGCTGACCGGTTGACCGGCCGGCACGTCCGCCGCCTGGGCTGTTTCCAGCACCCCAAAAGCGGTCTCCACCCGGGCGCCGCCCAGGGCGCGGCCCGCGAGGACATTCCCCAGCCCCAGGAAGCGCGCCGCCCAAGCCGATCCCGGCCGCCGCCAGACCTCGGCCGGGCTGCCCTGGCGGACAATGCGGCCGGCGTGCAGCAACAGAAGCCGGTCGGCAATGGCAAAGGCTTCCTCCTGGTCATGGGTGACGTAGATGGCGGGGGTACTGCCGCCGCGCAGCAGACGGCGCAGTTCGTCCAGCAAGTCCTGGCGCAGCGTACGGTCGAGGGCGCCGAGCGGCTCGTCGAACATCAACAAGCGCGGACGGGTGGCCAGGGCGCGCGCCAGGGCGACGCGCTGCTGCTCGCCGCCGGAGAGGTCGGTGACGCGGCGGTCGGCAAACGCGCTCAGGTTCACGCCCGCCAGCGCTTCGGCCACGCGCTGCTCGATCTCGTGGCGCGGCCGGTTTTGCATCCGCAGGCCAAAGGCCACGTTTTCGGCCACGTTTAGGTGAGGAAAGAGGGCATAGTCCTGAAAGACCAGCCCAAAGCCGCGCCGGTGGGCAGGCAGGCCGGCCAGGTCTTCGCCCTCCCAGAGCAGGCGGCCGCGCTCGGCCTCTTCCAGCCCGGCGATGATGCGCAGCAAGGTGGATTTTCCGCTGCCCGACGCGCCGAGCAGACAGACCGTCTCGCCAGCCGCGACCGAGAAGGTGACGCCCTCCAACAGAGGCTGGCCTTGGTAGGATTTATGGAGGTCAATGACTTCCAGCATAAACGCCTCGATTCGGTCCGGGAGCAGAAGAGAAAACGTCCGAGGGAAATCTTCCTGGCGCCAAGTTCAGCCTCTCAGAATTCACCCGCGCCGGGCAAGCGCAATTTCTCGATGGCCAGGATGCCCGCGCCGGTGACGAGCATGAGCAGGGTGGCCATGGCCATTGCCTGGCCGTAGTTCATGCCGCCAGGCTGCGAGAGGAAGCGATAGATGGCGGTCGGCAGGGTCGGAAATTCGGGCCGGGCCAGAAGAGCCGCTGCCCCAAATTCGCCCAGCGAGACGGTGAACGCGAAGACCGCCGCGGCCAGCGCCGCCCGGCGCACGATCGGCCAGTCCACCGTCTGCCAGACGCGAGCGGGAGAGGCGCCCAGCGAAGCGGCCGCCTGGCGCAGCCGGTCGGGGATGGAGGCCAGGGCCGGCTGCAGGCTGCGGATGACGAACGGCAGAGCGATCAGGGTGTGGGCCAGGGGGACGAACAACGGCGAGGCCAGCCAGCGGCCAAAGGAGACGATGAATCCCAGGCCGAGGGTCACCGCCGAGGCGCCCAGCGGGAGCATCAGCAGGGGGTCAAGCAGGCGCTCCAGGCGACCAGGGCGGGCCAGCGCCGAGGCGACCGGGAAGCCCAGGCTCAGCGAGAGAATCACCGTCAGGCCGGCATAGGCCAGGGAATTGAACAGCGCCCGGAAGGGAGGCACATAGAACAACGACCCGCTGCGGTTGACGAACAATTCGGCGTAGTAATCGCCGGTCAGGCCGTAGCGGACCTGGCCGCGTTGGCCGAGGTCCGCCTCCAAGCGGGTCAGCGAGCGGACCGGCAGAGAGAGGAGGGGCAAGGCGAAGAGGAGCAAGAGCAAGCCGGAAAGTGCGGCGACAAAGAGTCGCTGGCGCAGGGTGCGCGGACGGCGCAGGTTGGCGGCTGCCGGGCGCGGGCCGACCGGCGCGGTCAGGCGCGTCACCAGCCGGCTGTAGAGGGCCGAAAAGGCCAGGGTGCACAGCAACTGGATCAACGCCAGCCAGGCTGCCAGCGGCAGGTTGAAGTACTGGATGGTCTGCAGATAGATTTCGACTTCCAGGGTGGCAAACCGCGCCCCGCCCAGGAGCAAAATGACTCCAAAACTGGTGAAATCGAACAGGAAGACGAGCAGGGCGGCTGCCAGCAAGGACGGACGCAGCAGCGGCAGGGTGACTGCCGTGAAGACCCGCCGCGGCCCCGCTCCCAGCGTGCAGGCAGCCTGCTCCAGCCGCGGATCCAGGTGCGTCAGGGCGTTGCCGACCAGGCGGACGACGATGGTGGTGTTATAGAAGACGTGGGCAAGCAGGATGGCGCTCAGGGTGCCGACGAATCGGATCGGCGGTGTTTCCAGCCCGAAGGTGTCCATCAACAAAAGGTTGAGCCAGCCGCGCCCGCCCAGCCAGGCGTTGAAGCCGGCGGCAACGACCACCGTCGGCAGCATGAAAGGAATGGCAGTCAGGACGCGCAGCAGGGGCCGGGCGGCAAAATCGTAGCGGGCAAACAGCCAGGCGGCCGGCAAGCCGAGCAGGAGGGTCAGGATCGTGGAAAGGACTGCCTGCAAGAGGGTGAAAGCAAACACTGAGGCCGCCCGCTCCAGCCCGGCCGAGGTCAGGGCGGCCGGGTTCAGGCTCAGGGTCAGGATGCGGCTAAGGGGGTGGAAAAAGAAAACCGCCAGGAAGAGCGAGGCCGGGAGCCAGAGAGCCATCCTGCGAAACGGCAAATCGGCGATTCGGCGCGCCGCCCGCCGAATCGCCAGATTCGCCGCTTGTGTCTTGCCGGGCCTCAACGCAGCACCACCTCGGCCCAGGCGGCGATCCAGTCTTCGCGATGGGCGGCGATGAGCGCCGGGTCGAGGCTGGCCGGCTGTTCGGCAGTCTGCGCCCAGCGGATGAACTCGGGCGGCAAGGCAGCCGTCTCGTTGACCGGATAGACGAACATCTGGAGCGGCATGTCCTCCTGGAAGCGGGTATCGAGCATGAAATCGACAAAGGCCTCGGCCAGCGACCGGTTGGGGGTGCCGCGCAGGATGCCGACGAACTCGATCTGCCGGAAGCAGGTGCCGGGGGCAGTGATAGCCGCGGTGGGCGCCGTCTCGACCGGCGGATCGGCATAGACGACCTCCGCCGCCGGGCTGGAAGCATAGGAGACGACCAGCGGCTGCGGGCCGCGGCCGGAAGAGCCGCTGAAGTTGGTGTAGTAGGCCGTGCCCCAGTCGTCCACAACGACCAGGCCGTTGGCGCGCAGCCCGGCCCAGTAGTCCAGATAGCCGTCCTCGCCGAAGGCGGCGATGGTCGCCAGCAGGAAGGAGAGGCCGGTGGAAGAGGTGGCCGGGTTCTCGACCACCAGCAGGCCGCGGTAGGCCGGGTCGAGCAGGTCGTCGAGCGTCTGCGGGAGCGGCAGGCCGCGCTGTTCGAACCAGGCGATGTCGTAGTTGAGGCAGACGTCGCCGTAGTCGACCGGCAGGGCGCGGTGTTCGGGGTCGAGTTCGAAGGCGTCGGGGATGTCTGCCAGGCGCGGCGAGGCATAGGGTTCGAAGATGCCGGCCTGGAGGGCGCGCGATAGGAAGGTGTTGTCCACACCGTAGAAGAGGTCGGCCAGCGGGGCCTGGGCGGTCAGGATGGCTTTGTTGAGCGCCTCGCCGACCGAGCCGCTGCGCAGAATCACGACCTCGGCATGGTGCGCCTGCTCGAACTCGGCGATGACCTCTTCGCTGATGGCAAAATCATCGTGCGTCATGACGGTCAGCGTGGCAGGCGGCTGCGCCCGGCAGGCGGGCAACAGCGCCAGGCAAAGGGTAAGAAGGACAAGAAGGAACGAGCGTTTCATGTGGACCTCCCACGAGATGAATTGTTCTGACGATGGTGAACGACCAGCAGCAAGCCAGTCTCCAGCGAGACGGCCGCCCTCTCGGCGAGCAGTTCATTGCTGATGCCGCGCGTCTGCTCCGGCCGAAGGGTCTCACCGCGCAAGGGCCAGCGCAGGCCTTCGGTCACCACGCCGGCGGCCGGTCCGCCCCACGGCAAGAGGGAGACGAGGTCGCCGCGGCGGCCCTGGATGCAGCCCCGGCCGCGGACAAAGAAAGCCTCTTCGAGGCCGTCATCGAGACGGATGTCCAGGGCGGCGAAGCGCGGGGCGGTGAGCAGGGCCAGGTTGGCGAGGGTCTGGTCGAGGCGTCCGCCCAGGGCGGCGAGGATGACGACCGCCGTGCAGCCCTGCCGGAGGGCGAAGTCGAGCGCCAGTTCGAGGTCGGTCTGGTCCTTGTCGCGCGGGTGGACGATGAGGCGCGCCCCGGCGGATTCCAACCGGCGGCGGTCGGCAGGGGAGAGCGAATCGAGGTCGCCGATGACGACGGCCGGCATCAGGCCGAGGGCGAGGGCGTGGCGGCTGCCGCCGTCGGCGGCGAGGATCAGGTCGCCGGAGCGAACGAGGCGGCGGGCAGCCTGGGGGTCGGGCAGGCTGCCGTTGGCAAACAGGATGGCACGCAGAGTCATGTTCACCACCATCGAGCGGGGAGCGCCGCAGAAAAGGAAACCATCCTCCGGGGAGGATGGCGATGGATCGAGCGAGTATCCCTCCGCCGGTATGATCCGGATCAGGTTCTGCGGGTCGAAGGCTGGACCTTCCTCTCAGCCCGTTCACGGGCTCCCCGTTGGATTGTTGCAGTGAGTATACGGCGAGGCAGCGCGGCTGTCAAGACAAAAAAGCCTGCGGCAGGCAGGTCAACGCACGCGGCGTTTCCACTCGTCTTTGAGTTGCAATTGGCGCGGGCTGTCGCCGGAAATCAGGGCCAGGAAATCGGTCAGGAGACGGTTGAATTTGGCACTTTCGTCAATCATAGGAAAATGGCCCGACTCTTCGAGGATGATTTGATGGATGCGTTCGGGCATGGCGATGATGCGTTCATAGGAGGGGGTTTGCACAGCCGGATCGTTCTGGCCATGAACGATGAGACAGGGGGTAGCGAGCATATCCATGAGCGGCATGAGGCTGGCGCCGTCCAGATCGTTGAAGGAGGCAACGATCGCCGCCGGGTCGGCCTTGGGAGCATCGGTGCGGGCCGGCTCGGTGAGGGGATCGCGGCTCAGCAGCCAATCGGCCAGGTCGGCGGGGGAGGCGGGCGAGCGCAGGCGGCCGTTGACGGCGCCGATCTCGAACGGGACGCTAACGGCCATCAGACGGTCCACCAGTTCGGGGGCGCGGCGGGCGAAGAGGATGCTGACCAAGGCGCCCAGGCCGTGACCGACGAGCGCCACCTTGCCGATGCCCATTTCCTGCATGAAGCGCTCGAGCAGAGCGGTTTGTTTTTCGAGGCTGTAGCAGGAAGCGTCCTTGGCCGTGTCGCCGAAGCCCCACAGATCGAGCGCGTAGGCGCGAAAAGACATGGCGGCGGTCTGCATGGCGGGGACCCAATAGCGCCAGGAACCCACCCAGCCGTGCAGGAAGATGATCGGGCGGCCGCGCCCAAGCACCTCGTAATGCACAATCCTTTCGTCGATCAGTATCGCACTCATCTGTCGGTCGGCTCTTCGATCCTGCGTTTACTTTTTCTGCTGGGCCAAGACGGTCTGAATCCGGGCGGTCAGTTGGTCGGGGGCAAACGGTTTGAGCAGGTATTCGGCCGCGCCGGCGGAAAGGCCTGCCTGGATTTCGGATTCCTGCCCCTTGGCCGAGAGGAACATCACCGGGATATCTGCCAGCGCCGGATCGGACTTGATGGCCGCGCAGGCTTCGTAGCCGGTCATGCGCGGCATGCGCACATCCATGAGGATCAAATCCGGCTTTTCTTGCTGGGCCAGCGTCACGGCCTCCTCGCCGTTGCTGGCAGCCACCACCTCGTAGCCGGCAAAGCGCAACGTAAAGGTAATGAGATCTCGGATATCGCGTTCGTCCTCTGCTATCAAGATCTTGGTCATGGCGTCACTCCTCAGGCTCGTAGACAGGCAAAGTAAACGAGAAGGTACTCCCCTCGCCCGGAATGCCTTTGCTGGTCATCCAAATGCGGCCATGGTGCATTTCGACCAGTTGTTGCACGATGGAAAGGCCCAGCCCCGTTCCAGGCGTCTCCAGCACCATCGGATGTTCGCCGCGGTAAAAGCGGTCAAAGACGCGTTCCTGATCGGCAAGATCGATGCCAATGCCGTTGTCCTGCACATCCACCTGAACTTCGCGGCCTTCCTGATGGATGTAGATGTGAATCTGACCGTTGGCCGGGGTGTAGTGGTAGGCATTGTCCACCAGATTGCCCAGAATCTGACGGACACGCTCGCGGTCGCCGCTCACCTTCGGCAGGGTCGGCGCGGCGTCAATGCTCAGGCCCATCGGCCGATTTTCCTCCTGCGAGCGGCGCAGGATGTCGGCAACGATTTCTTCGGCAATCTCGCGCAGGTCGAGCGGCTCGATGACCAGCGTCACCCGCCCGGCTTCGATGCGCGAAATGTCGAGCAGGTCGTTGACCAGGACGCTCAGGCGGTCGGTGTTGGCGCGGACGATGTCCAGGAAATGGGTCTGGGTCTCGTTCAAGGCGCCGGCCGCGCCCATCAGGAGGATGTCTACGTAACCCTTGATGGAGGTCATGGGCGTGCGCAGTTCGTGGCTGACCGTGGCGACGAACTCGGACTTGAGCCGGTCCACCTCGACCTCGTGGGTAATATCGCGGAAGATGGAGACGGTGCCCAGGAATTCGTTGCGCCAGATGACCGGCGCCAGGTGGACCAGCACCACCCGTCCATTCTCGATGGTCAATTGCTCGGCGTAGGTGTCGCCGGGCTGGTGAGAGGCGGGGTTTTCCGACCAGTCATGGATGGTCTGCATCCAGGTCTGGGCCGCCTTGCCGAACAGGCCGACGAAATTCTCGAGCGGCTGCCCGCGCACCTGCTCGGCCGAAAGGCCCAGGATCCGCTCGGTGGAGGAGTTGACAAAGGTGATCTTGTTATCCGCGTCGGTGACCAGCACGCCGTCGGCGACCGCCTCCAGGATGGCCTGCTGGCGGCTGGCCTCGACTTGCTGGCTGCGCAGCATGCTGCCCAGGCGCTCGGCCTGGTCGCGAATCAGTTCGTACAGGTGGGCATTGTTGATCGCCACTGCCACCTGGGAGCCAATCGCCTGGACCAGGTTCATGTGTTCCGGGTTGAAGTACCCCACCTGGCGGTGGAAGACCATGATGGCGCCGATGACTTCCTCGCCCACCGTCAACGGCGCGGCGATGACGCTGCGATGCATCGGCGCATTCGAGGGCAATTTGACCCAGCGTTTGTCCTTGCGGACATCGTCGAGCAAAACGCTCTGGCGGTTCTTGATCACCCAGCCGGCCAGCCCTTCGCCGACCTTGAGCGGGGTGGGGCGGGCACCCTCCGTCATGACCGGCGTGACATAGCCGTAACCGGCGCGGTATTGGATGGTGTTGTCCTCGGGATTCACCATCAAGATGCTGCCCTGTTCGGCGCCGATGGCGTCGTTGAGCAGCGCCAGGGTGCGGTTGAGGGCCCGGTCGAGGTCGAGGCTGGCCGAAACCTCGGTCAGGATGCGCAGCAGGGTCTCGGTGTTGCGCTGTTCGCGGGCCAGTTCGGCCGTCCGCTCGATGACGCGCCGTTCGAGTTCCTCCGCCAGGCGGCGGGTCTCGGCAAACAGGCGTCCGTTCTGGATGGCGACCGCCGCTTGGTTGGCCAGCGTGCTCAGAATCTGCTGGTCGTCCTCGGTGTAGACATTCGGTTTGTAACTTTGGGCCGAAAGCATGCCGATGACCTTGCCGCCCAGAATGATGGGGACGGCCACGATCGAACGGGGCTGACCCTGGCCATAGGTGCGGCCCTCAAAATTCTTGACAGCGGCGACATCGGCAATCAGCAGCGGTTCGCCGCTGGAGATGATACGCCCGCTCAGCCCCTGCCCATAGGGCAGGCGGACGTTTGGAGCGCGTCCTTTGGGATCCATCAGATAGACGCCATCGATTTCGTTGGCTTGCTCATCCAGGAGAGCAATGACGAAGGATTCGGCCTCCATCATCTGAGAGGCGGCGCGGTGAATGGCGGCGTAGATTTCCTCCGGGTCGAGGCTGAGGGCGATTTCGTAGGAGGCGCGGTTGATGGTAGCCAGTTGTTCGGCGCGCGAGACGGTATCCTGATACAGGCGGGCGCTTTCCAGGGCGATGGCGGCCTGGTTGCCGATCGTGCGGCCCAGTTCGATCTCGGTCGGGGTGAAACGGTAGGCCTCTCCCATGTGAACGAACATCAAGGCCCGCAGGCTGGTGCCGCTGACCAGCGGCAGGATGAGCAGCGAGCGGGTCCCCTTGAGCATCTCGGCCAGCAGTTCCAGGTCGGGCTCGCCGGCCACATTGTCGGTGCTGAAGACGCCCAGCGAATCGCGCAAACGCTCGAAGATGGGAGCAGCGGGCAAAGCCCGCGGCCGGAATCTGGCCGGCTCCGGCACAACCGCCTGCAGCACCGCTTCTCCGCCGCGCCCAAACGTGACCACCGAGACCCGCTTGGCCGAGACGGCCTGACGCAACTCCTCGGCCGTCAGGCGCAGAATCTGATCCTCGCTCAACGAACCGCTCAGTTCGGAGGAGAGACGGTTGAGCAAGGCCAGGCGCTGCGAGCGCTGATCGAGTTCGGCAGCGCGGCGCAGGCTCTCCTCATACAGACGAGCATTTTCGAGCGCCACCGCCGCCTGGCTGGCAAACGTCGTCGCCAACTGGGTATATTCGACGGTATAGAAGTGGGGTTCGGCCTTCTCCAGGGCCAGCACGCCAATCACCTCGCCTTTGGAGACCAGCGGCACCCCCAGCCAGGAGAGGCGCTCGGCCTCCACCAGCGCCGGGAAGCGGGGATCGGCGCGCACATCGCCGACGACGATGCCCTGCGAGGTGGTGATCATCTCGGTCAGCAAGGCCGAATCCTCGACCGCCACCTCCAGGCCGAGGCGCTCTTCGTCATCCGGGAAGCCGCGCGCCGCCGCCACGACCATGTTCTTGCCCTGTCGCAGCCAGAGGATGCCCGTATCGTAGGGCAAGACGGTCTTCAATTGATCGAGCAGACCGGTGATCAGTTCGCTGGACTGCAGGCTGGCCGCCATCTTGGCCGAGACATCCGTCAGGGCCTGCAATTGACCGGCGCGCTCCTGGGAGGCCTGCACCAGACGGACATTCTCCAACGAGAGCGCCACCTGCTGAGTCAACGACTGCAACAGGTTTTCATCATCCGCCGAGAAGGCCGCCGGGGTGTTGAAGTTGTCGAGCATCAACAGGCCGAGGGTCCGCTCACCCGTCTGGATGGGAACCAGCAGGCTGGAAACGGGCAGGCGGCCGCCGGTCGCCTCGCGATAGAGGAGCAGATTCTCGGCCCCCAGGTTGTAGTCGCGGGCAAAATTGACTTCTTCGACCCGACGCGGCTTGCGCGCCGCGAACACCTGGCCGGGCAGGGCTTCGCCGGAACGGAACGAGATCTGCATCAGGCTGTCGATGTTGGCGTAATTGGCCGCCACGCCAGGGACAAGCACCCCCTCCTGTTCGTTCCAGACCAGGACGGCACCCGCGTGGGCAGCCGAAACGACCCGCAGGGCGCTGTCCAGGAGGGATTTGAGAATGCCGTGCGGATCGAGGCCGCTCAACTGACGGCTGAAGTCGAGCAGCAGGTTAACTTCGCGCAGGCGGCGGCGGGTTTCGGTCAGCAGGCTGATGTTCTGCAGGATGATGGAGACCTGGCGGGCAATTTGGGAATACACCTGGCGGTCCTCATCGGTCAGGGCGGGCATCGGCTCCAGGCTGATGGCCAGCACCCCCGCCACCGGCTTTTCATCGATCAGGATGGGCAGGCAGATGAAACCCTTGGCGTGCAGGCTGCTCAGGAGGGGCGCATCCCGCCAGGTGTCGTCTTCCTCCAGGTTCATGACCAAGAGCATTTCGCCGGTCTGCAGGCTGTAGCGCAGGGGGTTGCGCTGACCGAACAGGGCTTCCGGGCTGGTGCCGCGCGGAATGTTCCCCAGGACATGCAGCAAGCGCGCCCCCTCCGGGGTATTCTCGGCCACGATAGAAATTTGCATCTCCAGGCGGGTCAGGATTTCGCGCCCCAGCGCCTGCAGGGCAGAAGGCCCGTCCACCTGACGGTTGATGGTCTCGGTGATTTCCAGCCCGGCCCGGATGCGGCGGCTGCGCCGCTCCAGGTTGCGGATGGCGATCATCTGCTCCAGGTCTTTGTGGAGCATGACCGGCAGATGGGTCTGGCTGATGGTCAGCAGTTGCTGCTGGCGTTCGAGACTGGTGGAAAGCGTCTCGACCTGATTCTTGTAGGTATTCAGGCTGTGAACGCTCTGGATGAGCAGAGCGGCCTGGGCGGCAAAGATCTCGATGGTTTCGAGCGTGTTGCGGGTGGGACGCAGCCCGTCGCGCGGGGCGTCCAGGCTGATTACGCCGATGGTGACGCCCTCATCGTTCTTGAGAGGGTAAAAAAGGACATCTTCGGGATGCCAGGCGTTGGGCGCCTGGGCGATCTGCTCGCGCATGATGGTGACGATCTGGACATCTCCCGTCAGGAGCGGACGCCGATCATGCGGGATCAGGTATCCCTCTCCGACCTTGAACTCGGGGCGCAGCATCTGTTCCAGCGCCGCGTAAGGCTGCTGGCGCGCCTTCATCATGTTCAAGGTCTCGAGCGGCATGCCCACGCCCGCCACCCGACGCTGCATGCCGGTCTCCGGATCGACGGTGCTGATCAGCACCACCTGGAAGGGAGTCGCCTCCTGGATGCCATAGGCCAGCGCCTCGAGCGACTCTTCCAGCGGCCGGTCGAGGCCGATTTCACGGGTGGTCTCGAACAATTTGGCCAGAGTCTCGGCCCGCCGGTTGAGCAATTCGTTGCGGGCGATTTGTTCCTGGTAGCGCTGGGCGTTGCCGAGGGCAATCGCCGCCTGGACGGCCAACGTCATGATGATGTCCACAGCCGTCTGGTCGAAGCGGCGGCTTTCGAAGGCATGCAAATGGATCAGGCCGACCGTCTTGCCCTGATAGGCAATCGGGGCGACCAGCGCCGAGAGGACGCCCTCATGACCAGGCGGATAGGTGCTCTGGGAGAAATCGTCCACCACGATCGGCTCGCCGCCTTCGAGCACCTCCTGCTCGAGGGCCGTCAGCGCCTCCCCAGGCTCATCGCCCAGATGGAAGACGACGCGACGCGCCTCCTCCGGCGAAGCCGACATGTCAAACAGGAGGATGGTGCCGCAGTCGGCGCGGGTGGTGCGCAGGCTCTCATCGTACACCACTTGCAAGAGATACTGCCAGTCGAGGGTGGTGTTCAACTCGCGCCCGATGCGGGTCATGGCCGTCAACTGATCGACGCGCCGGCGCAGGCTCTCATCGGTCTGCGAACTGAGCGAGGCGCCCTCCAGCGCGGCGGCCAACTGCCCGGCAGCCGTCGAGACGACCTGCAAGTCGTAGTTGTTGAAAAAGTCGGCCTTCTTGCTGGCCAGCACCATTTCCCCCAGGCTGCGCTCGCGCACCACCAGCGGGACGATGATGACCGATTCCATCTTGAAGTGATCCGCCAGCGGACGATAGACCGTCAGCAGGCGCTGATCGGCGGAAAGATTGCTGGAAATGAAGGAACGCTGGCTGCCGGTGACGGTAAAATGGAACTGAGGATCGTCCACATAAATGCGGCTGAAGGGTTCCATCGTCTCGATCGAAACGCCGAAGAGAGAATCGGTGTGCAGCCGCGACACGCCCTGGGCTTCGTTCAACAGGAAGACCGCCCCCATGTCGGCCTGGACCAGGCGGGCCAGTTCCTGAACGGTGTAGCGCAGCATCTCGTCGGCGGTGGCGGAGGAACTGGTCAGGCTGGCGATACGGCGCAGGGCCTCCGCCCGCTGGGCGCGCTGGCGAGCCTGCTGGACGAGGGCGGCGTTGTCGATGATGGGCGCGGTCTGGTTGGCGATGATGTTGAGCAAGCGCATCTCGTCAGATGAAAACGCGTTTTCGCGGACGCGGTGATTGGCCACCTGTAAGAAACCAAGCGAACGGCCCGCCGAGACGAGCGGGATGAGGGCCACATCCCGCCAGGAGGCGGCGCGGGCGAAGTCCTGGAATCCCATCTCGCGCCAGAGTTCGTCCTCCTGGGCATTCTGGGTGACCAGCGCCTCGCGGCTCAAGAGATGCTCCTCGATCATGCTGCCCGGCGGGACGGGCAGGCGATAGAGGTCTACGAACTGGGCGGGCGTGCCGATGAAGGGGACCTGAGCATCGAGCGAACGGCGGCTCTCGTTATAGAGGAGGAAGCCCAGCACCTGGACGTCGAGCAGGGGGGCGATGCTCTGCACCAGGCGGGCGAACAGGTCGCGCGGGTCGCGGGTCGCGCCGACGGCCTGCGCCAGGTTGGCCAGGCCGCTCAATTCCGCGGCCCGGCGCTGTTCATTTTCGAGCAACTGTGCATTGCGCAGGGCGACGGCGGCCTGCCCGGCCACCAACTGCAAAATCTCCAGGTCTTCGTACGAGAAGGCGTTGGCGCTGCTCAGGCCGACCGACAGCGTTCCCACCAGTTCTTCCTGGAGGGTCAGCGGCAGGCCGATATAGGACCGCACCGGCATCTGTTCGCGGGCCTCTTGATACGGGATGTCGGCATACTCGTGGGTATCGGGGATGAAAAGCACTCTGCGCCTGCCGACCAGGGCAGCCACATATCCTTCTGGTGAGCGCGGCAGACTCTTCTCAAGATAGGCAGCAACGCGAGGCCCGGCCGTGAAGCGGTAGAACGTCATTTTCTCGTCGGCCGCATTCCACAACCCGACCTCCAGAATGTCCGCCGGCACAAGGCGCTGGATGTTTTCCAGCAGCGTCTGCACGGTGGCGGTCAATCCCTGACTGACCGCCAGATTCTGGCTGAACTCGGTCAGGATTTTGAGGGCCGAGGCCGAGACTTCGCGCGCCTCCGGGGCCAGCGTCGCAGCAGTGTCGGGGCGGGTGAGACAGACCAGGAACGCCGGCGGGGAGCCGGGAACTCGGTAGGAAATGCCCTCGACCGGTCGCCCATTGATCGAGAAACGCGCCTGCCCCTCGGCGGCGCACAATTTCAGGAAGTCTTCGCTGGGGCGGATGCGGCGGGCCAGCAATTCGAGATTGGGCAACTCTCCTTCGCGCAAATTGAAATATTGCTGGGCAATGCTGTTCATGTACCCGACACGTCCCCCCGCCTGCACCAGCAAGGTCGCATGATCATGGCCTGCCTGACCGGGCGGAGACGAAACAGCCGACCGGGGCGCGGCGGTGCGCAGGCGGGGAATAAAATGCGACAAGCCCCAGACCAGGAAAAAGAAAGCAAACCCGGTCAGGAGCAGGCCGATTCCCAGCAACACCGACTGCCCGGCGAACATAGACGAGAATTATCCTTTGGTCGGCAAGGGAGGCGTATCCTGACGGCGCACCTCGGCGGCCAGTTCGGTAATCTCGCGGATGTCGGCAAAGGTCTGTTCTTTGGGCGTGACGATTCCCACCGAAAGGGTCATCAACGGCGTCTTCTCCGGTTCCCCGCCGGGGCCCGAGGTGAGAATGTATCCTTGCTGGCGATCCATGAAGTTATAGTGCGTCTGCACTTCTTCGGCGAAGCGTGCCTTGAGGCGCTGACGGATGTTCTCGGCCGCGCCTTCGCTGGTGATAATAATGAAATTGTCGCCGCCGGCATGACCGATGAAATCCGTCGCATTCCCGAGTTCGTCCACCACTTCGCCCATCAACATGGCGGCAAAGCGGAGAACATCGTCGCCTGCCACAAAGCCATAGACATCGTTGAATTGAGAGAAATAATTGATGCGGATGTCCATGTATGCCCAGCCGGTCTGACGGATGGTCTGACGCAACTGCTCCTCGATCAGCCGTCCCGCCGGCAGGCCGGAACGCGGGTCGGTCAGCGCCTCGCGTTCGGCGCGGCGGATGGCACCCTGGACGCGCAACTTCAACTCTTCGATGTCGAAGGGCTTGGTGATGTAATCGTCGGCGCCCAGTTCGAGGCCTTGCAGTTTGTCGCTGCGCTCATCCTTCTGTGTCAGAAAGATCACCGGAATGTGGCTGGTGCGCGTGTTCGTCCGCAGGGTGCGGCAGACCTCATACCCATCGATGTCCGGCAGCATGATGTCCAGCACGATGAGATGAGGCAACACCTGACGCGTCTTTTCCAGTGCGTCGCCTCCCCGCGGGGCCACATCCACGTCATAGCCCAGCCCGCTGAAGTAGATCTTCAGCATATTGGAGATGTCATGATCATCTTCGACGACCAACAGGCGAGATTTTCCCATAGTGCCTCCCGTTCAACTGCGAATGCGGCGGGCTTGGCGCGCCGCCTGGCGTACGGCTTGGATTTGTTCTTCTGTGACGGCGCGTTCGAACGAACGGAAACCGCTCAGCCGGAAGCCGTGCTTGGCTGCCAGAGCGGCGATCTCTTCCACACGCGCCCGCGCGATTTCTTTACCCAAAGTATAGTCCTCGAATCGGCCCTCCAGGGCCAGCGTCATCGTCTCCGCCATGCAGGCATAGGCCTTGCCCGGCGGGAAACCGAAGTTAAAGTGGAAGTCGACGGGGCCCGGCACATCCACCATGCCGCCGTCTATCACTAATATATCATTTCTGACCGCCGCCACCATTGCAGAAACGTCACGAGGGCGGGCGACATCGCACACCACGCTGCCCGGCTGCAGGTGCTCGGGGTAAATGACCTCGTGGACGGCGCTGGTGACGGTCAGGATCAACTGCGCCTGGGCGATATCGTTGACGTGGGTGCTCGTCCGCAGCGCCGCCCGGCCCGGACCCTGCAACTGGTCGCGCAGCGCCTCGAGCATTTCCGGGCGGCGGCCGATCAGGATCAACTCGGCGACATCGTCGGCCAACAGGTCTGCGCAGACCCGGCCAATCGAGCCGGTCGCCCCGACCACCGCGGCCGTCGCGCCGCGCAGCGGGATCTCCATCACGCGGGCTGCCTCGCGCACCGCCTCGACGGCGATGGCAACGGTGTACGAGTCGCCGGTTGTGACGGGGATGTCGAGCGCCCGCGCAATCGTCACGCCGGCGTCGCCGATCACCGAGGTGAAAGCGCCCAGCCCCAGAATTTGCGCGCCGAGCCGTTCGGCCAAGCGGCCGGTCTGAATAATCTTACGATAAACTGTCCATTCGCGCAACTCCATCATACGGCGCGGCGTGTACGGACAGGCGATGAACCAGCCGCGGATTTCCTTGCCCGTCGCCTGAGAGGTAATGCCGGTGATTTCAGAAATATAGACGGGCGGGAAAAAGGTGGAGAAAAAATCTATCTGCCGCTCCGTGAGCAGGCGGCCGAGCAAGGGGAATTTGCGACTGACATCCCGCTTGGGGTCAATCGGGTGAATGATAAAGGCAAAAGTGTCCACGCGCTTACCACGAGGTCAGATCCGCTTCGCCGCGACGGGGATAGAGACGCGGGTGCTTGCTGGCATCTTTGAGTTTGTGATGATCGCTCTGTTCGTACTTGACATCTCGGTCAATGATGCGGCGCTCTGCCGAACCGAACAGGACCACGTCCGACTCGATCGTGCGGGCCGGGAAGATGATCATCCCCGCCCCGATGCGGCAGTTGTGACCGACACACCCGCCCAGCACCGGTCGGTTGGCAAAGGCCAACTGGTCGTTGCCATCCAGGGCCCGGATGGGCGAGGGGATTAAATTATAATCCGTAAACGTATTGCCTGCGCCGATGAAGGTGTTGCGCCCCACCACGCACATTTGCAGGCAGGTGTTTTGCGCCACCATGCCGTTCTCCATGATGGTGGTCATGAAGAGCGAGGCCCGGAAGGGCAGGAAAGTGCCGTCGCCGACCACCGAGAGCATCAACTGGCAGTCTTGGGAAATGTTGACATTGCTGCCGATGATGCAATTCTCGATCACCGCGCCGGCATTGATGGTGACGTTGTCGCCGATGGTCGTCGGGCCGTGGATGACGGCCGTCGGGTCGATGACGCAATTCTTGCCGACCTTGACCAGTTTCGAGCATTCGAGCAATTGTTTGCCTTCGTACATGGCCGTCGCCAAAACGCCCAGTTTGAACCAGACATCGCGGGCGAGACGGTCTTCGAAGCGCGCCCCGCGGGCAAACAGGCCGAAGACGCCGTCGGCGATGAAGATGTGGGTCCAGCAATCAATGGCCATCATCGCCCGCAGCGGCACCTGATAGACCAGGTCGCCGCTTTCGGTGGCCATGTAGGTCGGCACGTGATAATAGCCGATTTCGCGCGCCTGCATGTCGATCACCAGCGGTTCGACATCGGCCTCCGGCCCGCGGGGGTAATACCACAGGTCGGCATAGTACAGGTTGCCGGCCGGCGTATAAGAGACAGAGAGCGGCAGGGCATGTTCCCGAAAGGCGGCGTCGTCCAGCGAAAAGGCGGCCCGCACGGCGCGGTTGCGTTTCCTGGCCTGGGTCATGAATTCGGTGATGTAGTACTGATCGAAGAACAAATTGTCGCGGTAGACGATCATCGGCTCGCGCGAGACCGGCAAGTGGGCGCCGGGCGGGAGTTCGATTTCGCGGTCCGCGTAGGGGGCCAGCAGGTCGCGCTGATTCAACCAGAGCGGCTTGTTCTGGATGCGCAAGTCGCGCGCCGGCTCGTTGAAGGGCGGAATGTGTCGAGGGGCTTGCAGGATGACTTTGAGCATGCGTTTATCCCATGGGGGTCCGACTGATTACTATTGTACACGCACTGTCGCCAGTTGCAATACATTTCGTCTCTTCCACCTGGAAATATTTGCCCCCGCTGACCCAATACAACGACTCTTGCAAGAGGCCGACCGCCAGATGACAGGACGGGCCGTCGGTCTGACGCTGCCAGCAGAGCGGACAGCGTTCGATATTCCAGTAAATATTCTGCGCGTCCGCCTCCAACCGCACCCGCTGATCGGTGAAATTGTTGAACAGGGCCGCCAGGGCTTCACTGCCGGTCTTGAGTTTGGTCGCCAGCGGCAGGAGCCGGAAAGCCAGATCGGTCAAGCCCAGTTCGGGACCGAACTCGCGCAGGCCGTATTTCAGGCAGGCCCGCCCGGCGCGCAGCGCCAGGCCGCGTCCACCGCGCGGGCCGTAGGCCTTCTCCAAAGCCGCCTGCAAACGGCTGACTTCTTCGAACGGAATGTTGCGGTCGTGGTTGTGAGGGGGATAGTGCCCGATGTAACCGGAGAGCGAGGCCAGGTTGAGAACGGCGTTGATGCCGTTGCGACCCAGAATCTCTTCCATCGCAAGCAGAATAATCCGCCCCATCGAGTTGGGGTAGAAATACGTCTCCGAAGATGTGCTCATCCGCCGGGGGTCTCTTCGTCCAGGAATTGTTTCAGTTTCTGCATGAAGGGAGCGGGGTCGTCCAGCATGATGAAGTGGCCGGCCTGGTCGAACCGTTCGATGCGGGCATGCGGGACCCCCTCCAGCAAGGGCCGCCACTGCATCGGGTGGACGATGATGTCTTTATCCCCATACATCCCCATCACCGGGATGCGAATCTGGTCGAGCATGGGGCGCAGGTCGGTGCGGCGCAGCGAGGCAATGCTGAGCAGGAAAGACTCGAGGGTGGTGCGCGACAGGTCCTTGTCCATCATGTCGGGGAAGCGCGGATCCCTGGAAATGAACGGCGAAGCCACCCGCATCCCCAGCCGGAACGCCCACATCATATTGAAGAGCATGGCCGCAATCGGACGCCGGCCGGCCATCTTCAAGGCCCAGGCCAGCGAGGAGCCGACAATGGGAGAGCCGACGACGACCACCTTGGTGGCCCGCTGCGGATATTGGATCGCCACCGACAGGCTGACGGTGCCGCCCATGCTGTGACCGACCAGCGGGGCCGAATTGATGCCCAGGTGGTTCATGAATTGATCCACCAGACTGACGAAATCTTGAACCGCGTAGGTCTCGCGTTTTTTGCCAGATTCGCCAAACCCCCAAAAGTCGAGCGCGTAGGTGCGATAGAAGCGCCCCAGGTAGGTCATCGTCTCCTGCCACAGCCCCCACGATCCCAGCCAGCCGTGCAGCAGGATAACCGGACGACCGCGTCCGTAGACCTCGTAATGTACAATACCCTGATCAGTAGTAATCGAGGACACGGCGTTTGCAACAAGATGGAGAGTCTATTTCTCTCCACCCTCCATCTCAGCCAGGATGCTGTAGAGCAACTCGAGCAGCACCGTCTTGACCGAGTCGCGGTCGGTGGCCACGCACGGCAGGAATTTGACTTTCGGATCCAGCCGCAGGGCGTGTTGCATATCTGCCAACTCCCAGGCATCCTTTTTATCCTGCTTGTTGGCTGCCACGACATAAGGGGTTGGCGCATAAGCGCGGAAGGTCTCTAGGATCGAGCGCGCTTCCCGAAACGTCTCCGGACGGGTGCTGTCCACCAGCACGATGAACCCCAGCATCCCCTCCGAGAGGATCTCCCACATGAAATCGAAGCGCTTCTGGCCCGGCGTGCCGAACAAATACAAGACGAGGTCCTCGTCCACCGTGATGCGGCCGAAATCCATCGCAACCGTGGTGGCCTCTTTGACCGTCTTCTCCAGCGCGCTGGAGATCTTGCGCTCGGTCGAGACCACGTCGATTTCACTGACCGAACGGATGAACTCCGTCTTGCCAGCGTTGAAGGGGCCTGTGACGACCATTTTGACCGTTTGCATGAGCACTATCCTCGAAAAAGTTTAGAGCGACCGAATGCGGTTGATGAGGCGATTGACCAGAGACTTCTGTTCCTCTTTATTTTCGGTGGGGAACATGCGCGCCGGTTGCGGGACGGGCGCGCCCTCCGGCCGGCAAATTTCGACCAACCCGGCCTGCAACAAACCGTAAACGATCCGGCGGATTTCCAAATCGTTCATCTTCGTCGCGTTGGCGATCTGACGAATGGTATTCTTCGGGTTGATATAAGAGACTACCCGCCATTCCTCCACGCTCAAATTGACCTTGCGCAGATTGGCGTCTGGCCGATCGGTGAATTTGAGCGCCATGTCCAGGCTGGGAATTTCATCCTGCAATTGCTCCCATTCGCGCAACTGACGCGAACCCTCGATGATCAGATTCTCGAGGTCGAGGCGGACGTTGATGCGATCCTCGGGCGGCATCTGGTCGTTCTCGAACCGGAAGAAACCCTCCACCCAGGTAAAAAGGCGCTGAACGATATCGGCAAAGTGTTGTTGCAAATTGGTGAGAATATCTTCCTGCGTGACATAACCGGCATTGATCAGCAGCAGGCCGAGTTCTTTATCGGAGATCGAACTGGCGCGCTGCTGAATCGCCCGGTACTGGCCCGCAGAAAGTTTATTGGCCTTGTAGAGAATCGAAGCCAAGCCCCCGTCTTCGCGACCGATGCGGGCATACGCCAGTTTTCCGTCGCGGAAAGATACCTGAGCCGTCTCGCTGGGCCCTTCGATGATCAGCGTTCCTGTCTTGCGAGCCAGGTTGATGAGATTGAGAAGTTGCGTTATGGTGAAATCACGCAGGTTGCCGCGTAGCGCCATATCGAGCCTCGGAAGGTGTCCCAACGAGGAAGACAATTGGGTAAAACGATTATACATGTAAGGGGGTCTTGCGTCAAACCTTCGAGACCTAATAATTCTGTACGAAAATCTCTTCCGGCCGGCCATCCCCCTGCCAAAAACAATCTGTGGAACGTTTTGGATTGCAGGAATCGAAAAATCGGCAACCTGGGTATGTTATAATTTTTTCGCTCCTCCACTGGCGAGGAAATCACTCCAAGCGAAGAAACGACCGCGGCTGAGCAGGCAGGAAGATCGCCGGCAGCCGCCGAAACACAGAATGAGGTCCCCATGACAAAGAAAGGCCGCGTCTTCTCCGGCATCCGCCCCACCGGGCGTTCCCACCTGGGCAATTATCTGGGAGCAATCCAAAACTACGTCGCTCTCCAGGATGAGTACGACTGCGTCTATTGCATCGTGGACATCCACGCCCTGACCACCGTCGAGGACACGCTCAACCTGCGACAAAACACCTACGAGATGGCCCTCGACCTGCTCGCCGCCGGAATCCGCCCGGAGGAGACGATTCTGTTCGTACAATCCCACGTCCCGCAGGTGATGGAATTGCATACCATCCTCTCGATGGTGACCCCCCTCGGCAAATTGACCGACCTGCCGACGTTCAAGGAAAAAGTGCGCCAGAACCCCAACAACGTCAACTACGGCCTGGTCGGTTATCCCGTCTTGATGGCAGCCGACATCGTCCTCTACAAATCGGACTTCGTGCCGGTCGGCATCGACCAGGCGCCGCACATCGAATTCACCCGCGAGGTGGTGCGCTCCTTCAACTACCGCTTCAACACGAACGTGCTGATCGAACCGGCCATGAAAACCACCGAAGTGCCCAAAGTGCTCGGCATCGACGGCAAAGAAAAGATGAGCAAGAGTCTCGATAACCACATCGAACTGGCCCTGACCCCCGAAGAAACCCGCCAGCGGGTCATGATGATGGTCACCGATCCGCAGCGCATCAAACGCACCGACCCCGGCAACCCCGAGGTCTGCAACGTCTTCTCGATGCACAAGATTTTCACGCCGGCCGAAGAGGTCGAGCGGATCAACGTCGAATGCCGCCGGGCCGGCATCGGCTGCGTGGATTGCAAGAAACGTTTCGCCGAGAGCCTCAACCGCGCCCTCGAACCCTTCCGCGCCCGGCGCGCCGACTTGGCCGCCCGGCCGGAGTACGTCCGCGCCGTGCTGGCAGACGGCGCCGCTCGCGCCCGCCTCATCGCCGAGAAAACGATGGAAGAGGTGCGCGCCGCCGTCCAATTGCCATAATATAAAAGGGCCCTGGCAACGATGCGCGCCCTGCTTCAACGTGTCTCCTCGGCCAGCGTCAGCGTGGACGGCCAGACGGTTGCCGCCATCGGACGCGGCCTGGTCGTCCTGCTGGGCGTCGGTCACGGCGACGGGGAAGAGCAGGCCCGCTTCCTGGCCGAAAAAATTGCCGCCTTACGCATCTTCGAAGACTCCGCAGGCAAGACCAACCTCTCGATTCAGGAAGTGCGCGGCGAAATCATCGTGGTCTCCCAATTCACCCTCTACGCCGACACCCGCAAAGGCCGCCGCCCCTCGTTCACCGACGCGGCCCCGCCGGAGGTCGCCGCGCCGCTTGTGATGCGTTTTGCCGACCTGCTGCGCGCCCAGGGCGTTCCCACCCAAACCGGCGTCTTTGGCGCTCACATGCAGGTCGAAATCCACAACGACGGGCCGGTCACCATCTGGCTCGAAAAATAATCCATGATTCCCCCTTCGCACATCCGAACCCCGTTCCAGGCCCGCTTCGGCGCCGCGCCGACGGTCATCGTGCGCGCCCCCGGCCGCGTCAACCTGATCGGCGAACACACCGACTACAACGACGGCTTCGTCCTGCCCATCGCCATCGACCGCGCCATCACCATCGCCCTGCGGCCGCGCCCCGACCGCCGTCTGATCGTCCACGCCCTGGATTACGACCAGACCGCCGAGTTCGACCTCGACCGGCTGGAGAAGGGCGAGCCGGGCTGGGCCGAATACGTTAAGGGCGTGGCCTGGGCGCTCCAGCGCGAGGGCTTCGGCCTGTCGGGCTGGGAAGGGGTGCTGCTCGGCGACATTCCGCGCGGCGCCGGCCTGTCCTCCTCGGCAGCCGTCGAACTGGCCTCGGCGCGCGCCTTCGCCGCCGTCAGCAGCCTGCCCTGGGACCCCGCCCGCATGGCCCGCCTGGCCCAAAAAGCCGAAAACGAGTGGGTCGGCGTCCGCTGCGGCATCATGGACCAGATGGCCTCTGCCGTCGCCCGCGCCGGGCACGCCCTCTTCCTCGACTGCCGCAGCCTGGCCTACGAACACATCCCGCTGCCGCCCGAGACAGCCATCGTGGTGCTCGACACCGCCACCCGCCGCGGACTGGTCGACTCGGCCTACAACGAACGCCGCCGCCAGTGCGAAACAGCCGCCCGGACCCTGGGCGTGCCTGCCCTGCGCGACGTGGACGAGGCGACGTTAACGCGCCGCGCCGCCGCGCTGGACGAGGTCACCCTGCGGCGCGCCCGCCACGTGGTCAGCGAAAATGCCCGCGTCCTGCAAGCCATCGCCGCCATGCGCCGCGGCGACGCCGCTGCCCTGGGAAGCCTGCTGAATCTGAGCCACGCCAGTCTGCAGGCTGATTTCGAAGTCTCCTCGCCCGCCCTCGACCAGATCGTCGCCCTCGCCCGCCGCGATCCGGCCTGTTTCGGGGCGCGCATGACCGGCGCCGGCTTCGGCGGCTGCGCCGTGGCCCTGGTCGAAGCCGCCCGGGCCGGCCGATTCGCCCGGCAGGTCATCCGCGCTTACCGTCGGCAAACCGGCCTGGAAGCGCAGGCGTATCTCTGCGCCGCCAGCGACGGGGCCAGCCTGGTGGCCGCTTGACGCTTTAGAAAGGTTGTGCTAGTATCACCTCATCATTGCAAAGCCGCCCCAAGCGGCGGCTTAGGAGGAGGAAGGAATGTTCAGAAATATTTATTTGATCCTGGCTGTTGCGCTGCTGGCCGCTTTCATCCTGGGCGGATGCGAGCGCTCGGCTGCGGCGCCGTCTTCCCTGCCGACCGCCACCCTGCCCGCCGAACAACCGCTCCAGGGCGGCGGCGAAGTCACCGAGGATCAGATGGCCATGCTTTGGGCCTACGCCACCCAAACCGCCGCGGCGGCCACGCCTGTGCCCCCCACCGAAACTCCGACCCCAACCCCAACGCCCATCCCCATCACGCCCGAAGACACCCCCACCGAGACCCCCGTCCTCCCGCCGACCGGCCAGCCGATCACCCCGAGCGTCTTCACCGCCACCTCTCAGACGATCGTCACGCCCCTGGCCGGCATCCCGGCCACCTACGCCCTTCAGCCGGGCGAATTCCCCTATTGCATCGCCCGCCGCTTCAACGTGGACCCTCAGGAACTGCTGACCCTCAACGGTCTGAGCAACGGCACGATCTACTATCCAAACCTGAACCTGCGCATTCCCCAGACCGGCAACCCCTTCCCCGGCGAACGCGCCCTGCGCCCCCATCCGGCCACCTATACCGTCAGCAGCAGCGAGGACACAATCTACAGAATCGCCTGCTACTACGGCGATGTCGACCCGGCGAGAATTGCAGCCGCCAACAACCTGACCGCGCCCTACACCTTACGGGTCGGCCAAACCCTTACCATCCCCTGAAGCCTGCCGACGCCAGCAGACCAGGCGAAGCATTCGCCTGGTCTTTATTTTGTGGAGAGAACAAATGACCTTTGAATTAATCAACTCCGAAATCGTCTACCCCGGCCGCGCCTTCACCATCCGCCGCGACCGCGTCCGCCTGCCCGATGGCCGCGAAACACGGCTGGACATCGTCGAACACGTCGGCTCGGTGGTTATCGTGCCGGTAGACAACGAGGGCCGCCTGCTCTTCGTCCGCCAATACCGCCACGCGGCGGGCCTCGACCTGCTGGAACTGCCCGCCGGCACCCTCGACGAGGGCGAGGCCCCCGAAGCCTGCGCCCGGCGCGAGGTCCGCGAAGAGACCGGCATGGCCGCCGGACGGCTGGAGCCTTTGGGCGGCTTCTACCTCGCCCCCGGCTACTCGACCGAGTACATGCACGTCTATCTCGCCACCGACCTCTACCCGGCGCCCCTCGCCGCCGACGCCGACGAATTCCTGCAAGTCGAAAAAATTCCCCTCCCCGAGGCGCTGACCCTGCCCGCCCGCGGCCTGCTACCCGACGCCAAGTCGCTGGCGGCGCTTCTCTTGTTTAGAGACTTTAGAGACCAGGTTTCTTAAAGAAACCCGGTCTCTCAGCCCCTCGGCCAATTATGACAAGTCGCAGGGCAATTTGTGTATTAAATTACTATCCTCTCTCCCCTGCCGCGACTAAACTTATCAATTGGTGTATTCGACCAAAACAGGGCTAATCGCTCTGAATTTCATGGAAGGAGCCTTCTATGGCAAGACAAATGGTTACCATTGACGGCAACGAGGCCGCTGCCTCGGTTGCCCACCGCACGAACGAGATTTGCGCGATTTACCCGATTACCCCCTCCTCCAACATGGGCGAGTGGGCCGATGACTGGTCTGCCGCCGGAAAGAAAAACATCTGGGGCACCGTCCCGCTGGTGGTCGAGATGCAGTCCGAGGGCGGCGCCTCGGGCGCGGTGCATGGCGCCTTGCAAACCGGCGCCCTGACCACGACCTTCACCGCCAGCCAGGGCCTGCTCTTGATGATCCCCAATATGTACAAGATCGCCGGCGAACTGACCAGCACCGTCTTCCACGTCTCGGCCCGCACGGTCGCCACCCATGCCCTCTCCATCTTCGGCGACCACTCCGACGTGATGGCCTGCCGTCAGACCGGCTGGGCGCTGCTCGCCTCCGGCTCGGTACAGGAAGCGCATGACTTTGCCGCCATCGCTCAGGCCGCCACCCTCGAGGCGCGCGTCCCGTTCCTGCACTTCTTCGACGGCTTCCGCACCTCGC
The DNA here is from genome assembly GCA_937960595.1 of uncultured Anaerolineales bacterium. Classification (GTDB taxonomy): domain Bacteria; phylum Chloroflexota; class Anaerolineae; order Anaerolineales; family Villigracilaceae; genus JAFGSI01. Next base: position 466 of record CALGPL010000085.1, on the reverse strand, counting down.
ACCAGGTCGAGAAAATCGAGCCGTTGAGCGACGACGACCTGCGCGCCATGATTGACGATGAACTCGTCCGCGCCCACCGCGCCCGCGCCCTCAACCCGGAGCGCCCCTTCATCCGCGGCACGGCCCAGAATCCGGACGTCTTCTTCCAGGCGCGCGAGACCGTCAACCCGTTCTACGCCAAGACCCCGGCCATCGTCCAGAAAGCGATGGACAAGTTCGCCGGACTGACCGGCCGCCAGTATCACCTCTTCGATTACATCGGCGCGCCGGACGCCGAACGGGTCGTCGTCCTGATGGCCTCCGGCGGCGAGACGGCCGAAGCCACCGTCCGCTACCTGGCGGAAAAGGGCGAGAAGGTCGGCGTCATCCGCGTCCGTCTCTACCGGCCCTTCTCGGTTGAACACTTCCTCGCCGCCCTGCCGAAGAGCGTCAAGTCTATCGCCGTCCTCGACCGGACGAAAGAACC
>CALGPL010000084.1 GCA_937960595.1 uncultured Anaerolineales bacterium | reverse complement strand
TCGGCGCGCCCTCGGCGGCGCCGGCATCCAGGGCCGGGCTGCCGGCCTGCAGGTGATAGTCGCCGTTCCCGCCCCAGGCCGGGGCGATGAAGCGCGGGTCGCCGCACAAGTTCCCGGCGCCCAGCGAGGCGAGCGCGGCGCAGGTGTAGGTCTGGTCGCCGTGCGTCAGGAGGACCTCGTTCTGCGGGAAGAAGAACAGGGTGTGGTCCAGCGTGAGCGTGCTGGCCGGGGCGAGGTAGATGGGCGATTCGGACCCCCGCGCACTGAAGATGCTGTTGCGCACGGTCACATGGGCAGGGACGTTCGGAAAGTCGTACTGCACGTACATCAGGTAGTTGTGGCCGAGGAAGTCGTCCACCGTGACGTTGACGATTTCGAACTGCGCATTGGCCTGCTCTTCGGGGGCGATGACGATGGCCGCCCAGGGCGTCGGGTCGGGGTTTCCGTCGCCGCGGCCGTAGATGAGCGTGTTCTCGACCCGGCTGCCGGGGCCCCAGAGTTTGACGCCGTCGCAGGAGTTGTTGGCCACGATGCTCTGGCGGATGGTGGTATTGGCGGCCTTTGAGTCCAGGCCGTCGCCGTAATTGTGCTCGGCAATGACGCCCTCGAGCAGGATGGGGCCGGCCGAGGCTTCGATGCCGAAGCCATCCGGGCGGTCGTAGGGACGGTTGGCGCCGTCGCCGCCCTGGTAGTAGTGTCCGCTCCAGGAAAGGGAAGTATTGCGGATGATCACGTTCCGCCAGCCGCCGGCCTCGCCGGCCGGGCCGCCCAGCGCGCCGAAGCCGGCATATTCGATGCGCGAGTTCAGGATTTGCAGGTCGTCCACGTCCTGGATGTTCATGCCGAACTCGTCCACGTGGTGGATGTAGAGGTTCTCGAGGACGATATGGCTGGCCGGCGCGCCGAGGATTTCGAGACCGTCGCGGAACCAGGCCGCCTCGCCGCGCGCTTCGTCATCGTGGGTGATTTCGAGGTTGGCAAGGCGCACGTAACTCACGCCGGCCAGGTTGACGGCGGTCATCAGGTTCTCGCCTCCGGCCAGGATGGGCCGGTTGCCCTCCTCGCCCTGAATGGTGATCCAGGCATCAGGGGCGCCGGAGGGCGGGGTGAGGATGTCGGCGTCGTATTCGGTCAGGAGGTAGCGCCCGCCCAGGATGACGAGGGTGTCGCCGGGCCGCAGTTGGCGCGAGGCGTAGCCGGGGCTGGCCCAGGGCTGGTCGCGCGTGCCGGGGTTGGCGTCCGAGCCGTTCGGGGCGACGTAGTAGGTCTGCGCAGGACCGGCGGGGAGAGGCGCTCCTTCGCCGGATTCGGGCGCTCCGCCGGTCTCCCCCGTCGGGGCAGAGGGCATGGACAGATGACATGCCGTCAGCAAGAGCATAGCACCCAGGGCAAGGGTCAATCGTATCTTCTGGTTCATGGTATCGTCTCCTTTATATCATCGGCAATCTACTTCATGAAATGCGCTCCACTCGGAGAAGATGGCGACAGGGGAGAGAATCTCGATGCGGATTCGGTAACTGCCGTCTCCCGTGACCCGCCACTCGCCTTCCACATTATACGTCCCGGCGCCGACCTGGAGAGAATGCTCCGGCCCGACGAAGTTGTCGCTGCGATGCCAGCGGTAGTTCAGCGTCTCGCTTCCTTCGCCGCTCAGGGTAATCTCGGCCCAGACGCGAAAGGTGTGCGGACAGTTTCCCTGCCAGGGTTCGGAGGGCACAAAGGCGCGGACGGAGGTCACCGTCAAGGGCTGCGGGGTTAGGGAAGGCAGCGGAGTTGGGGAGGGCGGCGGGGTCATCTCGGGCAGGAGCAGCGCCTCCCCCCCCGACAACGGTGACATATTCGCCCCACAGCCAGCACAGCCCTGCTCCGTGCGGCTTTTGGATGATCCAGTAGTTGGCGGCCGGATAGCGCCCAACCGCCTGGGCAGTTTCTCCAACGTTCAGAACATCCAGGAGGTCGTATTCCCTTCCCGGGCCGGCGCGGCAATTGGTGGCCACGGAAACGGTCAACAGCACCGGCTGAGGCAGCGTGGTGACAAAAACGGTGGGCGAAGGGCTGGCGGAAGGGGCGGTCTGACCCGCTCCGTCCATCGCGGCAACCGTTTGAGCGACCAGCGTGTCAATGGCGCCCCTGGGCGTTGGGCCTGCGGCTTGCGGCAGGCCGCAGGCCATGATCCCCAAGAGACAGGATATCAGAGCGACAAGAGAACATCTCCGCCTCATCTGCACCTCCGAATAAGTTATGGCCGCGTCCGGCAGGCGTTGTTGATCCACTGGCAGTTTTCTGGCGGCAGACTGTGGTCTTTGCAGGTTTCCGGCGTGGTGTATTGGTTGCAGGGGTCAACCGGCTGCTGAGGTTGCTGCGGCTCTTCGGGCTGGGCTTCGCAGGGCAGGAAACCGGCGCGCTGGAATTCTTGACAACGCTCTGACCCGCCAATGGTCAGGCAGACCGTCACCGGGCATTCGACGCTTGGTTCCGGACAATAACAGTACAACCAGGATGGATGTCCATTCACGGGAATGCAGGCGCAGTTGTTCTCGCAGTCATACGCCCGATAACTGCTCAGCAGGTCTTGCAGGTCGGAGCGGCCGGTGTCGAGGGTGACGAAAGCGATGTTTTCATTCTGACAGCCGTAGCCGAGCAGTTGCCAGGCGGCGGGAAAGCACTCTGCCGGGTAGGGAAACGTCACATAATAGGGGCAACCCGATTGAGAACAAAAGGTAAACATGAGATTTCCATCTTGGTCGGGAGGAAAGGCACCTGTTCCGGGGCAGGTCAGGGTCACTGATTGGGGCGGCCCGCCCTGCGGCTCCATAGTGCGTGTGCAATCGTGAGGGACGATCCATCCGCCCATCCCGATTAAGACATACATCAGTTCCTCTTCCACCCACTCCATAAGAGCCGGATCGTTCGATTTACAGACCAGGTCAATGCTGCCCGCCTGGTTGCACACCAACTCGCAGCCGGTCGTCCAGTTTGCGCCGGTGCAGTGGGTCTCTTGGAGCACATACAACTCCCTACATGCAACGGCTCGGTTGGTCGCCCTGTCCATCACACAGACCTGAACGACATAGTAATAGTCGCCCAGACCTCCACGACGGGTTTCCAGGCGATCGGCAGGACCGGCGCAGTGGAGCAGGTGTTGGGTGGAATCGTATTCGCAGGGAAACGTATCGGCGCCGGTCGAATAGAGCGCGCCGCTGAAACCGTAAGAACTCTCAAAGTCTTCCGAGACAACAAACCGAATTTGAAGATGAACGTTGCCGCTTCCATCTGGGCAGGTCGAGAAGACTCCTTCCACCCAGGCCAAAACATTGGGATTCTCTCCTACCCTGGCCCCGACCTGCGATGGCCCGGAGGTATCGGGCAAGGCATGGCCGGGTTCCGGCAGAGTCAGGTCGGCGGGCCAGGCTTCCATCTGGGCCACACAGCGGAAGCCAAGATCATCATAGGGCGCGTAGAGATTAGCCCAGGTGCGGGCAGCGGCGCGCACATCTTGTTGAGAGGAGTTCCAACTGCCGCCGCGTACTACCTTGAACGGTTGTCCCGCCTCCGGAGGCGTGAACGGGCCGAACGGATTGGCCGCCGGCGAGGCGGCGTAATAGCCGGCGTCGTACCAATCGTTGACCCATTCCCAGACGTTGTCGGACATATCGAGCAGGCCGAACGGGCTGATCCCTAGCGGGTAGGAGCCTACCGGGCGCGTGTCCGGCGGGACCAGGCAGCCGAACATATTCAGCCGGTCGCAAGACGGGGCAGGCTCGTTTCCCCAGGGATAGAGCAACCCCTCCGCGCCGCGCGCCGCCAGTTCCCACTCGGCCTCGGTCGGCAGGCGTCCGCCTGCCCAGCGGCAGTAGTCGCGGGCCATGTTCCAATCCACGCCGACGACCGGGTAGTCGGCATAGGCCGGGTCGTTATAGTGCGCCGTTGGGCCGTTGGGCAATGGCTGGACAGGGAAACAGGCGCCGGCGCGCACACATTCGGCGTACATGCGGTTGGTGATTTCGCGGGCGTAGATGTAGAAGCCATCCAGGCTGACCTGATGGGCGGGCTGTTCATCGGCCTCGGCTTGCGAATCGCCGGCCGAGACGCCCATGACGAAAGTCATCGGCGGGATGTAGATGACGTCGGCGCCGTCGGTGTTGGTCGGGCCGACGCTGCCGCCGGTTTGTCCGCCCTCCCCGCTCTGCTGACCGGGCATGGTGTTTGGTCCCCCGCCCTCAGAACGGCCGAGATTGCAGGCGCCCAACAGCGCCATCAGGATGAAAATCATCAGGATCGGGCCGCGCCAGACGGCCAGGGACGGTTTGTTCATGGCTGTCTCCTGCGCCGGGGAAATAGGCAAACCGGCACATTATCAGCATAGCGTCCTTGCCTCGGCGGCGGCAAGAGAAAAAATACCCACGCTTGGGAAGAAAAAAGTCAGACTTCCGAAGTCTCAAAGACTTCGGAAGTCTGACTGAGTCCTACTCTTCCAGCGAGGCCCAGCCTTTGCGCAAGGCGAGCAGGGCGGCCTGGGTGCGGCTGTTGACGTGCAGTTTGCGGTAGATTTCGCTCAGGCGGTTGGCGACGGTGCGCTCGGAAAGGTGCAGCGTGCGGGCGACGGTCTTGTTATCGGCCCCCTGCGCCACCAGACGCAGGACCTGCATCTCGCCCTCGGTCAGGTCTTCCAGGCCCTCGGCTTTCTCTGCGGCGCGGCTCAGGCGGCGGAACTCCTCCAGCAGACGGGCGGCCAGCCCGGGGTCCAGCAGCGCCTCGCCGCGCCCGACGCGGCGGACGGCCTCGACCAGGTCGCGCTCGTCCATGTCCTTGAGCAGATAGCCCTGCGCGCCGGCCTTGAGCGCCTCGAAGACGTAGCGTTCCTCGCGGAACATGGTCAGGACGAGGACGCGCGCCTTGGGGCAGGCCTCCACGATTTGGCGCGTCGCCTCGACCCCGTCCAGGGCGGGCATCTGGATGTCCATCAGGACGACGTCGGGGCAGGTCTGGCGCGCCAAGCGGACGGCTTCCTGCCCGTTTTCGGCCTCGGCGACGACGGTCAGGCCGGCGGCCTCGCAGACGCGCCGCAGCCCCTGACGGAACAGGCGATGGTCATCGGCGAGGAGGAGACGGAGGGGAGGCATGGTTAGATGGTTAGATTGAGAACAAAGTTACTCCCATTGCCAGCGGGTAGGATTCCACATCCCGTTGGCTTGTCCGCTTAACAACGGGTCGAGAAATTCGTGCATCGCCTGGGCAGCCTCGTCTAGGGTGCGATACTCTATCCTGATCTGTTCACAAAGGCGGCGAAAAGGCCGTGACCAAGCGACAGGAGGCGGCGGCATCTGTTGGGGGAGGGGATGCGTACCGCGTGTTTCGAAGGTCGCTTGCAAAGCCCGGCGCAGTCTCTCGGCATTTAGACCTTCCCGGCGAGCCATCAAGAGAATATCCACCCAATCTCGCACCCGGCTGCTCTCGCCGGAGATATACAGGCGGGTGAGGGCATGTACTTTCTCGGCAATTTGCTGGGAGAGCGGATAGGATGGGATAGCGGTAGCAGAGATACCGGCAAATTCAAGCAGGGGAGGGGCGGTTAGCATTTCGGTAGGTTCAATCAGAGCATCACCTATGCCAACATCTACGTGAAAGGCTTCGAACAGCCGCCCGTCCAGCAAACTTTGAATCGGGAAACGCAAGCCGGTGTCCGGGGCCGGCCGCGCCACCTCGAAGACGAGCCAGTCGCCCAAATTCAACAATGCAGCGGTGACCAAAAGGCGGTGAATGTCTTCAAACGGCAATGGGCGGCGCAAGAGCAAGTCAATATCCTGGGTGGCGCGAGCGCGCTCGTGCAGGCGGAGTTGTAAGGCAAAGCCCCCTTTGAGCACCCAAGCATCCGGCTGAGCGGAGAGGAGCCGCGCCAGAAAACGCTCGAAGGCCACCAGTTTGCGCAGGCGTGCTAGAGGTGTCCCGAGGCTGATGCTCTGTTGACGCAACCGTTCTTCCAGGGCGCGCCGAAAAGCGGCGCCATTCTCATAGCGCATTGCGGTTCTCCAGAGCGGCGCGAATAGTCGCAGCAATCCGCCCGCCGCGCCGGCGGGCCTCCTGCTCCAGCGCCGCCTCGGTCACCAGGCCACGCTCCAATGCCTGCCGGATGGCTTGCCGAATCCACTCATCCGCCACGCCGGAGCGAATCAAATCGCCGATTGTGCGCGGCAGCGTGGTCACAGGCAGCCCCTGCCGTTGAGTGATTTCCTCAGCCCCCAGCCGAGCCGTGTGAAAACGCGCCCCTGCCATGCGGCGGGAGGCCGTGCGCGGCACGGTCAGGTGAATTTCCGCAGGCAGCAAGTCGGTCAGTCCGTAGAGCAGCAAGGCGCTTTCATGCGAAATGACGGCTCTTTCTCCGGCAGCAAGCCAGGCAATGAACAGGTCGGCGTGCGGAGTTTCGGGGAATTGCGCCAGCCGATAGACGCCGCGACAGAGACGCTGAAAGCGGCCGCGCTTGACGTGATGCGACAGCAAAGCCCTCGAATACCCTGCCTGCCGCGCCTGACGAGCAGAAAAATAGCCACCTTGCCGTTCGGCAATGTCGTAGAGTTGAGCGCTCGCGGGATTGATGCTCATGTGTGCATATAGTTAAATAAAATTTGACTTTATGCACACATTATTGCCGAAATCGAGGCCTTTGTCAAGCCGCCGCAGCCCCTGACGGAAGGGGCGATGGTCATCGGCGAGGAGGAGACGGAGGGGAGGCATGGGGGCTGCGATTCACCGGCTAGACGAAAAAACGAAAACGCTCAAATCGGCGAATTCACCCGGCTGTAACTGCTCGTATTCTTTCTGCGGGACTTTGAGATAGCGCCAGGTTGTGCTTGTTAGCCTGGCCGCATTTTCACACCACAGAACGGCGGCGCGGTCTTTGTTGGCCACATCCACGTCTTCGCGGCCTTTGGTCTCGATGAGGTAGTGTGAACCGTCGGTCGTCACGGCGACGAAATCGGGTTCGTAGTAGCGCAGGTTGTTGTTAGAGTCGGTGTACTCGATGGCAAAGCCAAATTGCTCGGGGAGTTTGGCGAAGCGCTCCACGTCGGGGGCGTCTTCCAAAAATTTGGCAAAGGCGAGTTCGAAGTCGTTGTCCGGCGCGGCCAGGTTGAAGACGGTTTTGGCGGCGGGCAGGGTCTGGCGCGAGTGCGGGAAGGGCGGGGTCTCCGAAAGCCGGCGGCCCGCGCCGAGCAGTTGCGGCTGGAGTTCCTCCACCACGAGCGGACGCAGGGCCTTGACGAACGTCTGCACGGTGACGTATTGCACGATGTTGGTGTTGACGGCTCGGACGACGACAGGGTCATCTAAATCCACCGTTTGACCGAAGGCTTTGTCCCTCAGAAATTGTTCCACCTTTGGCGCCAGGGCGGCAAACTGGGAGGGGAGTTTGACCTCCTGGGCGATGCGCTTGGCGTAGTAGGAGACGGCTTCTTGCGAGGTGGAGATTTCGGGCAGGGCGTAATCGCGCTCGACGAGTTTCTGCAGGGTGAGCAGGTCATAGCCTTCGTATTTGAAGGTTTGGGCGGCCTTGTCGTTGGGTTTCAGCGGCAGGGGCGGCGCATCGAACGCCAGGACATCCAGCGAGGCAATCTCTTCGGCCAGGGTCTTCTTGCGCGCCAGGATGGGGCTGAGCGTGGGGATGAGGATGTCTTTGTCCTGTTTGGCCGGGTCGGGCAGGATGGCGTTGATGACCAGTTTGTCCTTGCCGACTTCGAAGGTCGCAAAGGCAATCTGCTCTTCTCGTTCCAGGTCTTCCACGAATTCGATGAAGGCTTTGTTGCCGATGACATCCACGCGCTCGGTGTAGTCGCTCGCGAGGTCGCGGAACATCAGGCGCAGGCCGCGCCCGATGGTCTGTTCGGGCAGGATGTTGGCTTTGGAGGTGTAGGGACGCAGGCCGACCACGACGGTCACGTTTTGCACATCCCAGCCTTCGCGCAGCATCAACACGCTGACGATGGCGTTGACCGGGCTTGCGGGATCGTCCACTTCGCGGGCGGCTTTGCGGGCTTTTTCGAGATCGCGCTTGGTGATTTCGCCTTTGGTGTCGGTGTGGATGACCAGCAATTTGTCGCCGCCGAATTCGGAGGGATATTTCTTTTGCAGGTAGTCGCCCACGTCGTCGGCTTCGTGGGTGTCGTTCATCATCACGAACAGGATGGGTTTCTTGCCAAGCGGCTTGAGTTGCTCGACATACTCTTTCCAGCGCTCCACGCCGGCGGTGAGATAGGCCTTGTAGCGCGTGCTGGCGACGGTGGACTTGGCTTCCTGGATGCCGCGGGCGATGCCTTTGATGGGGCGCTTGACGATGCCGTCTTCGATGGCTTGCTTGAGGGGGTAGTCGAAGACCGTCCAGGTGAAGAGCGCGCCTTTGGAGTAGCGCGGGGTGGCGGTGAAATCCAATTGAGCGATGAGGCCCTCGCCCCCGGCCCACCTGTCCCCGTCAGGGGGTCTCCCGAGGGGAGAGGGGAGTCGCAGATGATCATGCAGGCGGCGGATGACGCGGTTCCATTCGCTTTGCTCGTCGTGGGTGTGATGGGCTTCGTCGTTGATGACCATCACCGCGCCGCCGCGCGCCAGGATGCGCCGGTCGAAGTCCTCGATTTCGAGGTTCTGGGCGGGCGGTTTCGGGCCGAGGACGGCGGTCATGATGTCGGGTTCTTCGTCCTCGTCCCGCTGCGGGCGTTCGTAGAATTGCTGGATGTTGGTGAGGTAGAGGGCGCCGAGCGAGTGGGCGCGTTCGGCGTCGCCGCGCATGTAGCAGTCGAAGTCCCAGTAGATTTTCAGTTCGTCAGGGATGAGCGGGTCGGCGCGGAAGATGCGCCCGCCGGCGAAGTCGTGACGGAGACGTTCGAAGACGATGACGTTCGGCGCAAAGAGCAGAAAGGTCTTGGCAAAGTCGTTGCGCCCTTCGGCCACGGCGTTGAAGTATTGCCAGGCAATCGCCAGCGCCATGACCTTGGTCTTGCCGCTGCCGGTGGCCATTTTGACGCAGTAGCGGGCAAAGTCGTCGTATTGCAGGAGACGCAAATCCTTGTTCGAGCCGGCGTAGGTTTCCACCAGGTCTTTATGCCGCCGCACGCCTGCCGCTTCGTACAGGTAGATGAGCGTTTCGATGGCTTCCTGCTGCGAGCGGTGATAGGCGAATTTGCGGCCATTGGGCAGGCGGTGGTCGGTGTGGAACCAGTAATTCAGCAGCAGGCGCGTGGTCTCGCTGACGCCGGGATAGTCCTTGAGCCGCCATTCTTCGACAGCGCGCCGAATGGCCGGGACGCAGGGGGCGGTCTTGGCGAGAGGTTCGATGAAGGAGGTTTGAGACGGGGAGGCAGTTTGTTTTTTGCGCGGCATGGGTTCATTTCCGGTCCGCCGGGGGACTGAAATCCCCGGCTCAGTTCATTCCTGCACTCTTTCCAATATTTCTGATAACTTCCCTACGCGATGGTGTTCCTTCTGATTCATGATATATCTTACCACCTTCGGTATCTCAGAGGCGCGAAGCGTAACGACGCCGTACCCGTCCTGCCAGTAAAGCGTGGCGTTCAATCCGCTCTCTTTGTTGATGTAATGCGATGAGGCGCCTTTTAGATTCTTGGCGACATCTGAAACCAAATGGCTGGGCGTCAGACTAACCAGAACATGGATATGGTCTTCCACCCCGTTGACTGCATGAAGCCGATAGCCCAATTCTCTGCACTTGTAGCCAATATACGGATATAAACGCGCCTCCACTTCCGGCGTGATTAAAGGCAGGCGATTTTTGGTGCTCCAGGAGAAGTGATAAACCAGTTGATAGAATGCACTTGCTCGTTTCATGTTCATCTGTCTCCGGCGGGGGATGGAATCCCTCACTCTGCTGTGTCAATTCTCTCCGGCAGGGGATGGAATCCCCCGCCTCGTCGTGTCAAGCCCGCAGAGCGGGCTTCGCGCCCGCGCGGCGTTGATTTCCAACCGAGGCCGCTTTGTCATCCCACCTTCACCTGCAGCGTCTTGGTCGTGTCGTTGCCGAGAATGTCAATGACCTTGACCAGCACCGTGTATTCGCCGGGCTGTTCGTAACGGTGCGTGGTGGAGAGTTCGAGGGCCGGCTTTTTGCGCGTGCGATAGGTCTGCCACTGGTTGTGGAAGGCGTCGCCTTTGTAGTCCCAGTCCACCGCCCAGTAATCCACCCACTGCGACCAGTGCTTGATGGATTTCTGTATCTCCTGCGGTACGTCGTCGAGCGGGATGACGAAGTCGGTCAGGGTCAGCGAGACTTCCGAAGTCTCCTCAGACTTCGGAAGTCTGACGTCAACCTTCAGCGCGCCGAGTTCGAAGAAGTGGATGTCGCCCTGTTCGACGGCGCGCTTGTCCATCACGTCGCGCGGGATGCGGAAGAAGCGCACGTCCAGGTTGGCCTGGGCAGCCTGCTGCCGGGCAACTTCGTTGAGTTCGAAGGCGAAGTCCCAGCCGAGGACGTCCACGCCGTTGGTGGCGGGGGCGTCTTGGCCTGTGCCGACGGCTTTCTTGAATTCGGCGGCGATGTTGGCCAGGTCGCCGGCGGTGACGGGGGCGTCCACCGAGCCGACGTGCACCATGCGCCCGCCCTTGACGCCGTGCAGCCAGACGTAATTCTTCACCGGCCGGGCGTGATACAGGTCGAGGATGAATTTGCGGTAGGCCTGCTGGATGGAGGACGGCTCGGCGTTCTGGCTTTTGAACTCCGCGCTCTGCCAGACCTGCCGCTCATACTTGCCCAGATTCTGCACCACGAAGGGCCGGACGCCCGCAATGCCCAGCAGCCGCTTGCGCGTGACGTGGATGGCGAAGCGCGAGAGGTCGCAGGCAATCCAGCGGCGGCCGAGTTTTTCGGCCACGGCCGGCGTGGTGCCGCTGCCGCAGAAGCAATCGAGAACCAGGTCATTTTCGTTCGAGGAGGCCTTGATAATCCGCTCCAGCAGGGCTTCGGGTTTTTGGGTGGCGTAACCGGTATCTTCAATTGCCTGGGAGTTTACGGGTGAAATATCAGTCCAGACTGATTGCACAACTTTGCCTGGCATTTCATCTAGGTAGCGTTTGTAGCGGGGAGTACCACCTGATGTTATAACAATTCTACCTTGATTACAAAGCTCATCAATTTTGCTTTGAGACCAACGCCAATGTGTCCCCGGAGGCGGTTCGATAAGTTTGCCAAAAAACATTCTTGCTGGGCCTGGCCCTGCAGCGCTTATATCGGCCAATTCATAACGTCTTCCATCACTATCTTTGCTCAAGTAATGAGTTTCAAGATACTTAGAGTCATATGGAATATGCTGTTTATTCCAGGTAAAGTCTTGGCTTTTTGTGTAATGCAATATCATGTCATGATTGATTCCAAAACCAATTTTATCGCTATGCGATGTAACTCTTTGCCAAACAATTTGGCTTTGAAAATAGATTGTTCCAAACACTTCATCCAGCACTACTTTCGCATAATGTCCCACATGCCAATCTAGATGCACATAGATACTGCCGTTCTCGGCCAGCAATTCATGCAGCAGGACAGCGGTCTCGTAGAACCATTGCAGGTAAGAATCCAGGCCGCGGCCCCAGGTATCGCGGTAGGCTT
>CALGPL010000083.1 GCA_937960595.1 uncultured Anaerolineales bacterium | reverse complement strand
GGAGGCGCGACGCGCCTTTGGAAGCGCGTCGCGCCTGCCTGCAAGCATCGCTCAAGGCGTGTTGGTCGGCGTAGGAGTCGGCGTCTCGGTGGCCGTTGCCGTCGGCGTTTCGGTCAGGGTCGGCGTGAGGGTCGGGGTGGGAGTCGGGGTCGCGTCGGAGGAGACCGAGGTCGGGGTGATCGTCGGCGTGGCGCTTGGGGTGGCCGGCGCGCCCGAGCGGGCAATGCGCGGACCCACCCACAGCGCCCGGTCACCGGCCGGCGAGCCGTAGGCCTGAACGGTCAGGATGAAGGTGACGTTCTGCCCTGCCAGGGAAGAGAGATCCACATCCATGCGGTAATACAGGCCTTCATATCGTTCGCGGAAGACGATCAGGGTTTGAATCGGGCCGCTGCCAATCCGGTAATCCACCCGGAAGGTGACGTAACATGCCGTTGCCCCATACTGACAGGAAACGATGGACTGGAAACGATCACCCGCCTGAACGGCGAAGGCCGGATAAACCGCCTGAATGTATCCATCGGTGATGGACTGCGGGGAGACCAACAACCCCGGCCCGGCGGTGGTATTTCCCTCCAAGAGAGGCGCATCCTGGCGGATGACGAAGCCGCGGGCGTCGCCGTCACTGCCGGGGCAGGGCAACGTGCCCGCTCCGCTTGTCCAGGTGGCAGAACAGGCATTGGCCGCAAAGTCGTAGGCTGTGCCCGGGCTGCCGGCCGAGCCGGTGACGTTGATGTCCACCCAGAAAGCCACCGTGCCAGCCGAGCCTACGCCAAACGGCACACCGGCAGCATTGCGCAGTTTCCAGTAGCCGCGATAATGACCGGCGACGCCGGGAGCCGTCATCGGGACGGAGAGATCGACCGTCTGGCCAGGCGCGACGCTGGAGGGCAGCATCAGGGTGCTTGGCGCGCCCATCTGGTCGCCGCTGACGAAGACCAGGGCGTAGCCGGTCGTCCAGGTGCAAGTGCCGGTGTTGCGCAGCCGCCAGGTCTTGGTAAAGGAACTGCCCGCCGTCAGCGTGGCCCCATCGGGGATGGTCACGTCGGCGACGAACGTCGCCCGGTCGCAGGCAGCAGGCACGGGGGTCGAGGTGGGAGTCGTGCCGCTGGGGGTGGTGGCCGTCGGCGGGGTGACGACCGCCCCGCTGCGAACGATGCGCGGCGTCCCCCAAATGGCCCGGTCGCCGGTCGGTGAGCCATAGGCCGAGAGGGTCAGGATGAAGCGAACGTTCTGGCCTGCCAGGGAAGACAAATCGATGTTGGCGCGATAGACCTGCCTCTCGTAACGCTCGCGGAAAGTCCACAGCGTGCGCACCGCGCCGCTGCCGATTTGATAGTCGAGCCGATAGGCCACATAACAACTCGTCGCCCCATACTGACAGCCGACGGTCGCCTGGAAGCGGTCGCCCGCCTGGACGGTGAAAGCCGGATAGACGCCCTGGATGAAGCCATCCGTCACTGCCTGCGGAGCGACCAGCAGGCCGGGGCCGGTGTCCAGTGCGCCGGTCTCGAGGGTGGGCGCGTCCTGGCGGATGACGAAGCCGCGGCTGTCGCCATCGCTGCCGGGGCAGGGCAACGCCCCGGCCCCGCTCGTCCAGGTGGCCGAGCAGGCGTTGGCGGCAAAATCGTAGGCCGTGCCAGCCGTCGAAGAAACGGTGATTTCGACCCAGAAGGCACGGTCGGCGGCCGCGCCCCAACCAAACAGGACGCCGGAGGCATTGCGCAATTTGAAGTAGCCGATGTAGCGGCCGGGGGCAGTGGGGGCGGCCAGGGTGACCGAGATGTCCACCGTCTGACCCGGCGCAACACTGGTCGGCAGGTTGACCGCGGCCGGGGCGCCCATCTGGGTGCCGCCGGTGAAGACCAAAGCATAGCCGGTGGTCCAAGTGGTCGTGCCGATGTTGCGCAGCCGCCAGGTTTTGGTAAAGGTCGCCCCGGGGGTGACCGCCGCGCCATCGGGAATGGTCACGTCGGCGACGAACTGAAGCCAATCCGGGTTGGTCGCCGCGGCAACAGACGGTGCAATGGCCGAAGCCGGCCCAAACTGCAGCCCCAGGATAGAAATGAGAACGATGGGGATAAGAATGCGACGCAGATTCATGTTTACTCCTCCTTTCAGAGTCGCGAGGAAAAGGGGGCCTTGGGCAGACATCCCTTACACATCCTCGACGTCCAAATCGCTTGATAGGTTCCCGGTAACCGATTTCGTCATAATAATAGCGCAAATTACGCGAATTGAATATCCCCCCACCAGGCCCCTCGATATCGGGGCCGTCCAATCAGTAATGTAGAAGCGGCCCATTCAAGGCCGCTTCAAGAGAAGAGAGCGTTGACTATTGAGCCAGTTCCAACACCGTCCGCAGTAAAACATTTGCGCCGGCGGTCAGGTCTTCAGGGGTAGAAGACTCGGCCGGAGAATGGCTGACGCCGCCCTGGCTGGGGATGAAAATCATCGCCGTCGGGAAATGGCGCGCCAGGATTTGGGCGTCGTGTCCGGCGCCGGAGTTCATCCGGCGGCAGGAAAGACCGAGCGAGGCAGCCGCCGCCTCGATGACGGCGACCACTGCCGGGTCACAGCGCGCCGGGGCAACATCCACGAGGCGGCGGCGCTCGACTTCGACTCCCTCTTCCGCCGCGACTCGTTCGATGAAGGCCGCCAGCCGCGCTTCGGCCTGCCGCAAGACGGCCTCGTCGGTGTTGCGCAAGTCCACGCTCAGGCGCGCCTCGCCGGGGATGACGTTGATGACGTTGGGCTGGAAGGCGATCATGCCGCACGTGGCGCGCTGAGCAGGCCCGAGGTCGGTGGCCAGGTCGCGCAGATAAGCAACGATGCGGGCGGCGGCCAGACCGGCGTCGCGGCGCAGGTCCATCGGGGTGGTGCCGGCATGATTGGCCGCGCCACGCAGGGTCACTTCCTGCCAGGAAATGCCGGTGATGGCCTCGACCGCGCCGATGCAGATGCCCTCTTTCTCCAGAACCGGCCCCTGTTCAACGTGCAACTCAACGCAGGCATAGGGCCGAATGGAGGCGCAAGGGAAATCGCCAGCGTAGCCGATGCGCCGCAACTCGTCGCCGAAGTTCGAGCCGTCGAAGCCGGTCACGGCCAGGGCCTCTTCGACCGAGAGGTCGCCGACGAAAGCCAGGCTGCCCTGCATGTCGGGGGCGTAGCGGGCGCCCTCCTCATTGGTGAAAGCAGCCATCAGGAGAGGCCGGCGGGTTTGGATGCCGCCCTCCTGGAGGGTCTGCAGCACTTCGAGGGCAGCCAGGACGCCGTAAGCGCCGTCATAACGCCCGCCATTGCGGACGGTGTCGAGGTGAGAGCCAAACAAAACGGGACTCTCGTCCGCCGCGCCTCTCCGGAAGCCGAACAGGTTGCCGACCCGGTCCACCCGGACGTCCAGGCCGATTTCCTTCATCCAGGCGAGCAAGCGATCGCGGCCGAGTTTGTCCTCGTCCG
Source organism: uncultured Anaerolineales bacterium (assembly GCA_937960595.1). GTDB lineage: Bacteria > Chloroflexota > Anaerolineae > Anaerolineales > Villigracilaceae > JAFGSI01. The sequence goes on along the minus strand of CALGPL010000083.1, from coordinate 10,242 downwards.
AGAGCGCCAGGCGACTGACGCCGCCCGCGGGCGTGCCGCCCAGACGTCCGAGTTCGTCCAGGCGGCGCAGCAAACGAGACGAGTCGATTCGGGGAAGAGCATCCATGTCAGGAGCAGGGTTCACCGGCGTACTTTTTCGACAATGTGGATGTTGTGCTTTTCCAATTCGGCGAGCAGAAAATCGTAGGCTTCGCCGTCGATAGCATCTTCGGGCGCGACGATCCCCTTCTGGGCAACCATCCCTTTTGCCAGGATCACGCCGCCAATTGCGGCCGAGAAACCGGTCACGCGCGCCATCGAAGTAAACCCGTCCGGTTCGCCCTCGTCCCACATGTGATAGGTGATGCAAATGTCCCGGCCATCTTTCTTGCCCTCGATGGTGTTGTACATCACGCACGTGTCGAGGTCGCCGCTTTTCGGCTGCAGGCGGGGGGTCAGGACTTGCGAAAGCACCAGGCGCGGCACAAAGCAATCCACGGGGTCCATTTCCAGCAGACCGCATTCTTTGAGCGTCTGAATGGCCTGCCAATGGCCGGGCCAGCGGACGGTTTTTTCGACAAAATAGCCCAGGTTGGGGCGAGTGTACACGAAAGACGGCATGCCGGGCGTGATGAAACATTCCAGTTCTTCGTCGCGTCCCAACTCGGTAAAACGGAACGTCTCGTAGCCATCCATCGCCTGGACGGTGGTTGGCCGTCCGCCCTCGATGATCTGCACCTTGATCATGTACTCGCGCAGGACGTGCGAAAACGCCCAGGTGATCATGTACTTGAGCGGATGACGGGCCGCCGCCTCTTTGCACGGAATGCCGCCGACCCGCGCCACCGCCCGGCTGACGCTGTCCATTTGGCGAATCGCATGACCGACGGTGACATTGCTCAAGCCGGGGGCGAATCCCATCCCGTCCAAGACAGTGATGCCCTTCTTTTCGGCCTCTTGATGAAGCCATTCGCCGTAATCAGCGTAACTCATGCCATGACGATTGAGGCCTTCATCCTCCTCGACATCCGGCCGGCGATGATATTCCTCGAGCACGTCCACAAAATCTACGCCGGCCTGAATGGCTGCTTCGAGCGCCAAATAACTGGTGCGGCGAGTCGGCAAAGTGCTGATGGCGACGTCATACCCTGCCATCATCTTCGCGACCGCCGAGGCGTCATTGATATTGAGAGGATGAACAGCAATCTTCGCGCCCAACCAGTGCTGGACATCCTTCAGTGCAGTCTCGTTGGCATCTGCGATGCCAACGGTTTCGAAATCATAATTCGTAACCAAATCCCAGGCCACCGCCCGGCCGATCTTTCCACACCCTCCAATGACCAAAGCCTTCATAAGAAACCTCTCCTTGTAAATATTCTATTTGCAAAGATATCGGCATTGAAAGATAGAAACGGGAGCGTGAATCTCGCCGAACTCACGTAAAGGTCAGAATCTCTCGCTGCCGTTCAGAGACACAGCAAATTATGCTTCGGTCATTCAGGGCGGCAACAAACTCAAAGGAATGCAAGGAAACTGGATTCTCATCGGTCGGCTTACTTCTTCCCGGCCAGCACCCGCTGCCGCGTGTACGGAATCAGCCCGCCGGCGTCTATGATGGCCTGGCGCGCCTTGGGCAGAGGAATCACATCGAAGGTCTTGCCCTTGGTCTTGTTGATGACCTTCTCGGCGGTGATTTCGAGTTCGTCGCCCTCGTCGGCCTCAATCTCGGGGCAGATGACCGTCCGCAGGCCGAGGTTGATGGAGTTTTGCAGGAAGATGCGGGCAAAATGCTTTGCCACGATGACCAGGTCGGGTCCCTTCAAGCAGGAGGCGGCCTGTTCGCGCGACGAGCCGCAGCCGAAGTTCTTGCCCGCCACGATGACGCTGCCCGGCGGAATCTCACCCTTCTTCAGACGGGCGTTGAATTCGGTGTGGTCGGCAAACGCATATTGCGGCGTCTCGCCGGGCAGGACGGTGGCCATGTAGCGGCCGGGATAAATGATGTCGGTCGAAATATCATCGCCGAGTTTCAAAACGACTTTTGCCATATCAGCCTCTCTTTTCCAACACGAAGGACCCACAGTAAAAAAACTTTGTGTTACTTCGTGTATCCTTTGTAAACTTTGTGTTTAACGCTCCCCGCGCGGGTCGGTGATGACGCCGGTCAGGGCGCTGGCGGCGGCCACCGCCGGGGAACACAGGTAAACCTCCGAGTTGGGGTTGCCCATGCGGCCCTTGAAGTTGCGGTTGGTGGTCGAGAGCGCCACCTCGCCGTCGCCCAGCGCGCCCTGATGCACGCCCAGGCACGGCCCGCAGCCGGAGTTGGCGACCAGCGCCCCGGCCTCCATCAGGGTCGTCAGGTACCCCTTGGCCATCGCCTCGCGGAAGATGCGCCCCGAGGCCGGGAAGACCAGCATCCGCACGCCGCGCGCCACCTTCTTGCCCTTCAAAATCCTGGCCGCCACCTCGATGTCGTCCAGGCGGCCGTTGGTGCAAGAGCCGATGACAATCTGCTGGATGGGCGTCCCGGCCACGGCGCTGACCGGCTTGACGTTGTCCACCGTGTGCGGACAGGCAATCTGCGGCTCGAGCGCCGCGGCGTCAATCTCGATGACCTGGTCGTAGACCGCGTCGGGGTCTGGACCGCTTGTCCCCGAAAGGGGGAAGGCTGCTCCCGTTTCCCGGACTCCGGCCACCTCCTTCAGGTAGCGCAGCGTCTCGGCGTCGGGCGGGACGATGCCCGAGGTCGCCCCGGCCTCGACCGACATGTTGCAGATGGTCAGGCGGCCGGAGGTGTCCATCTTCTGGATGGCCTCGCCGTGAAATTCGATGACCTTGAAGTTGGCGCCCTCGGCGGAGATTTTGCCAATCAAGTACAGAATCAAATCTTTCGGCAGGACATGCTTGGGGAACTTGCCGCTTACGATGACCCGGATGGTGCCCGGCACTTCCACGTTCAGCACGCTGCCCAGCGCCCAGACGGAGGCCATCTCGGTCGCCCCGATGCCGAAGGCGAAGGCGCCCAGCGCGCCGTGGCTGGTGGTGTGACTGTCGGTGCCGACCACCACATAGCCGGGGCGCACGTAGCCGTTCTCCGGCAAAATCTGGTGACAGATGCCGCCCTCGTCGCCGCGGATGTCGTGGAACTTGGTGATGCCCTGCGCGGCGATGAACTCGCGCACTTTCTTCTGGTTGGTGGCCGTCTTGGAACTCTCGGCCGGGACGCGGTGGTCGAAGATGATGGCAATCTTCGAGGGGTCCCAGACCTTGGCTTCCAGGCCGGTACCTTTGTAGATTTCGTGGAACTGGTTCAACACCAGCGCCGCGTTTTCGTGCGACATGGCCAGGTCCACTTTCGGTTCGACCACGTCGCCCGCCTTGACGGCGGCCTGGCCGCTCGCCCGCGCCAGGATTTTTTCGACCATTGTCATACCCATATTTTCCTCCTGTAGGACAGGCTTTCCAGCCTGTCGGATAGGCTTTCCAGCCTGTCGGATAGGCTTTCCAGCCTGTCAAATGAACAGCCTCCCGTAGGACAGACTTTCCAGTCTGTCGAATAGGCTTTCCGGTCTGTCAAATGAACAGCCTCCCGTAGGACAGGCTTTCCAGTCTATCGAACAGGCTTTCCGGTCTGTCAAATGAACAGCCTCCCGTAGGACAGGCTTTTAGCCTGTCAGATAGGCTTTCCAGTCTGTCGAATAGGCTTTCCGGCCCGTCAAAAAACTTTCGAGCCTGTCAAATGGACAGCCTGAAAGGCTGTCCTACTAAATCACCTGTTTCTCCCTCAAAGCCCTGATTTCGTCCGCGCCGTAGCCCAGGCCGGCGAGAATCTCCTCGGTGTGCTGGGAGAGGGTCGGCGGCGGGGTCTCGATTTGACCGGGGGTCTTGGAGAATTTGGCGGTCAGGTTGAAGAGTTTGACCTTGCCGATGCCGGGCGTCTCGACCTCCTCGAGCACGCGGCGATGCTGGGCCTGCGGCGAGGTGAGCGCCTCTTCCAAACTCAGCACGTCGCCGGAGGGGATGCCCTTGGCGTTCAAGACCTCCACCCAATGGGCGGTGGTCTCCTGCGTCAGTTTGGCTTCCAGCAGCGGGGTGAGCAGGAAGCGGTTGGCCTTGCGGGTGTCGCGTTCCTGGAAGCGCGGGTCGGTCTTCAGTTCGGAGAGGCCCAGCGCGTCGGCCAGATTTTCCCACTGCTCCTGCTGATTGGCAGCGATGTTGATGTAGCCGTCTTTGGTGCGGAACATGCCGGACGGCGCGGCGGTGAAGTTGTCGTTGCCCAAGAGGACGGGCTGCTGCCCGCCGATGAGCAGGTTGGCGGCCACCCAGCCCATGAGCGGCATGATGGAGTCGAGCAGGGCGATGTCAATGAACTGGCCCTCGCCGGTGCGCTCGCGGTAGTACAGGGCCGCCATGATGGCAAAGGCCGCGTTCAACCCGCCGACCGTGTCGCAGACCGGGAAACCGCAGCGCAGTGGATTGAGGCGCTCGTCGCCGTTGATGGACATCACGCCCGACAGGCCCTGGATAATCTGGTCGTAGGCCGGTTTGAAGGCGTCGGGACCGGTCTGGCCGAAGCCGGAGATGGCGCAGTAGATGATGCGCGGGTTGAGGCGCGCCAGTTCCTCGTAGGGGAAGCCCAGCCGCTCCAGCACGCCCGGGCGGAAGTTCTCCACCAAAACATCGGCAGTCTCGACCAGTTTGCGGAAAATTTCCTTGCCCTCTTCCGTTTTGAGATTCAGCGTCATGGATTTCTTGTTGGCGTTTTGGGCCAGAAAACTGGTGCCCATCAATTCTTGGTTGTACTTCGGCACGTTGCCCAGTTTGCGGGCCAGGTCGCCCGAGCCGGGAGTCTCGATTTTGATGACTTCCGCCCCCAGCAGGGCCAAGTGCAGGGTGGCAAACGGCCCGGAGAGGACGTTGGTCATATCCAAAACGCGAATTCCTTCGAGTAACTTCATCACTCACTCCTTGTGTGTACCTTCGTGCTCTCTGTGTTTCATTTCGTCGGCGGTACCGACTCTCGTTTCGCGACTCTTACACAGAACGGCCTTGAAAATCCACAATCGAACCGGATTTCAGGATGAAGCCCGGCAGTTCGCGCTCGAAGAAGGCGCTCACCTGACGCGCCACGTCGAGCAAAACGTCCAGGCGGATGTCCTTGCGCAGGCCCATGCGCTGGAAGGTATGCACCAGGTCTTCGGTGCTGACGTTGCCGGCCGGCAGTTTCGTGAACGGACAGCCGCCCAGCCCGCCAAAGGCCGACTCGAAATACGTCACGCCGCTCTTGAGGGCCGCGTAGCAGTTTGCCAGCCCCAGCCCGTAGGTGTTGTGGAAGTGGCAGGCCAGTTCCACCTGCGGGTCGAGGCGGCGGATTTCGCCGAACAAATCCTCGACCTGGGCCGGTTGGGCGTGTCCGGCGGTGTCGGCCAGGCTGATGTTGCGGATGCCGGCCTCGAGGTAGGCCTTGACGATGTCCAGCACGCGGGCGGGGGGAATCGGCCCCTCGAAGCCGCAGCCGAAGGCCGACTGCACCGAGGCCTGGACCTTCTTGCCGGCGGCCAGGGCCTGCTTCGCCATCGGCAGGATGCGCGCCTGCGCCTCGGCCGGGGTCATGCCGGTGTTCTTTCGGCTATGAGTCTCGCTGGCCGAGACGCCCATGCAGAACATCTCCACGCCGCAGGCCAGGCCGCGTTCCAGGCCTTTTTCGTTCAAGACCAAGCCGGAAAGCGTGACGTGAGCGGGTTTCTGTCCGGCGAAATGCCGGAAGAGGGCGTCGGTGTCGGCCATCTGCGGGACCTTCTCCGGGTTGACGAACGAGCCGAGTTGGATGATGTCCACGCCCGAGGCGAACAGCCCCTCGATCCAGCGGATTTTCTCCTCCAGCGGGACGGTCGTCTTCTCTGCCTGCAAGCCGTCGCGCGGGCCGACTTCGTGGATGTAGAGTTTGTCCATGTTACAGTTTCGCCGCAACGGCCTCGCCCATCTCCAGGGTCGAGTTCGAGCCGCCCATATCGTAGGTGCGGACTTTGCCTTCGCGGATGACCTCGGCCACGGCCTGTTCCACGGCGGCGGCCTTGTCGGTCTCGCCCAGCCAGTCGAGCATCATCTTGGCCGAGAGGATGGTGGCAATCGGGTTGACCTTGTACTGCCCGGCGTACTTGGGCGCCGAGCCGTGGCTGGGTTCGAAGACGCCCAGTCGCTCGCCGATGTTGCCGGAGCAGCCAAAACCCAATCCGCCGACCATCTGCGCCGCCAGGTCCGAGATGATGTCGCCGAACATGTTGGTGGCGACCATCACATCGTAGTTCTTCGGGTTCTTCAGAAGCCACATGCAGATGGCGTCCACGTTGGCGTCGTCCATTTCGATTTCTGGATAGTCCTTGTGGACTTCCTTGGCGATGTCGAGGAACAGGCCTTCGGTGGCGCGCACCACGTTGGCCTTGTGGATGACGGTCACTTTCTTACGGCCATACTTGCGGGCGTACTCGAAAGCGGCGCGCAGGATGCGCTCCGAGCCTTTGCGGGTGACGACCTTGCAAGAAATGGCATACTCATCCGGCGGCAAGTCTTTGAAGACCCCAAACGGCTTGGAGAGTTGTCCCAGGGTATCGGCCAGTTCCTGCGGCACCGGGCTGAACTCGACGCCAGCGTACAGGTCTTCGGTGTTCTCGCGGAAGATGACCAAGTCAATATCTTCCTTGTAATTCAGCGGATTGCCGGGATAGGCCTTGCAGGGGCGCAGGCAAGTATACAGGTCGAACATCTGGCGCATGCGCACGATGGGCGAGCGGTAAATCAGCCCCTTCCCTTTCAACTCCGGCACGAGTTCCTCCTCCGCGGCCTTGACCGGCTTGGAGGTGATGGCGCCGAACATGGCCGCGTCCACGCTCTTCAACAGGTCAATCGTGCGCTGGGGCAGGGCGTCGCCTTCGGTGCGCCAGAACTCCCAGCCGATGTCGCCGTGAATGTATTCGGCGTCCAGATTCAACTTGTCGAGCACGATCTTGGCGGCATCCAGCACATCTACTCCGATGCCGTCGCCAGGCAGCCAGGCAATTCTATATCTCTTCATGTTTTCTCCTCGTCTGACAGATGAAGGGGATGAAATGTGAGATAATTTTATAGAAAATCTCGCCGCTGCACAATGAACTTTTTCCAGTTTTTGAACAGGATGTTCATCACTCTCTTGTCTGACAAAAGAGGAATCGCATGACTGTCCAAACCTCAACCCTCACTCTGACGACGCGCGGCCACACCGACGTCCACGACCTGACCGTAGACCTGGCCCGCCGCCTGGCCGACTCGGGGCTGACCTCCGGCCTGCTGACCGTCTTCTGCCCCTCCTCGACCAGCGGGGTGACCACCATCGAGTACGAACCGGGCGCGGTCGCCGACCTCAGGCGCATGTTCGAGGAACTCGTCCCCGCCGGCCGCGACTACGCTCACAACGCCACCTGGGAGGACGGCAACGGTCACTCGCACATGCGCGCCTCGCTGCTCGGTCCTTCGCTCACCATCCCCTTCGTGGACAAACGTCTCACCCTCGGCACCTGGCAGCAAGTCATCTATGTGGACTTCGACATCCGCCCGCGGCGGCGAGAATTGATCGTTCAAATCATCGGGGAATGACTCAGCGCGTCAGCGAGAGGAAGACATCCTCCAGCGTCGGCTCGCCGCGTTCGAGGCGCGGCGCGGCCAGACCTCGCGCCTGCACCGCCCGCCGCAGCGACTCGGCCCCCAGGCCATGCCGCGCGATGACGCGCAGGTGGTCGCCGCTCAGGCCGACGCGCAGCACCCCGTCCGCTTCGCGCAGCGCCTCCAGCCCGGCCTCCAGCGGCTGGATGTGCGCCTCCCACACCTGGCCGGGGACGACCGAGGCCTTCAGCGCGGCGGGCGTGTCCAGCGCCAGGAGTTTGCCGTCGCGCATGATGCCCACCCGCCCGCAGTATTCGGCCTCGTCCATGTAGTGGGTGGTGACCAGCACGGTGACGCCCTCCTCGGCCAGTCGGTAAATCAGGTCCCAGAAGGCGCGGCGGGCGGTCGGGTCCACGCCGGAGGTGGGTTCATCCAGAAAGAGCAATTTCGGTTGATGGACGAGGGCAATCGCCAGCGCCAGGCGCTGACGGAAGCCGGCCGATAGGTCGCGGGTCAGGTCGCGCTCGCAGCCGCGCAGGCCGACCAGGTCGAGGCTTTCTTCCAGGCGGCGGCGCTCACGCAGGCCGTAGACTCCGGCATAGAAGGTCAGGTTTTCCAAGACGGTCAGGTCATCGTAGAGGGCAAATTTCTGCGACATGTACCCGGCGCGGGCGCGCACCTCCTCCGACTGGCGGAAGGCGTCGAAGCCCAGCACGGTGGCGCGGCCCTCGCTCGGCTCCAGCAGCCCGAGCAGCATGCGGATGGTGGTCGTCTTGCCGCTGCCGTTGGGGCCCAGGTAGCCGACGATTTCCCCGGCCTGGACGGAGAAGGTCACGTGGTCTACGGCGGTAAAGTCGCCAAAGCGGCGGGTCAGGTTTTCGGCGAGGATTACGGTTTCGGTCATGTTGCGTTTCCAGGTTGGCACGTTTCCACGTTTACACGTTTCCACGTTTACACGTTTGAATGTTTGCATGTTTGCATGTTTGCATGTTTGCACGTTTGCGTGTTGAAACGCGTCAACGTGCCAACGCGCTAACGCGTCAACGTTCTAAGGAAAGGAAAACATCCTCCAGCGTCGGGGGGATGAGACGCGCCTCGAGCGGCGAACCGGCGCGGGCGGGGAAAGCGTCCGACAACGCGGCGAGGACGGATTCGGCCCGGGCCGGGGCGACGCGCAGGTGCAGGCGGTCGCCAAAGGGGCGGACATCTTCCACGCCTTCGATTTCGGCGGCCCGGCGGCGCAGTTCGGGGAGCGGGCCGCCGCGCACTTCGAGGATGCGTCCCTGCAGGGCAGCGCGCAGGTCGGAGGGGCGGCCCTCGGCCAGGATGCGCCCGCCGCGCATGAAGCCGACGCGGTGACAGCGGGAGGCCTCGTCCATGTAGGGGGTGGTCAGGAGGACGGCCACCTCGCCGCCGGCGGCAATGCGGATGATGAGTTGCCAGAAATCCTGGCGGGTGACCGGGTCAACGCCGGTGGTGGGTTCATCGAGCAGCAAGACTTTGGGGCGGGAGACGAGCGCCGAGGCCAGGCCGAGTTTCTGTTTCATGCCGCCCGAAAGTTGACCGGCGCGGCGCTCTTTGAAGGCGCTCAGGCCGACGAAGTCGAGGATGTCGAGGCAGCGCGGCAGCCACTCGTCGCGCTGCAGGCCGCGCAGTTCGGCAAAGAAGCGGATGTTTTCCAGCACGGTCAGGTCTTCGTAGAGCGAGAAGCGTTGCGAGAGGTAGCCGATCTGCGCCCGCGCCCCTTCGCCCTGGCGGGGCAGGCGGTAGCCGCAGATGGAGATCTCGCCCGCATCGGCCTTGAGCGCGCCGACCAGCAGACGCAGGGTGGTGGTCTTGCCGGCGCCGTCCGAGCCGACCAGGCCGTAGATTTCGCCCGCTGCGACCGACAGACTCACATCCTGGACGGCGTGGGTGGAGCCGAAAGATTTGAACAGGTGGGTGGCTTGAATCATGTCGAAGGTTGCAGGTCAAAGGTCGGGGGGCGAAGGTCAGGGGTGGGTATGATAATCGGCTTGGTCTTCGGAAATGCGGCAGGGGCGGGGATTGGCTTCGAGATACTTGATGAAGTTGGCGATTTGACGGGCACACTTTTCGGCCAGAGCGTAAGTCTCCCGAAACTGGGCTTCGCTGATGTAGTTCTGGTCGAGCGCGGTGTAGAGTTGCGCCCGTACTTCGCCCGCCGAGGCTTTTGCTATGCCCAAAAAATTGGTGAATTGCGAGTCAGTACGGCTTTCAAATCCCTCGGCAATATTGCTCATGACAGAAATTGCGGCGCGGCGGATTTGGTCGCGCAGCCCGAAATCGCGGCTGAATGCTTGTTGACCGGTCAGGCTGTACACATTTTTGGTCAATTCACGCGCCGCCTGCCAGGCCTGAATGTCCTCGAAACGAGTAATTGCAGTCATTCCTGCCTCCTCAACTTTTGACTTATGACTTTTGACTTATGACTTTTGACTTATGACTTAACGAAACGTAACATCCGCAGGCATGCCGGGTTTCAACTTTCCGTCCGGGTCTTGGACCTGGAGCCTGATCGCGTAGACCGTGCTGGAGCGGCCCTCGACCGTCTGGACGTTGCGCGGGGTGAATTCGGCCTGGTCGGCGATGTGGACGATGACGGCCTCG
>CALGPL010000082.1 GCA_937960595.1 uncultured Anaerolineales bacterium | reverse complement strand
CTTGCTCTTGCCCGGCAAGGGCTTTTTCTATCGACTTTATTTGTAATAAACTTTACCGCCAAGGCGCCACACGGCGCCAAGCCGATTTGGAAGTCGCCAAGGTCTCTTCTTGGCGAATTTAGAAAGTTTTTTGGCGTTCTTTGCGCCCTGGCGGTGATTACGAGTAAAGTCTACGGTGGAAGTCTCCGCAGGAGCGCCGGGCCGAAGTCGCCTGGATGGATTGACGAAGAAAGCCACGGGCAAGTAGAACGTCACGGGTGCGCCCGTTAGCGCGCAGGCTGATGAACACGTCAGCCAGGAGAGCGCCCCTTTGGGGCGAATTGAGGTGGTACCGCGGAAGGTCCTTCCTTTCGTCCTCGTGGATGAAAGGATTTTTTAATTGTATTTGGAAGGTATCTATGGAGAAGATCCGCCAACTTTTTCGATTGAATCTGTTTGCTCCGCCAGAACCGGGCAAGCGCGTGGTCATGCTGGACGTGATGAAAGGTCTGTTGATCGTGGCGATGGTCTTCTCGCACACTCAGGCCGGACTGAACCTGAAATTTCCCTGGCCGGTGCCGGACAAATGGCCGCTGCAGATCTTGATCTTCCCCGGCCTGCTCTTTGCTTTCGGCTACAGCGTGTACAAAGCCTACCTGGAAAAACCAGTGCTGCCCTGGCGGCATATCCTGCGCAATGTTTTCAGGATCCTGGCCGCATACGCGTTGTGCGCTTTCGCTTACATGGTCTTCGAAGAACGTATCTTCAGCCTGCGGTATTTTCTATCCCTGCTCAGGCTGGATCTGGTGATCTACATTGCAGAATTCCTGCTCACATATGCCATCCTGCTGCTGCTCCTGCTAGTGGTTCCGTGGTTCTTCCGTCATATCCCGCGCAGGGATTTCCTGTTCTGGCCGGTTGTGACCGGACTGCTGCTGACCACATTCATTGACTATTCGCAGGTCAAATCGGTTTATCTCGGTTTATTGATTGGAATGCAGCCGGTGACGACCTACCCCGCGGTCCAGCATCTGCCTTTCTTTTTGTTCGGCATCTATTTTGCCCAGCGGCAGATCCGTTTTTCCTGGAAATTCCTGGCAGGCGCTTTGCTGGCGCTGGCTGTTTTCCTGATCGCCCGCCAGTATGGACTAACCAACCGATTCCCGCCGTCCTTTTTCTGGATGGTCGGTTGCCTGGGCGCAGTTTACCTGGCTTACCTGACCGCCCTGCTCCTTTCCCGTCTGGATTTCCTGCAAAAGCCGCTGGCGGATGTTGGCCGGCATACGCTCTACTGGTTCTTGATGAGCAACCTGATCATCTATTCTCTGGCCACAACAATGAAAACCATTACCCTGCCGGTCCACTGGACGGCAATCATCGTTCTGGGCAGTGTTTTTGTGATCGCCTTCCTGGGCAGCCTGGCCCGGAAATGACAAGAAAGGAGTCAGAATGACCGAATACCAGTTACCCAAAGCCTACGACTTCAAATCCACCGAGCCGCGCGTCTACGAGATGTGGGAAAAGGGCGGTTACTTCCAGCCCTCCAATGACCCGCGCAAGCCGGACTTCGACCCCGCCAAGAAGCCCTTCGTCATCTCCATCCCGCCGCCCAACGTGACCGGCGAACTGCATCTCGGCCATCCGATGTTCGTCTCGCTCGAAGACCTGATGATTCGCTATCACCGCATGAAGGGTGAGCCGGCGCTGTGGGTGCCCGGCACCGACCATGCCGGCATCGCCACCCAGTTGCAGGTCGAGAAAGCGCTGGCCAAAGAGGGCCTGACGCGTGAGCAAATTGGCCGCGAAGAATTCCTGCGCCGCACCTGGGCCTGGAAGGAGAAATACGGCGGCATCATCACCACCCAAATCCGCCGCTTGGGGGCCTCCTGCGACTGGAGGCGCGAACGCTTCACCCTCGACGACGGCCTGAGCCGCGCCGTGCGTGAGGCCTTCGTCCGCCTCTACGAGAAGGGCCTCATCTACCGCGGCCCGCGCCTGATCAACTGGTCGCCGGGGCTGAAGACCGCCGTCTCGGACCTGGAGGTGGAGTACTCCGAAGAACCGGGCAAACTGTATTACTTCAAGTATATGCTCGTCCCGGAGACTTCCGAAGTCTCTAAGACTTCGGAAGTCTCCGAAGCCTACATCCCCGTCGCCACCACCCGCCCGGAGACGATCCTCGGCGACACCGCCGTGGCCGTCCACCCCGATGACCCGCGCTACCAGAAGTACATCGGGCGCAAGGTGCGCGTCCCCATCCTGGGGCGCGAGATTCCGGTCATCGCCGATACCTACGTGGACCGCGAGTTCGGCACCGGGGCGCTCAAAATCACCCCCGGCCACGACCCGAACGACTACGAAATCGGCCAGCGCCACGGCCTGCCCGTCCTCTCGATGCTCGACCGCGAGGCCAAAGTGACCGAGGTCGGCGGGCCGTATGCCGGTCTCGACCGTTTCGTCTGCCGCGAAAAACTCTGGGAGGATATGCGCGCCGCCGGCCTGGTCATCAAAGAAGAGCCGTACACGCTCAACGTGCCGCGCTCGCAGCGCGGCGGCGAGATCGTCGAGCCGATGATTTCCGAGCAGTGGTTCGTCAAGATCGAGCCGCTGGCCAAAGCCGCCCTGGAGGCCGTGCGTGACGGGCGCATCCGCATCATCCCGGAGCGCTTCGAGAAGGTCTATTTCAACTGGCTGGAGAACATCAAGGACTGGTGCATCAGCCGCCAGTTGTGGTGGGGACACCGCATCCCGGTCTGGTACTGTGACGATTGCGGCGGCGAAATGTGCGCCCGCACCGACCCGCTCCTCTGCGCCCACTGCGGCGGCAAGAACATCCGCCAAGACCCCGACGTGCTCGATACCTGGTTCTCCTCCGGCCTGTGGCCTTTCTCGACCCTCGGCTGGCCCGACCAGACCCCCGACCTGCGCTACTTCTACCCGACCTCGGTCATGGAGACCGGCTACGACATCCTGTTCTTCTGGGTGGCGCGCATGATCATGATGGGGCTGGAGTTCACCGGCCAAGTCCCGTTTCACACCGTCTACCTGCACGGGCTGATTCGCGACGAGCACGGGCGCAAGATGAGCAAGTCCTACGGCAACGTGATTGACCCGCTGGTGGTGATGGACGAATACGGCACCGACGCCCTGCGTTTCACCCTCCTGGTCGGCTCGACGCCCGGCCAGGACATGAATATCAGCCTGAAGAAAATCGAGGCCAACCGCAACTTTGCTAACAAGATTTGGAACGCCGGGCGCTTTGTCATTGCGGCCCTCGCCTCGCTTGGAGACGGTCAACCGTCCACCGTCCACGGTCCATCATCCGCCGTCCACCGTCCAGCCTGGACTCTCGCCGACAGTTGGATCTGGGCGCGCCTGCAGCAACTCGTCCGCGACGTGGAGCGCCTCTTCCAGACCTATCAATTCGGCGAGGCCGGGCGGCAAATCTACGAGTTCTTCTGGAGCGAGTTCGCCGACTGGTACGTGGAGGTGGCCAAACTGCAGATGCAGAGAGCGGAGAGCAGAGAGCAGACGGTCATTACCCTGGCGCGAGTCTTGGATATTTGCCTGCGTTTACTCCACCCCTTCACACCTTTCGTCACCGAAGAGATTTGGGGCCACCTGCGTCAGGCCATTCTCCATTCTCCACTCTCCATTCTTGCTAAAGACTGGCCCGAGGCGCTCATCATCGCCCCCTGGCCCGAGCCGCGCCCCGAGGAGGGCTGGGAGCAGGCCAAGATCGCCGACTTTGCCCTGGTGCAAGAGGTCATCCGCGCCCTCCGCAACCTGCGCGCCGAGAAAAAGGTCGCCCCGGCCAAGCGCATCGCGGCGACGATGGCCGGCGGGGCAAAGACGGACTTGCTCCAAGAGCAGTCGGGCGTGATCGCCGCCCTGGCCGGCCTCGACCCGGCTCAATTCACCATTCACCGCTCTCTTGACTCGAAGCCGGAAGAGGCCGTCGCCCTGGTCGTCGGCCCGGTCGAGATTTACGTCCCGCTGGCCGGCATGACCGACCTGGAGACCGAGCGCGCCCGTCTCGCCAAGGAACTGACCGAGACCGAAGCGCAGATCGCCCGCCTGGAAAAACTGCTGGCGAGCGACTTCGTCCACAAAGCCCCGGCCGCGGTCGTCCAGAAGGAACGCGAAAAACTGGCCGCCTACCGCGAAATGGCCGAGAAATTGAAGGGCCAACTGGCCTGATCCTTTCTGGAGAGACGTGTCGGGAAGTTCCAATGGGGTTAAAATGGTCGGGGCGGCTGTTGCCCCGACCTTTACTTTCAAGGAGAAAGCGATGGAAGCAGAAAAGAAACTTGCCGAACTCAAAACCCGCCTGCTCGAAATCGCCGACCTGAACGGCGCGGCGAGCGTGCTCGGCTGGGACCAGTTGACCTACATGCCGCCGGGTGGCGCCGCAGCGCGCGGCCGCCAGATGGCCACCCTGGCCAAACTGGCCCAAGAAAAATTCATTGACCCGGCCATCGGACGCTTGCTCGATGACCTGCGCCCCTACGAGGAGAGCCTGCCCTACGAGGACGATGACGCCGGCCTCCTCCGCGTCACCCGCCGCAACTATGAGCGCGCCACCCGCGTCCCCCCCGAATTCATGGCGCGCCTCAACGTCCACATGTCCGAGGCCTACATGGCCTGGGCCGAAGCCCGTCCGGCCAATGACTTCAAGAAGGTGCAGCCCTATCTCGAAAAGACCCTCGACCTGAGCCGCGAACTGGCCGACTTCTTCCCCGGCTACGACCACATCGCCGACCCGCTGATTGACTACGCCGACTACGGCATGAAGGCCGCCAGCGTGCGCAGCCTCTTCGCCGAGTTGCGCGCCGCCCAACTCCCCATCGTCCAGGCCATCACCGCCCAGGAGCCGGCCGACGACTCCTGCCTGCGCAAACACTACCCCGAGGCGGCGCAACTGGCCTTCTGCGAAGAAGTCGTCCGCCAGATCGGCTACGACTTCAACCGCGGGCGCATTGACAAGACCCACCACCCCTTCACCACCTCCTTCTCGGTCGGCGACGTGCGCATCACCACCCGCGTGCGCGAGGATTACCTCGGCGAGTGCCTCTTCTCGAACATCCACGAGGCCGGTCACGCCATGTACGAACAGGGCGTGGACATGAAGTACGACGGCACGCCGCTCGCCGGCGGCGCCTCGGCGGGCGTCCACGAGAGCCAGTCGCGGCTGTGGGAAAACATTGTCGGGCGCAGCCTCGGCTTTTGGGAATACTTCTTCCCCAAATTGCAGCAGGCCTTCCCGGAGCAACTCCAGGGCGTCTCGCCGGAGACTTTCTACCGCGCCGTCAACAAGGTCGAGCGGTCGCTCATCCGCACCGATGCCGACGAGGTGACCTACAACCTGCACGTCATGCTGCGCTTCGAGTTCGAACTGGCTATGCTCGAAGGGACGCTGGCCGTCCGCGACCTGCCCGAAGCCTGGCGCGAACGCTTCCAGGCCGACATCGGCATCCTCCCGCCCGACGACAAAGACGGCTGCCTGCAGGACGTCCACTGGTTCGGCGGCGTCATCGGCGGCGCCTTCCAGGGCTACACCCTCGGCAACGTTCTCGGCGCGCAGTTCTACGCCGCGGCGCTCAAGGCGCACCCCGAAATCCCCGCCGAGATGAAACAGGGCAAGTTCGACACCCTGCACCGCTGGCTCATCGAAAACATCTACCGTCACGGGCGCAAATTCACCGCCCCCGAACTGGTGCGGCGCGTCACCGGCGGCGACATTTCCATCGAACCCTACATCGCCTATCTCAAGGCCAAGTACGGCCAACTCTATCGCTTGTGAGGCAAAAATGGCCAAGACCTCGCCCTTCACAAACAAACTGGCCCTCATCACCGGCGGGTCGAGCGGAATCGGCCTGGCGCTGGCCAAAGGGCTGGCCGCCCAGGGGGCGCGTGTCTGGATCACCGGGCGGAGAAAAGACGCTTTAACGGCAGCCGCCCTCGAGGTCGAGCGGGCGGCGGGGCGGACCCCGCGCCTGTTCCCCGCCGATGTGAGCGACTCTGCTCAGGTGGAGGCGCTCCTCGCCGAACTCACCCGCCAGGATGGCCTGCCCGACCTGGTGATCAACTCGGCCGGCGTCACCCACCCCGGCTACGTGCAAGACCTGCCGCTTGAAATCTTCCGCCAGATGATGGAGATCAACTACTTCGGCACGGTCAACGTGGTCAAGGCCGTCCTGCCGGGGATGCTGGCGCGCCGCAGCGGGCAGATCGTCAACATCTCGTCCGGGGCAGGATTTTTGGGCGTCTTCGGCTACTCGGCCTACGGGGCCTCCAAATACGCCGTGCGCGGCTTCTCGGACGTGCTGCGGGCGGAGATGAAGCCGCACGGCATCCGCGTCTCGATCGTCTTCCCGCCCGATACCGATACGCCCCAACTGGCCTACGAGACGCCTTTCAAGCCGCCGGAGACGAAGGCCATTTCCGGCAATGCCAAAGTCCAATCGGCAGAGGCCGTGGCGGCGGCGATCTTGAAGGGCGTGGCGCGCGGCCGCTACATCATCCTGCCCGGCTTCGATATTTGGCTCTTTTACCACTTGAACAACCTGCTCGGCAACGCGGTGTATCCCCTGATGGATTGGATGGTCGCCGACGCCCGGCGGAAAAACTCCAAACTTGCGAGGTAATCAATCATGGACATTTTCGAGAAATGCGGCCAGTTTACTGCCGCCAAGGAGGCCATGGCTTCGGGTCTCTACCCCTACTTCATCCCCATGACCGAGAGCGAGGGCACGGAGGCGGTCTTTCGCGGCCACCGGCTGATTATGTGCGGCTCGAACAACTACCTCGGCCTGACCACCGACCCGCGCGTCCGCCAGGCGGCGATTGACGCCATCAAGCGTTTCGGCACCTCCTGCACCGGCTCGCGCTTCCTGAACGGGACGCTGGAACTGCACGAGCAGTTGGAGCACGAACTGGCCGAGTACGTCGGCAAACCGGCGGCGCTGGTCTTCTCGACCGGCATGCAGGCCAACCTGGGCGCCATCAGCGCGCTGGTCAGCCGCTCGGACGTGGTCATCCTCGATAAAGACGACCACGCCAGCATTGTAGATGGGGCGCGGCTGGGCTGGGGCGAGGTCAAACGCTTCCGCCACAACGACTTCGCCGACCTGGAGCGCATCCTCGCCGCCCTGCCCGACAACGTCGGGCGGCTGGTGGTGGTGGACGGCCTCTACAGCATGGGCGGCGACATCGTCCCCCTGCCGGACCTGGTGGCGGTCTGCAAGAAGTATGGGGCGCGCCTGATGGTGGACGACGCCCACGCCCTCGGCGTGCTCGGCGGGGGACGCGGCACGGCGGCGCACTTCGGCATGACCGATGACGTTGACCTGATCATGTCCACCTTCAGCAAGTCTTTTGCCTCGCTGGGCGGCTTCGTCGCCGGCGATGAGACGGTGATGCATTACATCAAGCACCACGCCCGGGCGCTCATCTTCAGCGCCAGCATTTCCCCGGCCAACGCGGCCGCGGCGCTGGCAGCCCTGCACATCATGCGCGACGAACCGGAGCGCGTGGCGCGCCTGGCGCAGATCGGCGAAAGAATGCGCAACGGCTACCGCGAACTGGGCTTCAATATCGGCAATTCGACTACCCCGATTATTCCCATCATCATCGGCGACGATACGACCGTCCTGCTCTTCTGGAAGGCGCTCTTCGAGAACGGCGTCTTCGTCAACCCGGTGCTTTCGCCCGCCGTCCCGCAGGGGATGCAGTTGCTGCGCACCAGTTACATGGCCACCCACACGGATGAACAACTCGACCGCGTGCTGGAAGTCTTCGCCGAAGTCGGCCGTCAGTTGGGCGTGATTCAGTAAGTCGAGATGAATCTCGACTTACATCATGACAAAATCAATCGAATTCCACGACATTTGTCATTTGACGCTCCCCTCCCAATGCGGTTAACTTAAGAACGCTTATAGCGAAATTATCGAAAAGGAGAAACCCTATGGCTCTCAAGATTACAGAGGAATGCATCGCCTGCGGCGCCTGCCTGCCCGAATGCCCGACCAATTCGATCACCGAAGGGACGCCCTATGTGATCGATCCCAACACCTGTGTCGAGTGCGTCGGCCACTTTGACAGCCCGCAGTGCCAGGCCGTCTGCCCGGTGGCGGATGTTGCCATCGTCAAGGCCTAGTTTGACAGACCGCTAGCCTTTCGTTATAATCTCGACCAATCCAATATCTACCTTCGGGGCAGGGTGCAATCCCCGACCGGCGGTATAGCCCGCGAGCGCCGAGCAGTGTCGAGGCGCATGACCCGGTGAAACTCCGGGGCCGACGGTGACAGTCCGGATGAGAGAAGGTGAAGACACGCCCGCAAGGGCTGCTCTTTCCATTTGCCCCGGAAACACGCTTTCCGGGGTTTTGTTTGATGGAAACGCGTCTGTGTCTCTCTGCCCCGTCCCTGCGACGGGGCTGTTGTTTTTGCCTCGAATGGCACGAATTGAACGAATGAACTTGAACCCTTTGCGCCTCTCCCCCCAAACCCTGCGCCGCTCGCGGCCCTGGGCGGTTTTGCTCTCCCTCGCCGCGGCGTTCGTGACCTGGGAACTGGTCAGCCGTTTCAGCGGCCTGCCGGCTTTCATCCTCCCCGCGCCGGAGCAAGTAGCCGTTCGTTTCTGGCGCGCCCTGCGTCAGGACAATCTGCTCCTGCACACCGCCGTCACCCTGAGCGAGATTCTGCTCGGCCTGTTGAGCGGCACGCTGACGGCGGTCGGGCTGGGCTATGCCGTCGCCAAATCGCGACTCTTCGAGCGGCTGGCCGCGCCCTACCTGGTGGCCTCGCAGGCCATTCCTGTGGTGGCCATCGCCCCGCTGCTGGTCATCTGGTTCGGGCCGGGGATGTTCTCCAAAGTGCTCATCTGCGCGTTGATCGTCTTCTTCCCGGTGCTGGTCAACACGGTCGTCGGCCTGCGCGCCGTGCCGCGGGCGCTGCACGACCTGATGCGTTCGCTGCGCGCCCGGCGCGGGCAAATCATCCGCCTGCTCGAGGTCCCGGCGGCGCTGCCGGTGCTGCTGGGCGGACTGCGCATCGGGGCGACGCTCTCGGTCATCGGGGCGGTGGTCGGCGAATTGGTCGGCGCCGACCGCGGCCTGGGTTTTCTCATCAACACCGCCCGCGGTCTCTATGACACTGCCCTGGTCTTTGTGGCCGTCTTCACGCTCATTGCTCTGGCCCTGGCGCTCTACGCGCTGGTCGCCGGGCTGGAGAAAAAATTCCTTTCCTGGCAGGAGTCTCACGAATGAAAAAACTTGTCTCTCTTTCCCTTCTCGTTCTGCTGCTGGCGCTCGCCGCCTGCGGCGGCAAACCCGCCCGGCCGCTGACGCATGTGCGTCTCTCGCTGGGCTACATTCCCAACATCCAGTTTGCGCCGGTCTACGCGGCGATAGCCAACGGTCGCTTTGCCGCCGAGGGGCTGGAGGTGGAAATCACCCACATGGACGAGAATCAGGCCGCGGCGCTGGTCGGCTCCGGCGAGTTGGAGTTTGCCATCGTCTCCGGCGAGCAGGTCTTGCTGGCGCGCGCTCAGGGTCTGCCGGTCGTCTATGTGGCGGCCTGGTATCAGCGCTATCCGGTCTCGGTGGTGGCGCTGAGCAGCGAGGGCATCGCCTCGCCCGCCGACTTGCGCGGCAAGACCATCGGTCTGCCCGGCCTCTACGGGGCCAACTACATCGGCCTGCGCGCCCTGCTGCATGCCGGCGGTCTGAGCGAGGCGGAGGTGACCCTCGAGTCGATCGGCTACACCCAGGTGGAGGCGCTGGCCTCCGGGCGCAACCCGGTCGTCTGCGGTTACACGGCCAACGAGCCGGTGCAACTGCGCGCCCGCGGCTACGAGGTGACCGAACTGCGCGTCGCCGACTACGTCCAACTGGCAGGCAACGGCCTGCTGGTCAGCGAGGCGACCGTCCGCGAGAACCCCGAACTGGTGCGGCGGATGGTCAACGGTTTTCTCAACGGTCTGTTGGATGTCATCGCCGATCCTGAAGCGGCCTATCGCATCTCGCGTGACTTTGTCGAAGGCCTGGGCGAGGAGGACCCCATCCAGATGCAGGTGCTGTTGACCTCGATCGAACTGTGGAACGCCGAGCGCCCCGGCTACTCCAACCCGCAAGCCTGGCAAAACATGCAGGATACCCTGCTGGAGATGGGTCTGCTCTCGGCCCCGCTCGACCTTTCGGCGGCCTTCACGAATGCGTTTGTGCCGTAGGTCGGATTGAAAATCCGACCTACATCCTGACCGGCAGGCAACTAAAGTGGTTCCCCCCATCCTCACCGTCCGCGAGTTGAGCGTCACCTTCCCCGATAGCAACGGCGGGCTGGATGCGCTCGGTTCGGCCTCCTTCGAGATTTACCCGCAGGAGTTTGTCTGCCTGCTGGGGCCATCGGGCAGCGGCAAGTCCACGCTGCTGCGCGTCCTGGCCGGGCTGTTGCAGCCGACCGGCGGCGAGGTCGTCTTTGCCGGCGGGCAGCCGAAGATCGGCATGGTCTTCCAGCAGGCCAATCTCATGCCCTGGCGGACGGCGCTGGAGAACATCACCCTGCCGCTGGAGTTGGAAAACGTCCCGCCCGCCGAGCGCCGCGCCCGCGCCCAGGCGTTGATCGAACTGGTCGGCCTGAGCGGTTTCGAGCAGGCCTGGCCGCGCGACCTCTCGGGCGGGATGGCCCAGCGGGTGGCGATTGCCCGCGCCCTGATCCACGACCCCGACCTGCTGCTGCTCGACGAGCCCTTCGGCTCGCTCGACGCCCTGACGCGCGAACGCATGTGGGAGGAACTCTCGCGCATCTGGCAGGCGCGCCAGAAAACGGTGCTGATGGTGACGCATTCCATCGGCGAGTCGCTGTTCTTGGCCGACCGCGTCCTGGTGCTCAGTCAGCGCCCGGGGCGGGTCAAGTTTGAAATGAAAGTGGATTTGCCCCGTCCGCGCGCAGATGAAATGCGTTACACCCCCCATTTCAGCAAACTGGCGAAGAGACTGAAAGAGGCCATTGAGTGAACAACGACCTCCTGTAGAAGCGGGAGGTCGTTGTGCAAAAACAAACCGCCGAGAAGGCCTCATCTGTATTTGAGCAAATAGTACATAAGTTTGATGTACTCGTTGTTGACGTTGATCTGGCCGGCCTCGCTCTGCCACCAGTTGGTTTCGTCGTAATCGGGCGTCCGGGCGGCGGCCAGTTGCACGGTTACGTCCAGGCCGTGGAGCGCTTGTCGCACGATCCAGCCGGCGCGGCGGGTGTGAAAGGCCGAGGTGACCAGGATGAGACGCTGGATGTCATTGGCCTCGACATAGGCGCGCAGGACGACCGCTTCATCGTAGGTGCTGGTCACTCCGCCCGGCACCGGCAGGACGGTGATTGCCGTAGGCGGCACGCCCTGCCGCTCCAGAATGGCGACCGAGAGGTCGGTCTCGTTGGGCAACAGGCCCAGCCGCTCGGCCGGACTGGCCTCGGCGCGGGCGATGACGATGCGCGGCGCCAGGCCGCGGGCGTAGAGTTCGGCGGCGTAGAAGGGGCGGGTGTTGAAGTCGCCGTTGAGCAGGAAGAGAATGTCGGCCTCCTGCAGTTCGTCTTCGACGATCAGGTAGCGGCCCACGCCGGTCAGGAGGGGGACGCGCAGGGCGTAGGCCAGCAGGCAGAGGGTCAGGAAGAGCAGGAGAACGGTCGGCCAGGCGGCGGCGCGCCGCCGCGCCGGATGAGACAATTCTTTCACGTTCAAGATTTTCTCAACCCATCGGCCAGATCCAGCCGAGGACGGTCAGAGGAATGAAGAAGAGCAGCACCGCCGCCGTGCCGGAGAGGGCGCCGTGGCCCTGGCGTTCGTCCACCAGTTGATAGGTGGGGTAGATTCCCTCCACCCGGAAGCGCGGCCCGCCGAACCAGGTGAAGATCAAGCCGCCGAGCAGGCCGCCGATATGGCCCCAGTTGTCGATGCGGATGTTGACCAGCCCGTACATGAGGTTGTAGCCGGCGATGACGATCATGTTGATGATTTGGGCCCGGCCGCGGTCGCTGAGCAGTTGGCGGTTCTGGAACAGGAACATCCCCTCGGCGGCGATCAGGCCGAAGATGGCGGTCGAGGCGCCCAGGGAGGGGTTCGGGTTGAGCAGGAAAGACAGGACGTTGCCGGCGTAGGCGCTCAGGAAGTAGAGCAGGAAGAAACGCGCCCGCCCAAAACGACTTTCGAGCGCCGGCCCAAAGATGAACAGGCCGTACATGTTCATCGCAATGTGCAGAATCGAGCCGTGCAGGAAGACCGGCGTGATCAGCCGCCACAGTTCTCCCTGGCGGATGAAATCGTTGTACTTGATGCCCAGGAGGGTGACCAGGTCGAAGTTCAAGGCTTGTCCCAAGATTTGCAACAGGTAAATGCCTACCGTCAGGCCGAGCAGGCTGTAGGTCAGCAGGGGCCGGACGGGCGCGTCCGACCGTCTGACAGGCGGAGGGGCGGAGGGAGGGACGGGATACGGGTTCATGCGGTTTCCTCTGGGTTTACAGGCTGACCCGGCGCGGGTGGATGCGATGATGCTCGGCGCGGATGATGGCGATTACCGCCTCGACGGCTTCATCCAGCCGGCCGTCGGCGTTGATCACCCCGTAGTCGAATTCGGCCGCCCGCTTGAGTTCCTGACGGGCGGTGGCAATGCGCAGGCTCAAATCCTCGGCGCTGTCGCTCTTGCGCTTGTTGAGGCGGGCGATCAGTTCTTGTTCGTCCTGGGTGGTCAGGAAGATCAGGACGGCCTCGGGCGCCAGTTTGCGGACCGTGGCCGCGCCCTGCACGTCCAAACGCATGATGACATCCTTGCCGGAGGCAAGCGCCTCGCGCACTTGCTGTTTGGGGATGCCTTTGTAATCGTTGTAAACGATGGCATATTCGATCAATTCGCCCTGGTCGATCAGGCGGGCGAATTCTTCTTTCGATACGAAGAAGTAATCCTGCCCGTTGACCTCGCCGGGGCGCGGCGGGCGGGTGGTGGCTGTGACCACGAAGTGGAAAGGCAGACCGCGCCTTTTCAGCGCCTGCACGACGCTGTCTTTGCCCACCCCCGACGGGCCGGAGATGACGATGAGCAAAGGCTGCGGCTGATAGATGGTGAAATCGGAATCGGTCATAGAGCGTATTAAACCACAGTTCAACACAGATGAACATCAATTCGATTAAAATTAAGACATGCCGTTCTACGATTACCGCTGCCTCGATTGTAACCGCCGCTTCGAAATTTTCCTGACCTATGCCGAGTACGGGCGTCGGCCGGTCGTCTGCCCGCACTGTCAGAGCCGGAACGTCCGCCGGCGGATTCCGCGCGTGCGCGTGGCCAAGTCGGAGGAGAGCCGCCTCGAATCGCTGGCCGATCCGGCCGCGCTGGCGGGGCTGGAGGACGATCCGCAGGCCTTGGGGCGGATGATGCGCCGGATGGGACGCGAACTGGGCGAGGACCTGCCGCCCGAATTCGACGAGGTGGTGGACCGCCTGGAGAAGGGACAAAGCCCGGAGGAGATCGAAAAAGAGGTCCCCGACCTCGGGCTGGGCGAGGCGGACGCCGACCTGGGCGGTTGAGCGGCCCCGTCAGGGGGCGCGGTGCAGGACGACGTACTCGCCCAGGCGCGCCCAATCATACAACCAGCGGGCATCGGCGGGGGCCAGGTTGATGCAGCCGTGCGAAACGGGCGTCCCGAAATCGTCGTGGTAGTAGACGCCGTGGAAGCCCAGGTCGCCGTAATAGGTCATGAAGTAGGGCAGGCCCTCGATATAGTATTCGCTGAGCGAGCCTTCGGGGGGCGTGACGGTGGTGTACTCGACTTTGTTCAGAATCCAGAAGCGGCCGGCAAACGTCCAGCGCGGGTCCTGGCCGGAGGAGATGAGGGTGGCAAAGACCAGGGCACAGCCGTCGTAAACGGCCAGCGTCTGTTCGTCCAGATTCACGTAAATGAAACGGCACAGGTCGCTCGCCTCGGGGGGGATGGCCGGATCCAGCAGGGCAACGGCCTCCTGCGGCAGCCACTCGTCGGCGCCGACGGCCAGGAATCCCGGCCGGGCGCCCTGAGCGCCGATCTCATACACGATCTGATAGCGCGAATAGGGGCGCACCGGCGCGCCCTGGCTGTTGGTGCTGCTCGTCTCGTTCAATACCCAGCCGAAGCGGAAAGCGACCGGCCGGGTGAGCAGGATGCCGCTGAAGGAAGATGGAACGAGCGGGCGCAGGTCGTCACCGGTCATCCAGCCCAAATTGGTCAGGTAGAAGGTGCGGCCGTCCTGCTGCTGGGTGGTGGTGTAGGCGACGTAAGCGGGATAGTGCGGCAGGTAGCCAAAGTTGGGACTGGCGGAGGCGGCGTCTTGCAGGCTGACGTAGACACGGGCGGCGTCGGTCGTCACCTCGGCGTATTGGTAGCGCAGCGCGCCGAGGGCTGGGTCGAGCGGCCGGTACCAGGGCGGTTCGGGGGTGAGGGTGGGGGCCGGAAGCGGGGTGGCGGTGGGAGCGGGGCGCGGCGTTGGAGAGGCAATCGGCGCGGCGGGAGTGGCAGTCGGCGGCGGGAGGGAGGCCGGAGCGCCGCAGGCAGTCAGCAGCGCGGCAGACAGCCCCAGAACGACGAGGCGAGAGAGGGGATGGGTTAAAGGCATGGGAAATATCCCCAATTATATCCAAATAGATTGAATAGAGGGGGATTGCGCCTCAAGCCAGTTTTTTCAGCAGGAGCAGGCGCAGATCGGCCTGGACGGCTTCCCAGTCGCGGGAGGCGTCCACCACCCGCCAGCGCTGCGGGTCGGCGGCGGCCATCTCCAGATAGCCGGCCCGGACGCGGCGGTGGAAGTCCAGGGTGTAGGCGTCCAGGCGGTTCCACTCGGCGGCTTTCTTCTTGCGCTGCAGGCCGGTTTCCACATCCACATCGAGCAGGAGGGTCAGGTCGGGGAGCAGGCCGCCGGTGGCGTAGCGGATCAGGGCGCGCACCTGCTCCAGGTCCTGCTGGTGGCCGTAGCCCTGGTAGGCGAGGGTCGAGTCGGCGTAGCGGTCGGAGAGGACGATTTCGCCCGCTGCCAGGCGCGGCCGGACGATTTGCTCGACGAACTGCGCTCGCGCCGCCTGGTAGAGCAGCGTCTCGGTGCGCGGGTGCATCTCGGTGTTCTTCAGGTTGTGCAGCACCTCGCGAATTTGCTCGCCGATGGAGGTCCCGCCCGGTTCGCGGGTCGGGAACACTCGGTAGCCTTTCTCGCGCAGGTACTCCACAAGGGAGGGGATGTGACTGGTCTTGCCGGAGCCTTCGGGGCCTTCGAGAGTGATGAACATGGGAAACGGTGAAAGAGGGAGGAGGGAACCGGCGACCTATTCTCGAAAAATCCTGACGTGCCGGCGCGGCTCCTTGCCGTAGGAGTGCGAGACCAATTCGGCCTGACGCGCCATCTCGTGCTGCAGACGGCGCACGGCGGCGGGGCCGGGCGGCAGGTCGACCCAGCGCTCGCCGTTCAGGACGGCGGCAATCGCAGCCTGGGTCTGGTTGCGGATGTAGTCCATCTCAGAGGGCGAGGGCACGACTTCGGATAGGTTGAACAGGTCGCTCAGGAATTGTTCCATCTGGCTGACGGTGTTCGCCCGCAGGACGTAGATCGGCATGCCGCGGTGTTCGGCCTGGGTGACGGCTTGCTGACGGTCGCGGTAGTGCGCCCGCAGGGTGACGAATACGTCTGCTTCCCCCTGGTCTTTGACGATGATGGCCGGCACGCCCATCCGCTTGGCGGCCTGCATCAATTTGTCGCGCGCCACGCCGTAAGGGTAGACGCGGATCGGCTGGAGGGGGGAGCGGTGGGATTCGTCGGCCGGGGCGGAATCGGCTGGCAGGGCGGTGCTCTCGCGCTGGGTCGGTCGAGGCGGGCGGCGCGGGCCATTCAGGGCGCCGTTTTCGATGCGGAATTCAGATTCGGGACGGGCGCGGGGGGCGGCTGTTTCGATGTGAATCTGCCCGTCGGCGCCGCGCGAGCGGATCTCCGGTGGGAGCGGGTAGCCGCGCAGGAGCGAATCGACCGAAGCGGCGATGTCCATGTGGACGGCGAGACGGTCGCGCTGCTGGATCTCGACCAGTACGTCGAAGGTGGGGGGGGAACGGCGCTCGAGGACGGTCTTCTGGGTGCCGCGCCGGCGGGCTTCCTCGTCCGAGAGGGTGACGGCCTCGATGCCGCCGACCAGGTCGGAGAGGGTCGGGTTGAGCAGCAGGTTGTCGAGGGTCTGGCCGTGGGCGGTGCCGATGAGTTGGACGCCGCGCTCGGCAATGGTGCGGGCGGCGGCGGCTTCGAGTTCGCGGCCGATCTCGTCAATGACGATGACTTCGGGGTTGTGGTTTTCGACCGCTTCGATCATCACCTCGTGCTGGAGCATCGGCTCGCGCACCTGCATGCGGCGCGCCCGCCCGACGGCCGGATGCGGCACGTCGCCGTCGCCGCCGATTTCGTTGGAGGTGTCCACGATGACGACGCGCTTGCTCTCGGCCAGGATGCGCGCCGCTTCGCGCAAGAGGGTGGTCTTGCCGACGCCGGGGCGGCCGAGGATGAGCAGCGATTTGCCGCTCTCGATGATGTCCTGGATGATGTCCACCGTGCCGTAGACGGCGCGCCCGACGCGCAGGGTCAGGCCGACGATGTGGCCGCGCCGGTTGCGGATGGCCGAGATGCGGTGCAGGGTGCGCTCGATGCCGGCGCGGTTGTCGGCGTCGAATTCGCCGACGCGCTCGTCCACGTAGTCGATTTCGGCGCGGGTCACTTCGCTCTGGCGCAGGACGATTTCGCGGTCCACGAAGCGCGCCGTGGGGACGCGCCCGAGGTCGAGGATGACTTCGAGCAGGTTGTCGCTGTCATCGGCCTTGCGGACGGCGCGGGCGATGTCTTCGGGCAGGACGCCCATCAGGGCGTCGAGGTCGTCGGTAATGCGGAGTTGGGTCATAAGGATCTTTTGCATCGAATGTCACGAATGGCTCAATGGGGTTCGGCCCATTCGTTCGATTCGAGGCGAAAAAGTGATTCTTTACCGATATTGTATCATGTGCAGGGCCAGACTTTCGAAGCGTTCAAGACTTCGGGAGTCTGAATCTCCACGCGGCTGATCGGCGCGGCGGGTTTGGCTTTGGCCAGCGTCTTTTCGATCGTCGTCGTGGCCGGCTGGGTTTCTTTGATCATCCTTGCCAGCCGTTTGACCATGACGGCCTGGCGTGGTCCGACTTCGGCTCCCAACTCTTCGAGCGGCGCTTCGAGCCAGGCCTGATAGGAGCGGACGCAAAAGTGGAGGGGCCGGGGGCCTTCGTTGACGGCCTGCATCAGACCGGCCATCTGCGCCGAGAAATCGCCCGAATCGGGCGGGACGAGCGGCTGGATGAAGGCTCCTGCCGGTCCGCTGCGGCACAGGGCGTAGGCTTGCAAATTGTTTTCGCCAAAGCACACCAGCCCGACGGCCTGACGCGGCAGCGTCTCGACCGGCTGGAGCAGTGCCGGGATGATCTGGGCATAGAGGGACTGCACCGCCGGCCAATCCTGCTCTTCGGCAGCCCGCCAGGGGCTGGCCTCCGGCAATCTCTTCGTCGGGGGCAACTTACAAATGCGCTGCCAGGCGTACATCGAGAAACCTGCCTGTCGCAGGAATTTGAAGGCCGGCAAGTCCTCGTCCACCTCGGCCAGCAGGTGCAGGGCGCCCCATTCGGCGGCTTTGTAGGTCAGGTGATCGAGCAGGGGCTGGATCAATCGGTCGAGGTGTTTGGCGGGGGCAAGAAAAGTCAAACGGGCAGATGTGCCGCCCTCGTCGAGGGTGATCTGTCCCATCAGGGCGGTATCGTCTTCTCTGGCGACGGCCGTATAGATGAAATGGCGCGGGTCGAGGTAGGCGAGCAGGGCGGCCGCGCCGAGCGGGTTGCCGCGCGTCAACAGGCGGGCGCTGTCCAGCGGCAAGACGTCGCGGCGGTAGCGCGATAGGAAGGGCAAGTCGAGGAAGTCGAGCGAACGGACGTGCATGTCAACCCGCTAAAGTAAGAAAGTAGCGGTGGAAGCGCGTGTCGGCGGTCAATTCTGGGTGGAAGGAGGTGGCCAGCAGTTTGCCCTGCCGGGCGGCGACGATGCGGCCGTCGGGAAGGGCGACCAGAGGGCGCGCCTCGCCGAAGACCGTCTCGAGGATGGGGGCGCGGATGAAGACGGCGTGATACGGCCCGCCCTCGCCCAGTTCGGGGATATCGAGGTCGGCCTCGAACGAATCGACCTGGCGGCCAAAGGCATTGCGCTGGACGGTGATGTCCATCAGGCCGAGGAGCGGCTGGTTGCGGCGGGCGTCCTTCGAGAGGAAGATCGCTCCGGCGCAGGTGCCCCAGATGGCGCGCGTCTGGCCGAACTCGCGCAGCGGCTCCAGCAGGCCAAAGTCCACGGCCAGTTTGCCGATGGTGGTCGATTCGCCGCCGGGGATGATCAGGCCGTCCAGCCCCTCGAGGTGGCGCGGCAGGCGCACTTCGGCGGTCTCTACGCCGAGGCGTTGGAGCATGGCGATGTGTTCGGCGAAATCGCCTTGGATAGCAAGGACTCCGATTTTCATAGTTTAGACCGTAGACGGTGGACGGTAGACGGTGGACGGTAGACGGTAGACGGTAGACGGTGGACGGTGGACGGTGGACGGTCTATGGTCTACCGTCTACCGTCCATCATCGCTTTACCAGCCTCTGCCGGCAATCTTCTCGATTTCCGGCATGGTGGAGACGTTGCGCCCGACCATCGGCTCGCCCAGGTTCTTGCTGACCTCGGCCAGGATGGCCGGGTCGTTGTAGTGGGTGACGGCCTTGACGATGGCGGCGGCGCGCTTGGCCGGGTCGCCGGACTTGAAGATGCCCGAACCGACGAAGACGCCGTCCATGCCGAGTTGCATCATCAGCGCCGCGTCGGCGGGAGTGGCCACGCCGCCGGCGGCGAAGTTGACCACCGGCAGGCGGCCGAGTTCCTTGGTCTCTTTGACCAGTTCGTAGGGCGCGCCGATTTCTTTAGCGTAGTGCATCAGTTCCTCGTCGGCCATGGTGGTCAGGCGGCGGATTTCGCCCAGCACGGCGCGGGCGTGACGGACGGCCTCGACCACGTCGCCGGTGCCGGCCTCGCCCTTGGTGCGGATCATCGCCGCGCCCTCGCCGATGCGCCGCAGGGCCTCGCCCAGGTTGCGGCAGCCGCATACAAACGGGACTTTGAAGAGGTGCTTATTGATGTGATGTTCCTCGTCGGCGGGCGTCAGCACTTCGGACTCGTCAATGTAGTCCACGCCGATGGCTTCGAGAATCTGCGCCTCGACGAAGTGACCGATGCGGCACTTGGCCATGACCGGGATGCTAACCGCATCCATGATTTTGAGAATCAGTTCGGGGTCCGACATGCGCGCCACGCCGCCCTGGGCGCGGATATCGGCCGGGACGCGCTCCAGCGCCATGACCGCGCACGCGCCGGCGTCTTCCGCAATTTTGGCGTGTTCCGGCGTCACCACGTCCATGATGACGCCGCCCTTGAGCATTTGCGCCAGTCCTTTTTTGACTGCAAAGGTACCGGTCTGTTGTTCCATACGATCTCCTTTCTGGAAATGTCGAGCCTAGATATTCTACCACGCAGCAAAACAAAGACCGGCTTGGTTTGCAGGAATCGGGTCCCGCTTGCCGGCCCTCGGAAGCCGCCGACCCCTTGACAAATCCGGCGGACGAGATACAATTAGTACAATAATACAATTATACAATTGTACAATGATACAATGATGAATCTCGAACTCGACTTTCGCTCTGGCGTTCCCATTTATCTTCAGGTGGTCGAACGCATCAAAGAACGGATTGCCGACGGCCGTTTGAAGCCCGGCGACCAGTTGCCTACCGTGCGCGCCCTGGCACAGGAATTGCGCATCAATTTCAATACGGTGGCGCGCGCTTACCGCATCCTGGATGAAGCCGGGGTCATCTCCACTCAACAGGGACGCGGCACCTACATTCTCGAGATGCCGCCGCCCGAAGTCAGCGCCGAGATCCGCCGCCGGGCCGTTCGGGCGCTCATCCAGCGCGCCCTGATCGAAGCCGAGCGGATGGGGGCCTCGCCCGACGAGTTTGTGGACTTTGTGAATGAACAGGTGCGCCGCTGGAAAGAAAACGGCCGCCTGCAACCCATTGAATTCGAGGAAGGAGTCTAACATGTCCGATCGTCCGATTTCTAGAACTGCTGCTCAACCTACTCAGGGAACCAGGCCGGACCCGCACATCCCCGGCGTGGCGGCCATGGCGTTTGTCCTGTTCCTGGGTGTGGCGATCGTCGGATCCTTTTCCCTGCAAAGCCGCCACGTCTCGGACACATGGATCGGCTTGTTCGTTCTGGGAATGACCCTGGTGGGAATCTACTTTCTGTTTGCGCTGAAGATTGCTTCGCAATGGGAGAAGGCCATTATCCTGCGGCTGGGAAAATTCCGCAAACTGGCCGGCCCGGGCCTGTTCTGGATCATCCCGATCGTGGACACCATCCCGAACTGGATTGACCACCGCGTCATGGTGACGCCCTTCTCGGCCGAGAAAACGCTGACCAAGGACACCGTCCCCGTGGACGTGGACGCCGTCCTCTTCTGGGTCGTCTGGGACGCGGAGAAGGCCGCCCTGGAGGTGGCCGACTATCGCGCCGCCATTGCCTGGGCCGCCCAGACCGCCCTGCGCGAAATCATCGGTCAGAGCATGCTGGCCGACATCCTGGTCGGCCGCGCCAAGATGGACGCCGACCTGCAGAAAATCATTGACGAGCGCACCACGCCCTGGGGCGTGACCGTCCAATCGGTCGAGATTCGCGACATCGTCATCCCGCAGGAACTGGAAGATGCCATGTCGCGCCAGGCGCAGGCGGAGCGCGAACGTCAGGCGCGCGTCATCCTGGGTGAATCCGAAAAGCAGATCGCCGATTCCTTTGCCGAGGCCTCGCGGGCTTATGCCGATAATCCCACCGCTCTGCACCTGCGCGCCATGAATATGCTCTTCGAGGGGCTGAAGGAGAAGGGCGCGCTGGTCATCGTCCCCTCCAGCGCGGTGGACACGATGAACCTGGGCGGGCTGAGCGGCATCGTCTCGCTGGCGCAACAGAACCAATCAAAAGAAAAGTAGTTTCCATCCCACTCGTTTCACGTGAAACTTGTAGGTCGGAATGGCATTCCGACCTACACCACAAGGAGAAACCATGTCCAACAAACTGACCCTCATCCTTTCGTTCTCGCTCGTTCTTGCCGCCGCCGTTGTCGGCCTGGCGCTCTACGCTCAACTCCCCGACCCGATGCCCTCCCACTGGAACGCCGCCGGCGAGGTGGACGGCTACATGTCACGTTTCTGGGGCGTCTTCCTGCTGCCGCTGACAACCGCCGGTCTGACCCTGCTTCTGTTTGCCGTCCCATTCATTGACCCGCTCAAGGCCAACATTGCCAAATTCCGCAGTATTTACAATCTGTTCATCGTCGGCTTCGTGGTCTATATGCTCTACGTCTACGGCCTGACCCTGGCCGCCGCCCTCGGCTACCGTTTCAACATGACGCGCACGCTCCTGCCGGCGATGGGCCTGCTCTTCATCGGCATCGGCTACCTGATCAAGAACGCCAAGCGCAACTTCTTCATCGGCATCCGCACCCCCTGGACTCTTTCCAGCGATACGGTCTGGGAAAAAACGCACGCCTTGGGAGCGAAAACCTTCATCGCCAGCGGCGTGGTCATTCTCGTCAGCGCCTTCCTGGGTGAAATCGGCATCTGGCTGATGCTCGCCGTCCTGATGGTCGCCATCTTCGTTCCTGTCGTCTATTCCTACGTCCTGTTTGCGCGGGAAGAGCGTCAGGAAAAAAATAAAGCCGCGCCAAAGCGCTTTTAGCCACAGATTAAACAGATTGGCACGGATTTAAGAACAACATCTGTGAAAATCCGCGTAATCTGTGACAAAGAATTTCCGTAATGAGTATGCTTGTGTAGTTCCTCAAAATGTCCTAATAAACCGGCAGAGTTTCACGTGAAACAGGCCGTTGTAAAGGCCCAGGTTGAAAATAACTTCCTGTTTTCGCCCGATTTTCGGAGGAAAGCATGTCAGAACCCAATCAATGGGAATACCGAGTCCAGACCTTCGGGACGTTCTTCAAAGGCGTCAAAGACGCCGACCTGGAGGCCGAACTCAACCAATGGGGCGCCGAAGGCTGGGAAGTGATTGCCTTCCGCACCATCGAGAACTCAAACCAGGCGCAGGTCCTCGCCAAACGTCCGCTCGACCGAACCGCCCGCCGCTGGCGCTCGATGCCCTCGTGAAGGAGTGAAAATGCTTCCGCCTGAACTCCAGCAATACCTTCCTTTCCTGATCCCGATTGTGATGATCCAACTCGGCTTGATGATCGCCGCCCTGCTCGACCTCTTGCGCCGCGGGCGCACGCGCGGCCCGAAGTGGGCCTGGCTGCTCGTCATCGTGCTGGTCAATTTCATCGGCCCCATCCTGTATTTCATTCTCGGAAGGCAGGAGGAATGATCCGGGTCGAGAATCTGCACAAACACTACGGCGCAGTCCGCGCCCTCGACGGCCTGAACATGGCCGTTGAGCAGGGCGTTCTGTACGGTTTCCTCGGCCCGAACGGGGCGGGCAAGACGACCACCCTGCGCATCCTGACCGGGCTGGCGCGCCCGACCTCCGGCCGGGCCAGCCTGGCGGGCGTGGACCTGACCGCCGACGGCCGCGCCCCGGCCTCCCGCCTCGGCTACCTGCCCGAGGAACCGGCTTTTTACCCCTGGATGACGCCGCTCGAATTCCTCGATCACCTTGGCCGCCTGCACGGGCTTTCCGCCGCCGACCGCGCCCGTCGCAGCCGCGAACTGCTCGAACTCGTCCATCTGGCCGAGGTTGCCAAGCGGCGCATCGGCGGATTCTCGCGCGGCATGCGCCAGCGGCTGGGACTGGCCGCCGCCCTCGTCCACAACCCGGACGTTCTGTTGCTGGATGAACCGGTCAGCGCCCTCGACCCGGCCGGGCGCAAGGAAATGCTCGAGGCCATCGAGAACCTGCGCGGCCGCTGCACGGTGCTGATGTCCAGCCACATCCTGGCCGATGTGGAACGCGTCTGCAACGTGGTCGGAATCATCGCCCGGGGACGGATGCTCGTCCAGGCGCAGCGCGAGACGCTGCTGGCGCAGTACGCCCAGCCGGTCTTCGCGGCCGAGGCTGCCGACGCCGCGTCTGCCGGTCGTTGGGTAAACAGGCTCAAGGTCCAGCCCTGGGCCGCCGCCGTAAGCCTGGACGGGGAAACGGTGCGCGTCACCGTCAACGACCTGGAGCGCGCCCGCCAAGAGATTCTCCCCTGCGCGGTGGCAGAGGGCGTCGTCCTGCGGCGCTTCGAGGAGACGCGGCCCTCGCTGGAAGAGGTCTTCCTGCAACTGACCGGAAAGGAGGCGGCGGAATGAAGTTCTTCGCAGCGCTGCGCAAAGAGTGGCTGGAGCAGGTGCGGACGAAGCGCCTGCTGATCGTGGCGGCAGTCCTGACGGCCTTTGGGCTGGCCTCGCCGCTGCTGGCGAAGTTCACGCCGGAGTTGCTCAGGTCCATCCCCGACCTGCCGCCCGGCCTGGCCGAAATGATCCCCCCGCCGACGCTGGCCGATGCGGTGGTGCAGTACGTCAAGAACATGAGTCAGTTTGGCATTTTGCTGGCCGTGCTGATGAGCATGGGCGCGGTGGCCCAGGAGAAGGAACGCGGCACGGCGGCGATGGTGCTGACGCATCCGCTCTCGCGGCTGGACTTCCTGCTCGCCAAGTTCGCTGCCCTGGGCATCGTCTTTGTCGTCAGTCTGGCGCTGGCCGCTTTGGGCTGCTGGTACTACACTCTGCTCTTGTTCGAGCCGTTGACGTGGGGGCCGTTCCTGGCGCTGAGCGGCCTGATGCTGGTCGTCTTCCTGGTCTATCTCGCCGTGACTCTCCTGTGCAGCACCCTGGCGCGCACGCAGGCCGCGGCCGCAGGATTGGCCTTTGCTGCCCTCCTGCTGGTGGCAGGCGTCGGGTCGCTGCCGCGCATCGGGGACTACTTCCCCGGGCGGCTGTTCGAGTGGGGGGCGGGGCTGGCGCTCGGACACGCCGACCCGGCCTG
Organism: uncultured Anaerolineales bacterium; assembly: GCA_937960595.1. Taxonomy (GTDB): domain Bacteria; phylum Chloroflexota; class Anaerolineae; order Anaerolineales; family Villigracilaceae; genus JAFGSI01. Next base: position 26,762 of record CALGPL010000082.1, on the reverse strand, counting down.
GGCGGCGCTGGGAGTCAGCCTGGGGCTGATCCTTACTGCCCTGCTGGCAGCCTGGCTGATCTTCCGCCGCCAGGAACTGTGATCGGCTCTCCATTTTTTGCCATAACAAAAAATAGAATATTTGTTCTATTTTGTACAGGTCAAGAGAGTCTCTTGACCTGTACGGTTTCGAGGGGCTGAAATCCATGTAGTATAATCCCCTCGCCATGCCCATTCTGGACGCGCTTGCTTTCGAAATCTTCAGCCGTTCGCCCGAACAGACCCGCCGCCTGGGGATGCGCTTGGGGGCGCTCTTACAGCCCGGCGACCTGATCTGCCTGCAGGGCGATCTGGGGACGGGCAAGACCACCCTGGTGCAGGGCATGGCCTCCGGCTGGGGCGCTTTCGATCAGGCTTCCAGTCCGACCTTCGTGTTGGTCAATGTTTACCGGCGGGCAGATGGCGGTCTTTTCTATCACCTCGATGCGTACCGCCTCGAAAGCCTGGCCGAGGCCGAAGAACTCGATCTGGAGACTTTCTTGGCCGGCGGCCCGCTGGTGATCGAATGGCCGGAGCGACTTGCTCCGCTCTTGCCTGCCGGGCGGATGTGGGTGTATCTGGAATATGAATCTGAAGAACATCGTCTGCTGCGATTTACCGGCGTCGGCAGGCGCTATGAGGACTTGCAGAAAGCCCTGCGGCAGACGATCTACGGAGCCGATTGATGTTGCTGGCCATTGACACCTCCACTGCCCAGACCGGCCTGGCGCTCTACGACGGCGTCCGGGTGACGGCCGAACTGGTCTGGGTCACCCGCCTGAATCACACCCGCGAACTGGCGCCGGCGCTGAGCGGCTTGCTGGAACGCGTCGGGGCGAGGGTGGAGGCGTTGCAGGCGGTGGGGGTGGCGATCGGCCCCGGTTCGTTCACCAGCCTGCGGGTGGGATTGGCTTTTGCAAAGGGATTGACGCTGGGACGCTCGTTGCCGCTGATCGGCGTCCCGACTCTGGATGTGGTCGCTGCGGCCGTTCCGCTCCCGCCGGCCGGATCCGAGCCTCGGCCGCGCCTGGCGGCCGTCCTACAGGCCGGGCGCGGACGGCTGGCCCTGGTCTGGTACCGCGCCGCGGCGGAGGGGTGGCAGGCCGAGGGTCCGGCCCAGGTGACGACCGCCGAGGAACTGGCGGCGAAGATCCGCCGGCCGACGATCGTGTGCGGCGAATTGACGGTCGAGGATATTCATCATTTGCGGCGCAAATTCAAGAATGTGCGCCTGGCTTCCGCGGCGCAGTGTGTTCGCCGGCCGGCCTTGCTGGCCGAATTGGCCTGGCGGCGCTGGCAGGCGGGCGAGGTCGACGCGCCTGCCGGGCTGGCGCCCCTCTATTTGCACGTGGCCGGAGGTCCGCCAGTGTGAACCTGGTCATCCGGCGCATGACTCTGGAGGATGTGCCTGCCGTCCACAAGATCGATAGTCTGTCGTTCAGCCTGCCGTGGCCGGAGCGGTCGTTCCGCTTCGAGGTGAGCGAGAACCCCGCTTCGCGCGGCTGGGTGGCCGAAGTGGACGGGCGCGTGGTCGCCATGCTGGTCTTGTGGCTGACGGTGGATGAGGCGCACATTGCCACGATTGCGACCCATCCCGATTTTCGTCAGCAGGGGATTGGCGAGCGGTTGATGATCGCGGCGTTGCAATCGGCCCGTCGGGAGGGCGCCCGGACGGCCTTTCTGGAGGTGCGGGCGAGCAACCTGGCGGCCCAAAACCTGTATCGCAAGTACGGTTTCGTGGTCAGCGGGCGCCGCCCGGGCTATTACAAAGACAATCAGGAAGACGCGTTGCTCATGACTCTGGAGGACTTGGATCACCTGGAGGTGGCATGAACGCCGAAGAGACTCTGGCTCAAATTGCGGCTGAAGTGGCCGTCTGTCAGAAATGTGCCTTGCATCGTTCGCGCAAGAAGGCGGTGCCGGGGGAGGGGCCGGCCCATGCTGAGATCATGTTCATCGGCGAAGGGCCGGGCTTTTATGAAAACGAGCAGGGGCGGCCGTTCGTCGGCGCGGCGGGCAATTTGCTCAACGAACTGCTGGCCAAGGCCGGCCTGAAGCGTGAGGAAGTCTGGATTGGCAATGTGGTAAAATGCCGTCCGCCCGGCAACCGTGACCCGCTGCCGGAGGAACTGGCCGCCTGCAACGAGTACCTGGAGCGGCAAATCGCGGCGCTCAACCCGAAGATTATCATCACCCTCGGCCGCTACTCGATGAACAAGTTCCTGCCGGGGGCGAAGATCAGCGCCGTGCACGGACAGATGCGGCGGGTGGGAGCGCGTTTCGTGATTGCCATGTATCATCCGGCGGCGGCGCTGCACCAGCCGGCCAATCTGCCGATCCTGGCCCAGGACTTTGCCCTGCTGCCCAAACTGCTCGAACAGGCGCGGGCGGCGCTGAAAACCGTGGTGGCCGTCCCGGCCGAGGAGCCGCCGGAAGAGCAGCCAAAGCAATTGAGTTTGTTCTAGCCCAGTTGATGGAGAAAGAATGACGACCAAAGACACGTTGATCGGAAAATTGCAGGACAAGACCGCCGCCGTCGCCGTGCTCGGCATGGGGTATGTCGGCTTGCCGCTGGCGGTCGTCTTTGCCGAGGCCGGGTTCACCGTCACCGGCGTGGACCCCGACGGGCGCAAGATCGAGGCGCTCAACCGGGGCGTCTCTTACATCCCGGATGTGCCGACCGAAACGGTGACGAAACTCGTCCAGGCCGGGAAACTCAAGGCGACGACCGACTTCGCCGTGCTGCGTCAGGCCGAGGCCGTCAGCATCTGCGTCCCGACCCCGCTGCGCAAGACCGGCGACCCCGATATGTCGTTCATCCTGGCGGCGACGGACGAACTGGCGAAGTACATGCACCAGGGCATGGTGGTGGTGCTCGAATCGACCACCTACCCCGGCACGACCCGCGAGGTACTCTTGCCGAAATTGGGCGAGGAACGCGGTCTGAAGGTCGGCGAGGACTGGTTCCTGGCCTTCTCGCCGGAGCGGGTGGACCCGGGGCGACAGGATTTCACCACCTTCAACACCCCCAAAGTGGTGGGCGGCATCACCCCGGCCTGCGCCGAGGTGGCGGCGGCCTGGTACGGCGGGGCGATTGAGACCATCCACCTGGTCTCTTCGGCCGAGGCGGCCGAGATGGCCAAATTACTCGAAAACACCTTCCGCATGATCAACATCGCCATGGTCAACGAGATGGCCATCATGTGCGAGCGGATGGGCGTGGACGTGTGGGAGGTGATCGACGCCGCGGCCACCAAGCCGTTCGGGTTCATGAAGTTCACGCCGGGGCCGGGCCTGGGCGGGCACTGCATCCCCATCGACCCGCTGTACCTGTCGTGGAAGATGAAGTCCTACCAGTACACGGCCAAGTTCATCGAACTGGCCTCGGACATCAATACCAACATGCCGCGCTATGTGGTAACGCGCATCCTCGAGGCGCTCAACGAGCGCGGCCAGACCCTGCGGGGCAGCCGCTGTCTGGTGCTGGGCGCGGCCTACAAGCCCGACATTGACGACATTCGCGAGTCGCCGGCGCTGGACGTGATCGGCCTGCTGAAGCGCAAGGGCGCGGTGGTCGAGTATCACGATCCCTATATCCCCTCCCTCGTCACCCACGAGGGCGAGACGATGCACTCGGCGCCGGATCTGATGGCGGCTGTCCGTCAGGCGGATGTGGTGGTGATCGTCACCAATCATAAGGTGTACGATTACCCGGCCATCCTCGAAGCGGCCCGCTTCATCTTCGACAGCCGCAACGCCCTGGGCAAACTGGGCAAGAACCACCCCAAAGTTGTCAGGTTGTAGATGGCGCATTATCTCGTCACCGGCGCGGCCGGCTTCATCGGGGCGCGGGTCGCCGAACTGCTGCTCGAGCAGGGTCATGCCGTTACCGGCGTGGATAATCTGAACGATGCCTATGACGTGCGCGTCAAAGAGTACCGGCTGCGCCGACTGCAGGCTCTGCCGCGTTTTGCCTTCGTGCGCGCCGACATTGCCGACCGCGCCCTGCTCGACCCTGCCTCTCCGATCGGGCCTCTCCCCTTCGAGGCGGTCGTCAACCTGGCGGCGCGGGCGGGTGTGCGGGCCAGCGTCGAGAACCCGTGGGTCTTCTACCAGACCAATGTCCTGGGGACGTTGAATCTGCTCGAGTTGTGCCGTCAGCGGGGCATCCCCAAATTCCTGCTGGCCTCGACCTCCAGCGTGTACGGGGCGAATGCGCCCTCCCCCACGCCCGAAGATGCCGACAGCAGCCATCCGCTTCAGCCCTATGCCGCCAGCAAGAAAGCGGCCGAGGTGCTGTGTCACAGTTATCACAGCCTGTATGGGCTGGATGTCAGCGTGGTGCGCTACTTCACCGTCTATGGCCCGGCCGGACGGCCGGACATGAGCGTGTATCGTTTCACGAAATGGATTCGCGAGGGGCAGCCGGTGCAGTTGTACGGCGATGGGGAGCAATCGCGCGGCTTCACCTACGTGGATGACATTGCCCGCGGCACGCTGGCAGCCTTGCGTCCGCTCGGATACGAGATCATCAACCTGGGCGGTCACGAGGTGATCACGATGAACGCCCTGATTGCCATGCTCGAGGCGCGGATTGGCCGAAAGGCGGTCGTGGAAATTCATCCGCCCAACCCGGCCGATATGCTGACCAATTGGGCGGATGTCGGCAAGGCCCGCCGACTGCTGGACTGGCAGCCGCAGGTCGGCCTGCAAGAGGGGATCGAGCGATTCGTGGAGTGGTACGAGGCCGAACGCGCCTGGGCCAAAGAGGTCGTCAAGCCGTGATCCGTTTGCGCAAACGAATGGCTGCCTGGATGCAGGACAAACTTCTCGGCCGGGTGGTCAGCAATTCGTTCTATTTGTTCGCCAGCAATGCCATCAGCGCCGTGCTCTCGATCGTCACCGCCGGCCTGCTGGGGGTGCGCGATTTCGGCGTCTTGGGCATCATCACCAACTTCGTCACCAACATCAACCGCCTGCTTTCCTTCCGCATGAGCGATGTGGTCGTCAAATACATGGGCGAGGCGCTCGAACGCGGCGAGAAGGAACGCGCCGCCGCGGTGGTCAAGGCGGCCGGCCTGCTCGAGGCGCTCACCTCGCTGACGGCCTTCGGCGTCCTGATCCTGTTGGCCCCCCTGGGGGCGCGCTACAACGCCCGCGACCTGACGCTGGCCCCCCTCTTCGTCCTCTTCGGCCTGACCATCCTGGCCAACCTCGTCACCGAGACGGCCACCGGCGTGCTGCGCCTGGCCGGGCAGTTCCGCAGCCTGGCGCTGATCAATTTGATCCAGAGCCTGGTGGTGGCCGGGCTGGTCTTCGTCGCCGCCCTGCGGGGCGGACAGTTCATCGAAATCCTGTTGGCCTACCTGATCGGCAAGATGATTCTGGGGCTGGCGCCGATTGCCGTCGCCTGGCGCTGGATGCCGCGCTTGGCAGGCTCGGATTGGCTGCGGGCGCCCTTCTCGGCCCTGCCGCCCTGGAAAGAACTGCTCGGTTTTGCGGCCAGCACCAACATCAGCGGGACGATCAACGTCCTGGCGCGCGACAGCGAGGTGCAGTGGGTCGGCTTCTTCTTCGGGCCGGTCGTTTCGGGCTACTACAAGGTCGCCCTGGCGCTGATCGGATTGATCACCATGCCGGTCGACGCCCTGATCGGCCCGACTTACCCGGAGATCACGCGCGCCTTTGCCGCCCGGCAGTGGGCGCGGCTGAAGAGCCTGCTGAAGCGCGTCACCGTCCTGGCCGGCGCCTGGACCGGCCTGGTGGCCTTCGTCCTCCTCTTCTTCGGCAAAGCCCTCCTCTTCGACTCGTGGACGTTCTTCGGGCGCACGTTCAGCCTCTACAAGGCCGAATACCTGCCGGCCTACCCCCTCCTCTTGATTTTGCTGATCGGCTACGGATTCGGCAATCTGTTCTATTGGAACCGCTCGTTGTTGCTCGCTCAGGGCCGGGCCGGTGATATTTTGCGGGTCACCTTTGTCTGCATGTTGGCCAAAATCCTGCTGGCGGTCTTGCTGCTGCCCTACAGCCCTTACTGGATGGAAGCCGTCATTCTGATTGCTTATTTCATCGTTTCGATCAGCCTCATGACCTGGCGCGGCCTGCGTGAGATTCGCGTCCAGTCTGCCCTGCCGGTGACTCCATGAACATCGTCTGCATTTCTGCCGCCAAAATTCCCTCCGAACTGGCCAACGGCATCCAGGCCATGAAAGCCTGTCAGGCGCTGGCCCAACTCGGTCATCGGGTGACCCTGCTCGTCCCCGACAACCGCCGGGAGGCGGTCGACGTCCAGCAACTGGCCGTCTACTACGGCTTGCGGACGCCCTTCGAGGTCGTCTGGCTGCCGACGCGCTCGCGGCGCCGGTTCTCGTGGGAGGCCGTCCGGCGGGCGCGGCGGCTCGACCCGGCCCTGCTCTACCTGTGGCCGCTGCCGGCGGCGGTCTATGGCTTGCTGGCCGGCTTGCCCGTTGTGCTGGAGATGCACGACCTGCCCTCCGGGGCATTTGGCCCGCTCTGGTTTCGTCTGTTCCTGCGCCTGCCCGGCCGCAAACGGCTGCTGGTCATCACCTCGGCCCTGCGCGCCGCCCTGCAGGCGCGCTACCGCCTGCGCCTGCCCGACGAGGACGTGGTTCTCGCCCCCAACGGCGTAGACCTCGAGCGCTATGACTCTCTGCCGAACCCGTCCGCGGCGCGCCGTCAACTGGGCCTGCCCGACCTGCCGACCGTCGCCTGTACCGGTCATCTGTACGCCGGGCGCGGCGCCGACCTGTTCCTGGCCCTGGCTCAGGCCTTCCCGCAGGCCAATTTCCTGTGGGTGGGCGGCCGCCAGGCCGACGTCCTCGACTGGCAGGCCCGCGCCGGCACGCTCCGTCTGCGCAACGTTACCTTTACCGGCTTCGTTCCCAACGACCGCCTGCCGTTCTATCAGGCCGCGGCCGACGTCTTGCTCATGCCCTACGGCAAGACGATCGCCATCAGCAGCGGCGTGGGCCACTCGGCGCAGGTCGCCAGCCCGATGAAGATGTTCGAATACATGGCCTGCGGCCGCGCCATCCTGACCAGCGACCTGCCGGTCATCCGCGAGGTGCTGGACGAATCGAGCGCCGTCTTCTGCCCGCCGGAGGAGACGGCCGCCTGGCAGGCGGCCCTGGCGGCGCTGCTCGCCGACGAGTCGCGGCGGCAGGCCCTCGGTCGGCGCGCCCGCGCCGCGGCCGAGAACTACACCTGGGTCCGCCGCGCCGGGCGCGCCCTGGAAGGATTCCCCCGCCCATGAGTCGTCTGCGCGCCCTCTCTCCCCGTCACTGGCTGTGGATCACGCTCGGCGCGGCCGTCTTGACGCGCCTGATTCTGTTCTTCGCCTATCCGGTCGGCCATTTCAGCGACACCAACGCCTACCGCGGCATCGCCGAGACGATCCTCTCCCCCGACTGGCCGGCCTACAATTACATTCGCACGCCGGGCTACCCGCTCTTCCTGGCCCTGCTCGGCCCAGACCGCGCCGTCTACGCGGCCCAGTTGACCCTCGGCGCGGCGACCGCGTTGCTGCTCTTCTACATGGGCTGGAAGATCAGCGGCCAGGCCTGGTTCGGCGCCCTGGCCGGCCTGATGCACACCCTCAACCTCGGTCAATTGTTCTTCGAGGCCAACATCCTTTCCGAGAGCCTGACCACCTTCCTGGTCGTCCTGTTGCTGGCCGGCATGACCTGGCTGCTGCACGCCCCGCCGCGCCTGGCCGCCTGGCGCCTGCTGCTGATGGGCTTCCTGCTCGGCCTGACCGGCGGCGTCCTGACCCTCACCCGTCCGCAATTCATCTTCCTGCCTTTTTGGGCCGCCTTTCTGCTGGTCGCCGTCTGGCGCGGCCGCGGCGCGGCGATCCGCTGGGGAGCGGCGCTCCTGCTCGGCCTGACCAGCCTGGCTTTCATCGGCGGCTGGATGGTCAAATTGCACCAGCGCTTCGGCATCTGGGGTCTGGACATCATGTCGGGCTATCACCTCGTCCAGCACACCGGCGCCTGGTTCGAGTACGTGCCGGATGAATACGCCGCCGTCCGCGACACCTACCTCGAGTACCGCCAGATGCGGATCCGCGAGACCGGCCAACCCAACAACGCCATCTGGGACGCCATCCCGGCCATCCAGGAGGCCTCCGGCCTGGGCTTCATCGAACTCTCGCAACTCATGGCCCGCCTCTCGATTCGCCTGATCCTCGAACACCCGCTGCGCTACCTGGTCAGCGCTGCCCAGGGCTGGTGGTGGTTCTGGAAAGCGCCGTTCTACTGGACGCCCGAGGCGATTGCCCCCGCGGGCCTTCGGGCGGTCCTGCGCGCCCTCGTCCTGGCCGAACGCGGCGGCCTGTTCGCCGCCAACCTGGCCTTCCTGGCCGGTTCGCTCGCCCTTTTGTGGAAGAAAGTCCGGCAGCGCCTGGCCCCCGGCCTGATCGTCTGGTTTGTCTTCGGCACGATCTGGTTCACCTCGATTCTGCAGACCCTGCTCGATCACGGCGACAACCCGCGCTTCTCGGTCTCGATTCAGTCGCTGGTGGTGCTGCTGGTCTGTTGGGGAATCGTCCAATTCATCGCAAACAGAAAGAGAGTCCATGAAACCGTTGCTGCGTGACCTGCGTTGGATTCTGCCGGTCAGCCTGGCGGCGGGCGCCTTGCTCGCCCTGCCCGATTCGGGCGGGGAATGGTGGATCGGCTGGCTGGCGTTCGGCCTGATTTTTTTGCTGGGACTGACGGCGCTCTCGGCCCTCTGGCGCGCTGCCGGCGCGGCGCGGACCCTGGGCTGGATTCTGCTCGCCGCCCTGATCCTGCGCCTGGCGTTGGGAGTGACCTTCCGCCTGCTCCTGCCCTCCGCCGGTTACGAGACCGAGACCCAGAACGCCGGCTACCTGTTCTTCGACGCCTTCCGGCGCGACACCCAGGCCTGGACTCTGGCCCGCGCCGATCAGCCCCTCTGGCGGGCGTTCGACAAATCCTATGCCACCGATCAATATGGCGGCCTGCTCGGCCTGAGCGCCCTCGTCTATCGCTATCTGACCCCGGATTTTCACCGCCCGCTGCTGATGATCGCCGTGGCCGCCCTGACGGCAGTCATCGGCATTGCCTTGGCCTGGCGGGTGACCGAAAGCCTCTGGGATGCTCGCCGCGCCGCCTGGGTGGCCTGGATTCTGGCCCTGTATCCGGAAACCCTGCTTCAGGGCAGCGCCCAGATGCGCGAACCGTTCCTGCTCGCGTTCCTGGCCATGCTGCTGTGGGGGCTGGTGAGCCGACGGCGGGCCTGGCCCTGGCTGGCAGGCGGGATGCTCGGCTTGTTGCTCTTCTCGCCCGGCGTGGCGCTCTTCGCACTCTTTGCTTTCGGCGGCTGGGCCTGGCTGCGCACCGCCCGACGGCAGGTTTCCTGGCGGACGGCTTTGATCGCGGCGGGGGTCATCCTGCTCGGCCTGGCGCTTCTGTGGCTGGGACTTTCGGTCGGCAACCTGGCGGGCCGTTCGCCGCTCGAGGTTTTCACTCGGTGGCTCAGGTATTCGGGCGCCTGGGAAGCCTATCAGGCAGAACGCAGTTCCGGCTGGCTGCAACGCATTTTCGACGAAATGCCCGCCGGCCTGCGCTTTCCCTTCCTGACCGCTTACGGCATCTTGCAGCCCGTCCTGCCGGCCGCCCTGGTCGAACCGGCGGCCTGGCTCTGGAAGACGATCGGCATCCTGCGGGCGCTGGGCTGGTATGCCCTCCTGCCGTTCCTCCTGTTGGCGCTCCTGGCGCTCTGGCGTCAGCCGGAGCGGCGCGCCTGGCTCTGGCTGTGGCTGGCCGTCTGGCTGTGGATTGCCCTCTCGGCCTTCCGCGCCGGCGGCGACCAGTGGGATAATCCGCGCTATCGCTCGATCTTTTTGCTGCCGCAGGCCTGGCTGGCAGTCCGGGCTTGGTTCTGGCAGCGGGAAAGCCGCAGCCCCTGGCTGGGACGCCTGCTGACGGTCGAGGGGCTATTCCTGGCTCTGTTCCTGTACTGGTACCTTGCCCGCTACACCGGCTGGACTCAGGGGCAGGTGCACTTCTTCGTCATCGCCGGCGCAGCCGCCGTGCTCGGCCTGACGGTGATCGTCCTGGGACTGATTCGCGACCGCCGCCGCGCTTGACGCCCGGGCGGGAGCGGTTATAATTCAATCGCTGAATTTTGAATTGGAGGATACATGCCTGTCGCACTCATCACCGGAATCACCGGCCAGGATGGTTCCTACCTGGCCGAATTTTTACTCAGCAAGGGATACGAAGTCGTCGGCATGGTGCGCCGTTCGAGCACCGTGACCTATGAACGCATCCAGCACATTCAAAATGACATCACCATCGTTCAGGGCGATCTGCACGACCAGAGTTCCCTGGTCGCCTGTTTGGAGGAATATGCCCCCGACGAGGTCTACAACCTGGCGGCCCAGTCCTTTGTGGCCACCTCCTGGAGCCAGGCGGTGCTGACCGGCGAGGTGACGGCGCTGGGCGTGACCCGCCTGTTGGAGGCCATCCGCTTGGTCAACCCCAGGATTCGCTTCTATCAGGCCTCCAGCAGCGAGATGTTCGGCAAGGCGGTCGAGGTGCCGCAGCGTGAGACCACGCCCTTCTACCCGCGCAGCCCCTACGGGGTGGCCAAAGTCTACGGGCATTGGATCACGGTCAACTACCGCGAATCCTACGACATGTTCACGGTTTCCGGCATCCTCTTCAATCACGAGAGTCCCCGCCGCGGCCTGGAATTCGTCACCCGCAAGATTTCGGACGGCGTGGCGCGCATCAAATTGGGCCTGGCCAAAGACCTGCCGCTCGGCAACCTGGAAGCCCGCCGCGACTGGGGCTTTGCCGGCGAATACGTCCAGGCGATGTGGATGATGCTCCAGCAGGACGCGCCGGAGGATTTCGTCGTCGGGACGGGCGTGACCCACTCGGTGCGCGATTTCGCCGAACAGGCCTTCAAGGTCGTCGGCCTGAACTACGAGGACTACGTCATCCAGGACCCGCGTTTCCTGCGCCCCTCGGAGGTGGATGTGCTGGTCTCGGATCCCTCCAAGGCGCGCCAACGACTCAACTGGCAGCCGAAGGTCAACTTCGAGCAACTGGTGCAGATGATGGTCGAGGCGGATCTCGAGCGCCTCAAGAACAGGCACGGATGAGAACGGCTTTCTCGCGGTTCGGCCAATTCCTGGCAGGCGCCGTCGCTGCCTCTCTGCTGGCAGCGGGCGGGGCGGGGGTCTATCTCGTCCAGACGGTCTCCTACGCTCTGACGCAGAAATCCATGCTCGACGAGGGGTTTTACCTCTACAAGGGCCTGCTCTTTGCGACCGGCGTTTACCGTCCCTTCCAGGATTACGGCCCGTGGACGCACAAAGCGCCGCTGGCCTATCTCATCCCCGGCTACGTTCAGGCCTGGTTTGGGCCGGGGCTGCTGAGCGGGCGCGTCTTTGCCGTCCTGGTCAGTCTGCTGGCCCTCCTGGCCGTCTGGCTGACGGCCCGCCGTCTGGGCGGGGCGCGCTGGGCGGCTGCGGCGGTCTGGGCGATGGCACTCAATCCGGCTCTGATCAAATACTATGCCATTGCCTCGGTCGAGGGGCTGGTCGCCTGTCTGCTCTTGTGGGCGCTGTACCTGACCCTCGGCGGCGGCCGCCCGGCCTGGCAAGCGGTGCTCGGCGCGGCGCTGGCCGGTCTGCTGGCCATGACCCGCCAGAACATGATGGTCGTCCTGCCGCTCCTGGTGCTTTATCTGGGGTGGGAGTACGGCTGGCGGCGGGCTGCCTGGGCCGCGGCGGCAGGCCTGGGGGTTCTGGCGCTCCTCCATGCGGCTTACTGGCCGGGCATCCTGCGCATGTGGGCAGCAGCCGTGCCTGCTTCTCTGGCGCCCTTCCTCGACCCCTGGCGGCCGCCGCGCGGCCTCTCCGCCGACTGGATCATCCGCCCGCAGTTTTGGCAGCAAGTGGTCAGTTTTTTCTCCGGCTTTCGCTTTCACTTCACCGCCCTGACCGGCGGCCTGCTGGCCCTGTGCTTCTGGCCGCCGCGCCGCGCCTGGGCGGACTCCAGTCAGCGGCGGACGGCGATCTTCCTGGCCGGGTTGTTCGTGACCCTGACGGCGCTCCATCTCTGGCTGGGACTCGGCTACAGCGAGAGCAACAACTATAACGTCTGGGGCTACAAGTATTATCTGGCCTTTTTCGCGCCGGTCGGCCTGCTGTTGGGGATCGTCCTGGCTTCCACCGGGGCGCGGGTGTTCCCGGTCTGGCGGCAGGCGCTGGCGGCCCTGCTGATGCTGGCGGTGGCGGCGGGAATCGGCTATGCGAGTTACGAGACCTTTGCCTTTTTCCTGGCCGATCTGCCCGTGCCGCGCTTCCAGAACTTCTTTCGAACCTGGCGCTTCCTGCCGGGGACGGTACCGTTCTACGTGTTCATGGCCAACAAATTCGGCCTCGAATATCCGCTCGAAGCCTGGTTCGACCCGACCCTGGCCGGCCTGCTGATTGGCCTGCTGACCCTCCTGGCGGCGTGGATCGTTTGGCTGACGCGGCGGCGCCCCGCCTATTCTTTCGGCGTGGTCGCTTTCTCCGTCTTTTTGCTGACCGGCACGCTGCTGGCCCCCACCCGCCTGCTGGGCGGCGATTACCGCGAGTACGACTGCGGCATGAACGTCATCGCCGCCTACGAAACGACCGGCCCCTACCTGGCTTCCCTCGTCCCGCCGGGCAGTTGGGTGTATTGGGAGGGCGGCAACGCCGAGGCGATTCTGCTCTACCTGCCCGGCATTCGCATCTTCCCCGCCCAGTTGGACGCGCCGTGGAATTTCTGGACGGGCGGCGACGACGACGCCCTGGCGCGCTACGGCTACTGGAACGACAGCCTGCGACTCCAGTGGCGGGCGCAGGCCGAGGTATTTCTCATCCAGCACCGTCTCTTCACCCCCGAGTGGCAGGAGTTCCTCGACCCCTCTCGTTATGAAGAGTTGCCCTCCAATCAGGTGCCGCTCGGCTGCGCCCCCGACACCTATCTGCGCATCTTTCGCCGGAAGTGAGCATGAACACCAGCGCTGACATCGAACGCGACCTTGCCTTGCTCGAAACCATCGAGCAGGATCCCGATATCAACCAGGCCACGTTGGCCACCCAATTGGGCGTGGCGGTCGGGACGATCAACTGGCATCTCAAGCGCCTGATCGAGAAGGGCTACGTCAAGATCAAGCGCGCCGAGCGTAAGAAACTGCGCTACATTATTACGCCCGAAGGCATCGCCCTGCGCGCCCGCCTGACGGTGGATTACATCGAACAGCAGTTTTTGCTCTATCGCAACACGCGTCAGCGCGTCCGCGAATATCTCGAGCAGGTGCGCCGGGCCGGCTATCAGGCCGTGCGCCTGGTCGGCGAGGGAGACGTGGCCGACATCTGCCGCCTGACCTGCCTGGAGATGGGGTTGACCCCGGTCGAGGACGAAGGCGCGCCGGTGCTGGAAGTGGTCGGCTTGAAGGTGGTTTTACATCTGGGAGGCGGTCATGACTGATCCCCGACATATTCTGGTGACGGGCGGGGCCGGTTATATCGGCTCGCTGTTGAGCGCCGAACTGCTGCGCGGCGGCGACCGGGTGACGGTGCTGGACAGCCTGCTGTACGGCGGCGAATCGCTGCTGGCCTTTTTCCACCACCCGAATTTCCATTTCGTCAAGGCCGATGTGACCGAGCCGGGGTCGGTGCGGGCCTCGCTGCGGCGCGACTGGCCGCGCCCGACGGCGGTGGTCCATCTGGCGGCCATCGTCGGCTTCCCGGCCTGTCAGGCGGTCGGGCGGCAGGCTGCCTGGAAGTACAACGTCGAGGCGACGAAGCGAGTCTTCGAGCAGGCGGCAGGCATGGGGGCGGAGCGTTTCGTCTTCGCCTCTACCTACAGTTGCTACGGTCTCTCGCCGGAGGGCCAGCCGGTCACCGAGCAATCGCCGCTCAATCCCCAGTCGTTGTACGCCGAGACCAAAATCGCCGCCGAGGAGTTCCTGCTGGCCCAGCGCGACGCCTCTTGCGCCCCGTTGATCTTCCGCCTGGCCACCCTGTACGGCATTTCGCCGCGCACGCGTTTCGACCTGATCGTCAACCAATTTGTGTTGGACGCCTTCACCCGCCGTCAGTTGATCATCTATCAGCGCGGCTATTCGCGCTCCTTCCTGCATGTTCAGGATGTGGTGCGGGGCATGTTGCTGGGCCTGAAGGCCGGCGAGCAGAAGATTCGCGGTCAAATCTATAACCTCGGCACCGACGACGGCAACTACACCAAAGACGAGATCGTGGCCCTGGTGATCAAACGCCTGCCCGAGACCGAGGTGTTGTACAAAGATCTGACTTTCGGCGGCGATATGCGCGATATTACCGTTTCGTTCGAAAAAGTGCGCCGCCGGCTGGGCTTCCAGGCCACCCGCAGCGTCGATGACGGCGTGCGCGAGATCGTCCACGCCCTGCGTTCGGGCGTGATTCGCAACCCTCACGACGAGCGTTATCGCAACGCCCAATTTATCGTTCAATAGGAGAGCGGTTCATGAACCATTTCTGGGAAAACAAGCGCGTCATTGTCACCGGCGGGGCCGGGTTCCTCGGCTCGTTCGTGGTGGAGAAATTGATCGCCCGCGGCGCAGCCGATATTCTCGTTCCGCGCGTCGAGGACTATGATTTGACCGACCGGGAGGCGATTGCCCGTCTGCTCGACGACGCCCTGCAACCGGCCGACCTTCGGCCTGCTCATCTGTTGCCCGACGGCGGTTTCCGGCCCCGGCCGCTGCCGGATTTCACCCCCGCCGATTTGATCGTCATCCACCTGGCGGCCCGCGTCGGCGGGATCGGCGCCAACCGCGAGCATCCGGCCGAATTCTTCTATGACAACCTGATGATGGGCGTCCAGTTGATGCACCAGGCCTGGCAGCGCGGCGTCGGCAAGTTTGTGGCCCTCGGCACGGTCTGCGCCTATCCCAAGTTCACCCCCATCCCCTTTCGCGAAAAGGATTTATGGAACGGGTATCCTGAAGAGACGAATGCCCCCTACGGTCTGGCCAAAAAGATGCTCCTCGTCCAGGCGCAGACCTATCGTCAGCAGTACGGTTTCGATGCCATCTTTCTGCTGCCGGTCAACCTGTATGGGCCGCGCGACAATTTCGACCCGGCCTCCTCCCACGTCATCCCGGCCCTGATTCGCAAATGCCTGGAGGCGCAGGAGCGCGGCGAGGCCGAAATCGTCGTTTGGGGCGATGGGTCGCCGACGCGCGAATTCCTCTACGTGGAAGACGCCGCCGAGGGCATTCTGCTGGCAACCGAAAAGTACAGCCGCCCCGAACCGGTCAATCTCGGCTCCGGCTTCGAGATTTCCATCAAAGACCTGGCCGAGACGATTGCCCTCCTGACCGGCTTCCAGGGCCGCCTGGTCTGGGATACGAGCAAGCCCAACGGCCAGCCGCGCCGCGCCCTGGATATCAGCCGCGCCGAACGCTATTTTGGTTTTCGGGCGCAAGTGCCCTTCGAGGAGGGCTTGCGCCGCACGATCGAATGGTACAGGAATCACAAGAAATGAGTCTCAAGGTCGTTTCGCGAAACGAGAACGATACGATTGTCCTGCAGCCGGCACGCGGCTGGGCGGGCCTCAATCTGCGCGACCTATGGAAGTACCGCGAACTGATCTACTTTCTGACCTGGCGCGATATCAAGGTGCGCTACAAGCAGGCGCTGTTGGGGGTGGCCTGGGCGATTTTGCAGCCGATCCTGACGATGGTCATCTTCAGCGTCATCCTCGGCTACCTGCTCAACGTGCCGACCGACAACGGCGTGCCGTATCCTGTCTTTAGTTTCGTCGCCCTGCTGCCCTGGCAATTGTTCGCCAATGCCCTCCAGCGGACGAGCGCCAGCCTGGTCGGCAACGCCAACTTGCTGACCAAGGTCTACTTCCCGCGCCTGGTCATCCCGGTCTCGGCGGTCGGCGCCGGCCTGGTGGATTTTGCCATCTCGTTCCTGGTGCTGATCGGCCTGATGCTGTTCTACCGGATTCAACCGACCTGGAACATCCTCTGGCTGCCGCTGCTGGTGCTGCTGGCCCTCCTGACGGCCATCGCGGTCGGCCTGTGGCTCTCGGCCCTCAACGTCCAGTACCGCGACGTCCAGCACATGGTGCCGTTCGTCATCCAGGCCTGGTTCTATGCCTCGCCGGTGGTCTATTCGGCCAGCATCATTCCGAGCGCCAAGTGGCAACTGGTCTATGCCCTCAACCCGATGGCCGGTGTCATCCAGGGCTTTCGCTGGGCTTTGCTGGGCACGCAGGCCCCCGACGCCTCGCTGGCCGTTTCGAGCGCGGTGGTGGTCGTGCTGCTGATCAGCGGGCTGTTTTTCTTCAAACGCATGGAACGCACGTTTGCGGATATTGTGTAGAGGACGAAGGATTTGATGAGCAACATTGCCATTCGCGTTGAAGATTTGGGCAAACGCTACCGGATCGGGGCGCTGGCGCAGCGCAACGACACCCTGCGCGACCAACTGGTGGACGTCGGCGGGCGGATCGTCCGGCGACTGCGCCGCCGCGTCGATTCGACCGAGCAGGCGGCCAGCACCCTGTGGGCCTTGCGCCACGTCTCCTTCGAGGTCGAGCGCGGCCAGGTGCTGGGCGTCATCGGGCGCAACGGGGCCGGCAAGAGCACCTTGCTCAAGATCCTCTCGCGCATCACCGATCCCACCGAGGGGCGGGTGACGATTCGCGGCCGGGTCGGCTCCTTGCTGGAGGTCGGCACCGGTTTCCACCCCGAGTTGACCGGCCGTGAGAACATCTACTTGAACGGCGCCATCCTGGGCATGAAGCGCAGCGAAATCGAGCGCAAGTTCGATGAAATCGTGGCCTTCTCGGAGGTGGAGCAGTTCATTGATACGCCCGTCAAACGTTATTCCTCCGGCATGTATTTGCGGCTGGCCTTTGCCGTGGCCGCCCACCTCGAACCCGAAATCCTGGTGGTGGACGAAGTCCTGGCGGTCGGCGACGCCGAGTTCCAGAAGAAGTGCCTGGGCAAGATGGGCGACGTCGCCCAGCAGGGCCGCACGGTGTTGTTCGTCAGCCACAACATGTCGGCCATTTTGCGCCTGACGCAGGAGACCATCGTGCTGGACAAGGGCAGCCTGGTGCTGCGAGCGGCCTCGCCCGAGGCGGTGGATTACTACCTTTCGGCCGGACACGCCCGCGCCGGCGAGCGCCTGTGGGAGGCGGACGAGATTCCGCCCGAGGCGGCGCCCTTCCGGCCGATCGCCCTGCGCCTGCGCGACCGGCGCGGCGCAGTGGTGGACACCGTCCGCTCGGTGGAATCGTTTACGGTCGAGGTCGAGTATCGTTTGACCGCCCCCCTGACCGGTCTGCGAATCGGCCTGTATCTCTATACCGGGCGCGGCGAGCCGGTCTTCACCTCGTTCGATACGGACGAAGCGGCCATGTTCGAGCAGCACACCGACCGGCCGGCCGGCCACTACCTGAGCCGCTGCGTCATCCCGGCCGATTTGCTCAATCAGGGCCGCTACACCCTGGGCATCAATGCCAGTTCGTACCACATCAAACGTTATTTCGAGGACGATCAGGCCTTGGATTTCAACGTCGATCCGGCCGGCGCGCCCGGCATGCATTGGGCCGAAAACCGCCAGGGGGTCGTCCGCCCGCGCCTGGACTGGCAAATCGAGAGGCTGGCATGAGCGATGCGCGTTTCCACAATCCCGATCTGATCGGGCCGCGCGGTCAGCAGTTGTTGGCCGGCCTGCCGCTGGCCACCGAATTGTATTGGTGGAACTGCCGCAAACGTTATCAGGGCTACTATTTCCTGCATGCGGTCGAGACTTATGCCGCCGACATGCTGGCGGCGCTGGCGGCTCATGCTGTCCCCTCCTCTGGCGGGCGCAAGATTCACCTGTTCAGTTCCTGGCATTATTGGATCGATTTCTGCGCCGTGATGGGCCTGGCGCTGGCCGCCCGCGGCCAGCGGATCAGCCTCGCTTATCTGCCTTACAAGAGATTCTATTCGCCCAGCCATCCCTTCGAACTTCGCATCCATGACCGCTACACGCGTGACCGCTTGAATCGGCTGCGGCCCTGGCTGAAGCCGGTCTCGCTGCGGCATTTCAAGGCGGGCGATTTGCCGCCGGAGTTGGAGCAGGCCGCCCGGCAGGTGGCGCTCTACGACACGCAATACACCTTGCAAACCGAGGAGACCGACCCGCACTCGGACCTCTATCAGTTGCGTTACGAGCGCAACCGACAGGCTGCCCGCCTGGCCCTGACCTGGCTGGAGGCCGATCGCCCTGATGGGTTGATCATCCCCAATGGCTCGATTCAGGAATACAGCATGGTGTACCGCGTGGCGCGCTGGCTGGGCATTCCGGTCACCACCTTCGAGTTCAGCGAGAATCAGGGCGAAATCTGGATCGCCCAGAACGACGACGTCATGCGCCAGAACACCGATTCGCTCTGGCAGGCGCGCGGGGCGCAACCGCTCAGCGCGGAGCAGTGGCAAAAAATACGCGACCTGGAATCCGCCCGCATGGGCGCCCGCACCTTTGGCAATTCCGACCGCCTGTGGCAGGACGTGCCGACGGCCGGCGGCGAGCGCGTCCGCCGCCTGCTCGGCCTGGACGAGCGCCCGGTCCTCCTGATGGCCACCAACGTCCTGGGCGATAGCCTGACGCTGGGACGCAACCTCTTCGCCGAGTCGATGGCCGAATGGATCACCCGCACCATCCGCTTTCTGGCCGACCGGCCCGAGGTCCAGTTGGTGGTGCGCATCCACCCCGGCGAGCGCTTCAACACCGGGCCCTCGATGGCCGAGGTGGCTCAAACGGCGCTCGAACATTTCCCCGAACACATCCACCTGGTCGGGCCGATGGAAAAGGTCAACACCTACGACATCATGGAATTGACCCGCCTGGGGCTGGTCTACACCACCACCACCGGCCTGGAGATGGCCATGAACGGCATCCCGGTCATCGTCGCCGGACAGACCCATTACCGCCGGCGCGGCTTCACCCTCGACCCGCAGACCTGGGAAGAATATTTTGCCCTGCTCGAACAGCACCTGACCGGCCGCGCCCCGCAGCGCCTGACTGCCGAACAGATCGAACTGGCCTGGCGCTACGCCTATCTCTTCTTCTTTGTTTACCCGCTGCCATTCCCCTGGAAGTTGACCACGTTCAAGCCAGACCTGGAAACCTGGCCGCTGACGCGCCTGCTCAGCCCCGAAGGAGAAGCGCGTTTTGGCCGCGTCTTCGATTATCTGGCGGGCGAGCCGATCGATTGGACCCTTCACTAAGCAAAGAGGTAGCATGGACTGGAAAGAACAAAGTATCCTCGTCACCGGCGGCACCGGTTCCTTTGGCAGGAAATTCGTCGAAGTCATGCTGAAGGACTATCAGCCGCGCCGCCTGATCATCTTCAGCCGCGACGAACTCAAACAGCACGAGATGCGCGTCGGCGGCTTCGACCACCCCTCGCTGCGCTATTTCATCGGCGATGTGCGCGACGCCGACCGCCTGCGGCGGGCCATGCAGGGGGTGGACATCGTCGTCCACGCCGCGGCCCTCAAGCAGGTCCCGGCCTGTGAGTACAACCCGATGGAGGCCATCAAGACCAACATCATGGGCACCAGCAACGTCATCGAGGCGGCGCTGGATGCCGGCGTCCGCAAGGTGATGGCGCTCAGCACCGACAAGGCCGTCAATCCGGTCAACCTCTACGGGGCGACCAAACTGGCCGCCGAGAAACTGGTCGTTCAGTCGAACGCCTACGCGGCCGGCAGCCAGACGCGTTTCGCGTGCGTCCGCTACGGCAACGTGGTCGGTTCGCGCGGCTCGGTCGTGCCGGTCTTCCTGGCCCAGCGTAAATCGGGCAAGGTGACCATCACCGACGAACGCATGACCCGCTTCTGGCTCTCGCTCGAGCAGGGCGTCCAGTTCGTCATCCGTTGCATCGAAATCATGCAGGGCGGGGAGGTCTTCATTCCCAAGATTCCCAGCATGAAAGTCATTGACCTGGCGCGGGCGATTGCCCCGCGGGCGCGCATCGAGAACATCGGCATCCGCCCCGGCGAAAAACTGCACGAGGTGCTCATCTCGGACGACGAGGCCCGCAGCACGGTCGAACTGGAAGACATGTACATTGTCCTGCCGCCCGAGGCCATGTGGTTCGTCTTCGACTGGCGCTCGCGCGGCAAGGCGCTGCCGGAGGGCTTTCGCTATGCCTCCGACAACAACTCCGAATGGCTGGACCTCGAAGGAATCAAGAAATTCATCGCGCCCTTCGAAGAAGCCTATGCCAACGGGAATTAGGATGAAACGACTTCTCATCACCGGGGCGAGCGGTCTGCTGGGGCTGAACCTGGCGCTGGCAGCCCAGCAGGAGCATACCGTCCTCGGCGCGGACCGTTGCGCCCTGTCTGGGGTGCCGTTCGAACAGATTTGCCTCGACCTGCTCGCAGCCGGCGCGGTGGAGAGGCTGTTCGAGGCAGCCCGCCCCGACTGGCTGATTCACTGCGCCGCCCTGGCCGACCTGGAGGCCTGCGAGGCCGATCCGGCCCTGGCGCGCCGCCTCAACGCCCGCCTGCCCGGTGAACTGGCCGCTGCTTGCCGGACGCGCGGCGTCAAGATGATCCACATCTCCACCGACGCCGTTTTCGATGGCACCAAGCCCGGCCGCTACACCGAAGACGACGCCCCCGCCCCGCTCAGCCTCTATGCCCGCACCAAACTGGAGGGCGAGCAGGCGGTTCTGACGGCCAACCCGAAGGCGATCGTCGCGCGCGTCAACTTCTACGGCTTCAGTCCGAGCGGACGGCGCAGCCTGGCCGAATTCTTCCTCAACAACCTGCTGGCCGGCACGCCGGTGCGCGGCTTCACCGATGTGACCTTCAACCCCACCTTCGTCGGCGACCTGGCCGACCTGCTGCTGGCGATGCTCGCCGCCGACCTGCGCGGCCTGTATCACACCGTCGGCGCGGAGACCTGTTCGAAGTATGACTTCGGCCGGGCCATTGCCCGCCGCTTCGGGCTGGACGAAAGCCTGATCGCCCCGGCCTCGGTCGAGGGGTCCGGCTTGACCGCCCGCCGCGCCCACAATCTGGGGTTGGAGGCCCACAAATTATCCACCGCCCTGGGGCGGCCTCTCCCCTCCTTTTCCACCGGTCTGGAGCGTTTTTATGCCCAATATCAGCAGGGTTATCCACAGAAAATCAGGAGTTATCAACAGCCGGGATGAGCGACGGCCTTTGTGGAAATCGCTCTAAAATTATTCGTTCAACTCGAGTCATTCGATGCAAGAAAATCGTCTAGGAGGACCCTATGGACATCCAAATCGGCAATCGCTGGATCGGCCCCAACCACCCCACCTACTTCATCGCCGACATCGCCGCCAACCATGACGGCGACTTGGAGCGGGCCAAGATGCTCATCCGCCTGGCCAAGCAGGCCGGGGCGGACGCCGCCAAATTCCAACATTTCCAGGCGCCCAAAATCGTCTCGGATTACGGTTTCTCGCACATGAACGCCCAGGTCTCGCACCAGGCTGCCTGGAAGAAATCGGTCGTCCAGGTCTATGCCGAGGCCTCGGTTTCCTGGTCGTGGACGCCGATTCTGAAGGAAGAGTGCGACAGGGTCGGCATTGATTTCTTCACCTCGCCCTATGACCACGATTCCATCGAACACGTGAATCCCTTTGTGCCGGCCTTCAAGATCGGCTCCGGCGAGATTGACTGGATCGAGGCCCTCGAACACATGGCCTCCAAGGGCAAACCGGTCATCCTTGCCACCGGCGCGGCGACCATCGGCGAGGTGCAGCGCGCGGTCCACGCCATTTTGAAAATCAACCGGCAACTGGTCTTGATGCAGTGCAACACGAATTACACGGCCAGCCCAGAGAATTACGATCATATCCACCTGAACGTCCTGAAGACCTATGCCTCCATGTTCCCCGACGTGATTTTGGGCCTGTCCGATCACACCCACGCACTGGCGCCGATTCTGGGCGCGGTGGCGTTCGGAGCGCGCGTCATCGAGCGTCACTTCACCGATGACAACCATCGCGAAGGCCCCGATCACAAGTTCGCCATGAACCCCGAAACCTGGGCCAGGATGGTCGAAGAGACCCGCCTGCTCGAACGCGCCCTGGGTTCGGGCGATAAGTTCATCACCGCCAACGAACAGGATACCCAGGTCGTCCAGCGGCGCTGTCTGCGGGCGGCGCGTGAGATCAAGGCCGGCGAGGTCCTCACCCGCGAGATGATCGACGTCCTGCGTCCGGCCACGCCTGGCGCGATCAAGCCGCACGAACTTCCCCATGTCATCGGCACCCGCGCCCTGCACGACCTGGCGCGCGGTCAAGAATTGCGCTGGACGGATTTAGGCGCGTAAAAGTGCGAAGTGTCAAGTGTGAAGTGCCAAGTGCGAAGTGCGAAGTGCCAAGTGTGAGGTGAGGGATGGGCGTTCGCAGATTTGAGGATATGCAAGCCTGGCAGGCGGCGCGTGAATTGGTCCAACAGGTATATGCCCTGACAAAGGACGGGCCGCTTTCCCGCGACTTCGGGTTGCGCGACCAGTTGCAGCGGGCGGCCGTGTCGGTTATGGCCAATATCGCTGAAGGATTCGATTGCGACTCCCATGCCGAATTCGCTCGTTTCCTCGGCATCGCTCGTCGCTCGGCGGTTGAAGTGCAATCCCTTTTGTACGCGGCTCTTGACACAGGCAGCATCTCTGCTGAAAAGTTCGAAGCCGTCTATGAACAAGCCGGCAAAACCAAAGCGCTTGTCGGCGCTTTCAAAAAATCGCTTTTGCCAAGACGCTGACCACACCCCGCACCTCGCACCCCGCACCCCGCACCCCGCACCTTGCACCTCGCACCTCGCACCCCGCACGTTTAACCCATGCGAATCATCTACTTCAGCCTCGACTACACCCCTCACGACCACCGCTTCCTTTCCGCCCTGGCGGAGACGGAGCATCAGGTCTTCTACGCGCGCTTGCAGCGCGGCCCGCGTCAGACCGAAGACCGTCCCCTGCCGGCCGGGGTCCAGCCGATCCGCTGGGCCGGCGGCGGGCGACCCTTTGCCTGGCGCGACCTGCCGCGCCTGACCCTCAGCCTGCGCGCCGTCCTGCGTCGTCTGCAGCCCGACCTGATTCACGCCGGCCCGATTCAGACCTGCGGCCTGCTTGCCACGCTGACGGGCTTCCGCCCGCGCCTGATTATGTCCTGGGGCTTCGACTTGCTGGAAGACTGCGACCGCAACGCCTGGTGGCGCTGGGCCACGCGCTTTGTCCTGCGGCGGGCGTCTTATTTCGTCAGCGACAGCCAGGTGATTCGTCAGCGCGCCGTCGCCCTCGGCATGGACCCGGCCCGTACCGCCGTCTTCCCCTGGGGGGTTGACCTGGACCATTTCGCTCCTCCCTCGGCTGCTCGCGGCCGCTCGTCTGGCTTCACGCTCTTCTGCAACCGCGCCTGGGAGCCGCGCTACGGCGTCGATCTGCTCGCCCGCGCCTTCGTCCAGGCCGCTCGTCAGCGCCCCGACTTGCATCTCCTGCTGCTCAGCGACGGCAGCCAGGGCCGGCAGATCCGTCAGATTCTGGAGCAGGGCGGGGTCGGCGATCGAGTCACCTTCGCCGGTCAGATTTCGCAGACCCGTCTGCCGCGCTTCTACCACATGGCCGATCTCTACCTGTCGCCTTCCCATATAGACGGCTCCTCCGTCTCGCTGCTGGAGGCGATGGCCTGCGGCCTGCCCTGTCTGGTCTCCGACATCCCCACCAACCGCGAGTGGATCGAAGACGGCCTCAACGGCTGGTTGTTTCCGGACGGCGATGCCGAGGCGCTGGCGGCCAAACTCTTGCAGGCCGCCCAAGACCGCCGCGCCCTGCGTCGCCTGGGTCGGGCCGCCCGGCGCACCGTCGAAGAACGGGCCGATTGGAAAAAGAGTTTTCAGCAATTGCTCGAGGTGTATGCGGATATGCTGGAATCGCCTGGGCGAGGCGATCGGCCGATCCGCCGGAAAGAGAGCGTTGCATGACTGTCAAACCGCGAACCGTTGCCATCCTCCAGGCCCGCATGGGCGCCTCGCGCCTGCCGGGCAAGCCGCTGCTCGACCTGGGCGGACAGCCGATGCTCCAGCGCGTGGTGAGCCGCACCCGCCGCGCCCGCCGGCTGGACGAGATCGTGGTGGCCACCACAACCGAGGCCGAAGATGCCGTCATCGCCGAGTATTGCCGGGCGGAAGGTATCCCCGTCTATCGCGGCAGCCTGCACGATGTGCTCGACCGTTTCTATCAGGCTGCCTGCCTCCGAACGGCCGAAATCATCGTGCGCGTCACTGCCGACTGCCCGGTCGTTGACCCGCACCTGATCGACGCCGCGGTTGCCCTCGTGGCCGAACCCTGGCCCCAGAACACGCTGGATTTTGCCGCCACCCGGCTGCCGCCGCCCTGGAAGCGCACCTACCCGATTGGCCTGGATGTGGAGGTCTGCACCTTTGCCGCCCTGGAACGCGCCTGGCAGGAAGCCGACCAGCCCTACCAGCGCGAACACGTCCTGCCCTATCTCTACGAGGGCGTTGTCCTCGACCAGGCGCCCGTCGCCCGCGGCGTTTCGTCGCGCGGCTTCCGCATTGCTCAACTCAACCATGACCGCGACTACGGCGCCTTGCGCTGGACGGTGGACACCCCCGAAGACCTGGAACTGATGCGCGCCGTCTATGCCCGCTTCGGCGGCCGGGATGATTTTTCCTGGCAGGAGGTGCTGGCCCTGTTCGAGCGCGAACCCGAATTGGCGCGCCTCAACGCCCATGTGGTGCACAAATCGTTCCGGGACGAAGACGCGCGCCGGCGCGGCGCCGGAGGGACGCATTGATGAAAGCCGATTTGTTGGACGTGCTGCGCTGCCCCTCCTGCGGCGGCGCTTATCGGCAGGAAGACGGCCGCCTGACCTGCGGCGTATGTCCTCCCATCCCGCTGCAGGAGGATATTCCGATCTTTTCGCCCATTCCGGCAGATCTGTTGCCCGGCGAAAAGAGGCCGCGCGGGCCGGGGCTGGATACGCCCTGGCGCGCCGCCAACGAGCGTTTCCTGCGTCGAATGGCCGCGGACGCGACCGCCGGGGCGCTCGTGATCGACATCGGAGCCGGCCGGGGGGAGTTCGCCGCCCTGTTCGCCCGCCAGCGGTACCTGGCGCTGGATCTCTATCCCTACCCGGAAGTGGACATCGTTTGTGATCTGATGGCCGTCAATCCATTCGTCCCGGGCTGCGCCGACGTCGTCGTGCTGGCCAACACGCTGGAGCATGTTCCCTCCGCAGCCGGCTTCTTGGGAGCAGTGGCGCCCCTGCTGCGGCCGGGGGGGCGGCTGCTGGTCACCGTGCCTTTCCTGGTCAAAATTCATCAGGCGCCCTATGATTTCGCCCGGTACACGCATTATTCCTTGCAAAGCATGGGGGCGCAGGCCGGTCTGGTCGTCGAACACCTCGAAGGCTATTACGACCCGGCTTTCTTGATGGGCGAAAGTTATCGCTACACCTTCTTTTGGGCGTTGTCCCGCTACCCGCTGGGGCGGCGGCGGATTCTGGCGGCTGCCCTGGCCGGTCTGCGCTTGTATCAGCATGGGCTGGGACGTTTGCTGGGGCCGGGCTATGTGGCCGATCCGCGCCAGGAAAACCACCCCGCGCCGGTTGGCTATCATATCGTTTATCGGAAAGCAGGTTGATCGATGCCCGAGGAGATCCGTACCTGTATTCTGTGTGGACACGACCACAGCACCCTCTTCGACCGGCGCGAACACTTTGGCCGTTGGGTCCACAATCGGTTGTGCAGTCGCTGTGGCCTCATCTTTCAGTCGCCGCGCATGACGGCCGCGGAGGCCGAAGCCCACTACGCCGCCGAGTACCGCCGCACGATTCAGGGCCGCGAAGGGCCAACCGCCAAAGACCTGGATTTTCAAGCCCGCCGGGCAGCGCGGCTGGTCGAGTTCCTGCAGAGGCGGGTCAAGCGCCTCCAGCGTCACCTGGACATCGGCTGTTCGGCCGGGCTGTTGCTGGAGCGGGTCCGGGAGGCCTATCGGAACGAGGCCCTGGGCGTCGAGCCGGGGGAGGCGTACCGCGCCTACGCCCGAGGGAACGGCCTCCAGGTCCGCGCCAGCCTGGACGAGGTGGAGGCCGCCGGTCAACGCTTCGATCTGATCAGCCTGATTCACGTTCTGGAACATCTGCCCGATCCGGTCGGCTATCTGGTGCGGCTGCGCGAGCGGCTGCTCGCTGCCGATGGCTGGCTGCTGATCGAAGTCCCGAACGTTTACTTCCACACCTCCTTCGAGTATGAACACTTGTACTCGTTCAGCCGCCGCACGTTGACCGAGGTGCTGCGCAAGGCCGGCTTCCGCGTCGGCGCCGTGTGTATTCAGGGACGGCCGATCTCGCAGTTGTTCCCTTTCTACCTCACCGTGCTGGCCCGCCCGGCGCGCCGCTCGCGGCGTCCTTTCCGCGTTCGGCCGGAGCGCGGCGCCGCCCGCAAGCGCCTGCTCGGCACGGTCTTTCAGATCTTCGTCACCCAGCGCTTGCCCAAACGCTGGTGGCTGTTGATTGATATCGAGTCTTATCAGGATACGACGAGAGCATGAAAACGATTTTCATCTGTCTGGATTTTGGTTTGCCGCTGGCCTATTTCTTCGAGACCGACCTGGCGCGCCTGCTCGTCGAACGCGGCGCCCGCCTGGTGGTGCT
>CALGPL010000081.1 GCA_937960595.1 uncultured Anaerolineales bacterium | reverse complement strand
ATTCCCGGAAGACCCCACTCGGCAGCGTCGTGCATGCCCACGCCAAAATCGGCAGCCGAATACCAGCGGTCGGCCTGACCCGTGACGAGCAGATCGTCGCCGGCGGTCAGATAGAGGCGGGCGCGCCGTTCTTGCTCGCCGATGACCAGATCATAAGCGGCGCTTTGCCCGTCCAGTTCGACGCCCGGCAGATCGACATGCACCGAGTCGGGGGCGCCGCCGGCGAGATGGAGTTCCACGCTGGCCTCGGGCGGAAGGCAGAGCATCAGATCGTCGCCGGCGGTGATGCGGCATTCGACGCCCGGCGCCGGGTCGAGATAAAGGGTGGCGTCGGCTCCGACCTCGGCCCGCACGCCGCCGCGCACATTGCGCAGATAGAGATCGGCGCCGATGGTCTCCAATTCGACCGCCCCCTCCACATCGCGCAGCGAGGCGTCCCCGCCGACGCGCTTCACCAGGCAGTCGCCGCGTCCGCCGCGCAGGGCGAAGTCGCCGGAAACGGTTTCGATTTGCAGCCGCCCCACATTGCGAAAGATGGCGTCACCGGCCACGAGAGCCAGGCTGGCGCTTTCGACATCGTTGAGCGAGAGATCGCCCGCCACCTGGCCCAGACGGACGGCGCCGCCGAGGGCCTGCAGGCTGGCATCCCCCCTGACCGCCTCCACGCTCAAGTTCGCCGAACGCGGCACATAGAGAATCAGATTCTCGTCGCAGGCGAGGCGCACCTCGCCGCTTTCGGCGACGAGTTCCAAGGAGTCGCCGTCGGTCTTGGCCATGACCTCGCCGCGCTCCCAACCGGCTACGCGCAGGTCGCCCGGCACCGACCCGATGACGACATCCGCATTGGCTTCGACCGGCAAAGTCTGCTGTTGCATGATTCACTCCTCTCCCTGCAGGAGGCGCATGGCCTCTTCCGCAGAAATCTGACCGGCGTCGAGTTGTTCGAGCACCAGGCGGCGCTTCTCGTCCGAAAGTTCGGGAGTCTCGTCGCGGCCCGGCTCATAGCCCAGGGCGCGGATGATTTCGTGCAGGCGGTTGCGCAAGGTGGGGTAAGAAAGGCCCATCTCGTCTGCCATGCGGTTCATCTTGCCCTCGACGCGCACAAACGTTTCGAGGAAATCGAGTTGTTCGGGGGTCAGGCCGGCGAAGGCGCTGCGGGCGAAGCGGCCTTCGAGGGTGGTGTCGCAGGCTTCGCAGTGCAAGCGGGTGACGGTCAGTTCGCCTCCGCAGACCGGACATTTGCTCAAGGTGGATTTCATCTCTCTGTTCCCGCCGAAGCGCCCTCTCCAACGCGGCGTTGGCCGGTCTCCTTTCTGAAAATTTGGTTCAATCTATTCAAAATTATACAACAAAAATTTCAAATTTTCAAGTATTTTGTTGAAGATATTTAAAATGATTTTTTATTTTATGCAAGCCGACCGCGAGACCCGCAAAAAATGGTGTTCCCACCCCCGCCGTTTTGGGCTAAAATCTCTCTATCTCACCCGCTGGAGGCGACGGCATGATTCGCATCGTTTTTGCATCTCAGGCAAGCGGTTTGCAAGTGGATTATCCCCTGGAGAAACTCAAACAGGCCCTGGAGGAGCGCCGCGGCCTGGTGTGGGTGGACTTTTGCGGCGAGCCGGACGAGACCTGCGAGCCGATTCTGCGCGACCTCTTCGGCTTTCACCCCCTGGCCGTGGAGGACGCCTTGCAACAGACCAACCTGCCCAAAGTGGACGACTGGGGTGAGTACCTGTACATCGTCATCGACTCCCTCGACTTCTCTCCGCAGGAGGGCGCGCTCCGGCAGGTCGAACTGGATGTCTTCCTGGGGGCGCATTACCTCGTCACCCACCACGATGAGCCGATTCCGTCCCTTGAGCGGGCGTGGGATTCCTGCCAACGCGACGCCCGCCACACCCAAGACGGCGCCGACCACCTGCTCTACCGCATCGTGGATTACGTGGTGGCGGCCTACATGCCCATCATCGAACAAATGGACCGCGAGATTGACGAAATCGAAGACCGGCTGTTCGTCTCGCCCTCCCCCGATACAGTCGAGCGCCTGTTTGCCCTCAAGCGCGCTCTGCTGACCATGCGCCGCACCCTGACGCCCCAGCGCGAGGTGTTGAACAAACTGGCGCGTGACGACTACCGCGTCATTGACCGCCGCGACCGCATCTTCTTCCGCGACGTCTACGACGCCCTTGTCCGCCTGCACGACCTAAACGAATCCATGCGCGACCTGGTCGGCGGCGCCCTGGACACCTATCTCTCGGTCATCAACAACCGCATGAACGACGTGATGAAGACCCTGACGGTCATCACCACGCTCTTCATGCCCATCTCGTTCATCACCGGCTTCTTCGGGATGAATTTCTTCGAGCCGGTGGCGCAACTGTTCGGCTGGACCGGCAAGACTGTTCTGGCAGCGACGCTGGCGCTGATGCTCGCCGTGCCGATGACGATGTTCCTGTGGATGCGGCGCAAAGGATGGGTGTGAGGGACGCGGACGGCAGACAGTGGACGGTAGATAGCAGACGGCGGACTGCCGTCTGTTTGGTTAATGCTCGTAGGCGCCCAGATCGGGCGGGGCGGCGCGCGGACGCCCCTCCAGGTCCACGCTCGGCGCGCCCTCGGCGGCGCCGGCATCCAGCGCCGGGCTGCCGGGCTGGAGGTGATAATCGCCCGTCTCACCCCAGGCCGGGCGAACGAAGCGCGGGTCGCCGCAGAGATTCCCCGCGCCCAGCGAGGCGAGGTCGGCGCAGGCGTAGGTCCGCTCGCCGTGCATCAGCAGGACCTCGTTCTGCGGGAAGAAGAACAGGGTGTGGTCCAGCGTGAGCGTGCTGGCCGGGGCAAGGTAGATGGGCGATTCGCGGCCGCGCGCGCTGAAGATGACGTTGCGCACGGTCACATGGGCGGGGACGTTCGGGAAGTCGTACTGCACGTACATCAGGTAGTTGTGGCCGAGGAAGTCGTCCACCGTGACGTTGACGATTTCGAACTGCGCGTCGGCCTGCTCTTCGGGGGCGATGACGATGGCCGCCCAGGGCGTCGGGTCGGGGTTTCCGTCGCC
>CALGPL010000080.1 GCA_937960595.1 uncultured Anaerolineales bacterium | reverse complement strand
CGTCATGCCGCCGGCCGGCCCTGCTGGCGAGGGTAACCTGATCTTCACCGTCGCCTGGAGCATTTCGGCCAACACCCAACATCCCGAAGCCGCCTGGCGGGTGGTCGAATTCCTGACCAGCGAGGCCAGCCAAACCACCGTCCTGGAAAGCGGCTTCGCTCTCCCCTCGCGCCTGGCCTTGCAAAACAGCGACTACTTTACGAACAACCCGAACTCGGCGGCCATCTTCAACGGTTCGTTCAACGGCGCTCATCCCTTCTTCTGGGGCCCGGTCGGATCGGATGTCAACGATCAAATGGGGCAAGCCCTGGAGCGCATCTTCAAGGAAAATCAGTCTCCGGCTGACGCCATGGCGCAAGCCGCCGCGGCCATTCGCCGGGCAATGAGATAATCGGCAGGTCCGAATGTCCCGAAAGCCTCTGCGCTTTCGGGACATTCACCTTACCGCAAGGAGCCAGAAATGGGCATAAAAGTCGATCGCAAGAAGGTTTTCGAAGCCATAGACGGCTATCTCTTTATTTCTCCGTGGCTCATCCTGTTTACCATTTTCAGTGTGGTTTCGCTCATCTACGCGGTGTATCTATCTTTCACCAACTACAACTTGCTCAAACCGCCCCAGTTTTGGGGGCTGGAGGGGTATCAACGCGTGCTCGAGGACGAACTTTTCATCAAAAAGGCGCTACCCAACACCTTCAAATATGTATTGATCGTCGTCCCCATCCAAACGTTTCTCAGCCTGGTGCTGGCCTTCGCCATGGACCAAAAACTCCGTTTCCAGCGCTTGTTCCGAACCGTTTTCTACTTGCCTTCCGTCACCTCGTCGGTGGTGATTTCTCTCATTTTCATCTGGTTATTTGCCCCACAGGGAATTTTCAACCAAATCACAGGATTAGCAGTCAACTGGCTGGACGATCCGCGCACTGCCTTCTACGTCATCATGGGGATGAACATCTTTACAACCAGCGGGACGTTGATGTTGATCTTCCTCGCCGGCCTGCAAGACATCTCCCCCACCATTTACGAAGCCGCCCAAATTGACGGCGCCAACGGCATTCAAACCTTCTTTCGCATCACCATCCCCATGCTCCGCCCGGTGATTTTCTTTGTGGTCACGGTCGGCGTCATCGGCTGTTTCCAGGTCTTTGACCAGATTTTCGTCATGACCGCTGGCGGCCCGCTGAACAGCACTACCACCATCACCTACCTGATCTACAAGTGGGCTTTCCGCGATACAACGATCAAAATGGGGCAAGCCTCTGCCCTGGCGGTTATCCTCACCCTCATCATCTTGGGTGTGACCCTGCTGCAGCGCCGCGTCATCGAAGGCAGCGGCGCCTCGGCTGAGCGCTGAAAAGGCGGTGAAACATGTCTGCTCTTCTCGACACTCTCGCGCGCAAACGCAGTCAATTGGACTGGGAGGTCGCTGGCGATCGAATTCGCAAGACGATTTTCTACGCCATCTTGATTTTCTGGGCAGCCCTGTCGCTGGCGCCGCTCTATTTCACCTTAATCTTTTCGCTCAAACCGATTGAGAACGCCTACACCCCGCCCATCTATTGGCCGACGCCCTTTACGCTGGAAAATTACCGCACCATTCTGGAGACTTTCGACCTCTTCCCGCGCTGGGTGGCCAACAGCGTTTTCATTTCGGTGCTGGTCACGCTCTTCCGCGTCCTGTTTTGCGCCATGGCCGGTTACGCTTTTGCTCGGATTGAATTCCCGCTCAAGAAAGTGCTCTTCAACGTGCTGCTCGTCTCGATGATGATGCCGGGGGTCGTGACGCTTATCCCCTCTTTCCTTATCATCGGCCCGGGTCTCATCAAGGGTGGTCTGCAACTCGGTAACCTGACCCTCCCTACCGGCTTCAATCTCATCGACTCTCCTTGGGGCGTCATCGTGCCCGGCATGGCCGATGCGTTCGGCGTTTTCATGATGACCCAATTCTACAAGTCCTTCCCCAAAGAACTCGAAGAGGCGGCCATGATGGACGGCTCAGGCCGATGGGGCACCTTCTTCCGCATTGTGTTGCCCATCAGCCAAACGCAGTTGCTCACCTTGGCCCTGCTCACCTTTCAGGGCGCCTGGAACAACTTCATGTGGCCGCTCTTGGTGCTCCGCACGCCGGAGCAGTTTACCCTGCCCATCGGTCTGCAATGGTTCCGCGGCGAGTACTACACGCTCTATTCGGTCATCCTGGCGGGTTCCCTCTTCAACACCCTGCCCATTTTGATCATCTTCTTCATCTTCCAACGCTATTTCATCCGCAGCATTGCCAGCACAGGGTCGAAAGAAGGCTGATTCCCTTGCACCCTGTGCGCAAAGTCAAAAAAATCTTGTTCATCGCGGCTGCAAAACACTATGTGGACACTCACCGAAACGACCTTTGCACCTACCTCACAACATCATAAAGAAACCATCTTCACCATCGGCAACGGCTATCTTGCCACGCGGGGCGTCTTTGAAGAAGGGTATCCGGACGAGAGCCGCGCCACCTTTATCCATGGCGTCTTCGACGACGTGCCGTTCGCCGTCACCGAACTCGCCAACGCCCCCGACTGGCTGCCCCTGACCATTTGGCTCGACGGCGAGAAATTTTCCCTGGCCGAGGGGCAAATTCTGGATTACAACCGCCAACTCGACCTGCGCACCGCCGTCCTCTCACGCCGCGTCCGCTGGCAATCGCCGGGAGGAAAAACGGCGGTCATTACCTTTGAGCGGTTCGTCTCCCTGGCCGATGAGCATTTGCTGGCCCTGCGCTGCCGGGTAACCCCGGAGTTCGACGGGAGCATCGAAATTCGCGCCGCCCTGAACGGCTGCACCGATAACCGCGGCATGGCACACTGGCAACGAATCGATCAGGGGCAAATCGCTCCAAGCACAGCCTGGCTGCGCAGCCGCACTCGCGCTAGCGGGATCGAAGTCGCTCTGGCCATGCGCTTGCAAAGCACCTCTTCCCTTCAAAGCGAGTATTGGGACGCCGAAAACGTGCCCACTCTGCGGCAGGTCTTTCGCGCCTGCCGCGGCGAAACACTGACGGTGACCAAACTTGTCGGCATTGCCACCTCTCGTGATACTGCTCATCCGCAGGAGATGGCGCTGGAGCACCTCAACCAAGCCCCGGGGTGGGAAGCGGCCCTAGAGGCCCAGAAACAGGCCTGGGATCGAGAATGGGAGCGCTGCGACATAGTCATCGAGGGCGACGAGGAAGCCCAATTGGCCGTTCGTTTCAGCCTGTTCCATTTGCTTATCGCCGCCCCACGCCACGATAACCGCGTCAACATTGGCGCCAAGACCCTTTCCGGATTCGGATACCACGGGCATGCTTTTTGGGATACCGAGATTTTCATGCTGCCGGTCTTCACTTTCACCGCGCCGCATATCGCCCGTAACCTGCTCGACTATCGTTACAGGACGCTTCCCGCCGCACGCCGAAAAGCCGCTCAGGCCGGTTATGAAGGCGCCTGGTTTGCCTGGGAAAGCGCCGACACCGGCGAAGAAACGACCCCCACTTGGGTGCCGGACTTTCAGGACAAAAAGAAACTCGCCCGCGTTTGGACCGGCGACCTGGCCATTCACATCTCCGCCGATGTGGCCTATGCAGCCTATCAATACTGGCAAGCCAGCGGCGACGATGCCTGGTTTGCCGAACGCGGGGCCGAGTTGCTGCTCGAAACGGCGCGTTTCTTCGTCTCGCGCGCCGAATGGCAGGACGAGCGCCGGGGATACGGATACCAAGACGTGATCGGGCCGGACGAGTACCACGACCACGTCAGCAACAATGCCTATACGAATAAACTGGCTCAATGGAACATCCTGACCGCCCTGGATGTCCTGGCCTGGCTGCGCGAACATCACCCCGCCCGCGCCGCCGCCCTCACCCAAAGCCTTCACCTGAGCGACGAAACCCTCGCCCACTGGCGCACGGTGGCAGAGAAAATGCTCCTCAACGTCCGGCCAAACGGCCTCATCGAACAATTCGACGGCTTCTTTGCCCTGCAGGATGTGAATCTACAAGATTACGAGCCGCGCACAAAATCCATGCACGAAATCTTCGGGATTGAAGCCGCCAATCGTTACCAGGTCATCAAGCAGCCGGACGTGCTCATGTTGCCCCACCTCTTGCCCGACGAATACAGACAAGAACAGATCCAAACCAATTACGACCACTACACCCCGCGCACCGATGCCACCTACGGCTCTTCTCTCGGCCCGTCCATTCAAGCCATTGTAGCCGCTAGGGCCGGCCATGTCGAAGAGGCCTATCGCTACTTCCTCCTGGCCGCTCGCGCCGACCTGAACGACGTGCGCGGCAACGCCGGCGATGGCATCCATGCCGCCTCAGCAGGCGGCATCTGGCAGGCGGTCGTCTTCGGATTCTGCGGTCTGCGTCTAACCCAGGAGGGTTGGAGGCTCGAACCGCGCCTGCCTGCCGCCTGGAAGCGTATCTCCTTTCGCTTTTTCTATCGCGGCCGTCAGCAGGTAGTGGAACTTCCCGCTGCGTGACGTTTCTTCTCTCCTTCCCTTTACCAGGCAAACACGGCGGGCAGCCTCCCGCCGTGTTTGCTGAAAAATTTTTTTCTGGCAGAGGCAAAATGAACCTAATTCGCGGTTTTATCTTCGATTTGGACGGCGTCTTGACCGACACCGCCGAATATCACTTTCGCGCCTGGAAGCGCCTGGCCGATGAACTCGGACTCCCCTTCGACCGTCAAGACAACGAGGCGCTGCGCGGCATTCCGCGCCGCGAGTCCCTGCTGCGGTTGCTCAAAGGGCGCTCGTATCCCGAAGAGCAACTCCAAGCATGGATGG
Organism: uncultured Anaerolineales bacterium; assembly: GCA_937960595.1. Taxonomy (GTDB): domain Bacteria; phylum Chloroflexota; class Anaerolineae; order Anaerolineales; family Villigracilaceae; genus JAFGSI01. The sequence continues at coordinate 31,900 of CALGPL010000080.1, read as the reverse complement.
AACGCAAAAACAACTACTACATCGAGTACATTCATCAAATCACGCCCTCCGACCTGTTGCCCGGGGCGCGTCCATTCCTGCTCGAGGTGCGCGCCGCCGGGCTAAAGACTGCCATCGGCTCGGCCAGCAAAAATGCCCGTCTGGTGCTCGAGCGATTGGAAATCGCCGATCTTTTTGACATCATTGCCGATGGGTATAGCGTGGAACGGCAAAAACCGGCCCCCGACCTGTTCCTGTTTGCAGCCCGTCAACTGGGTCTGGAACCACCCGAGTGCGTCGTTGTCGAGGATGCGGCTGCGGGAATTGAGGCCGCCCTTGCCGGAGGCTTCCGTACACTAGGTATCGGTTCGGCAGCGCGCCTCGGCACAGCAGAAATCGTCCTCAACGGCCTGCACGAAGCCCGGCTGAGTGAGTTGCTTGGGCATTACAATCGCTCCACTCCTCGCATCGAGAACGACGCCCTCCCTGGCAGAACAATGGTCGACTTATAGTGTCGCAAAGCGTACCATTTCCTCTAAAAATCCTCCTTGTGCAGCCGGGCGTTTTCAAGTATGCTTATTCTTATCAGCATCCCTTCCCCTGAGCAACGGAGGACCTATGACGCTCATCACCTTTCCAGAACAGTTCATCTGGGGCGTGGCGGCCTCGGCCTACCAAATCGAGGGCGCCTGGAACGAGGACGGCAAGGGGGTTTCGATTTGGGACACCTTCGTCCACACCCCCGGCCATATCGTCAACGGCGAGACGGGCGACGTGGCCGTTGACCACTACCATCGTTACAAAGAAGACATTGCGTTAATGGCGGAACTGGGTCTCCGCCATTATCGTTTCTCCACCGCCTGGACGCGCCTCCTGCCCGAAGGCACGGGACGGGTCAACCCGAAGGGAATCGCCTTCTACGACCGGCTGATTGACACGCTGCTCAAGCACAACATCGAGCCGTACCTGTGTCTGTTCCACTGGGACCTGCCGCAAGCGCTGCAGGACAAGGGCGGCTGGCCGCAGCGCGAGACGGCCTACGCCTTCGCCGAGTACGCCCGCCTGGTGACCAAGCACTACGGCGACCGGCTGAAGGTCATCTTCACCCACAACGAGCCCTGGGTGGCCGCCTTTGTAGGGCATTTCATGGGCACACACGCCCCCGGTCAAAAAGACCTGGGAGCGGCCCTGCGCGCCCAGCACCACATTCTCCTCTCGCACGGGCTGGCCGCCGAGGCAATCCGCGCCGAAGCGAAACATCCCATCCAGATCGGCATCACGCTCAACCTGAACCCGGTCTATCCGGCCAGCGACTCGAAGAAGGACATCGAAGCCGCGGCGCGCGTGGACGCCATCATGAACCGCATCCAACTCGACCCGCTGCTCAAGGGGACGACGCCGATGCAGGAATTCAAGGTCATCAAACCCTTCCTCGGCAATCTCCTCCAGCCCGGCGACCTGGAGAAAATCCGCACGCTGGACCTCCTGGGCGTGAACTACTACAGCCGAGCCGTGATGAAGCACTCGGCCAAGATTCCCATTGTCAACGTCGAGCAGGTGCATCCTGAGGGCAACGAGTACTCCGGCATGTGGGAAATCTTCCCCGAAGGACTCTACGCCCTGCTGACGCGGATTTGGAAAGAGTATCTCTCCCCTCTCCCCGCGGGAGAGGGGCTGGGGGTGAAGGCGCCAACCATCATGATCACCGAAAACGGCGTGCCGGTGCCGGACGGTCTCGACTTCGACGGGCGGGTGCGCGACGAGCGCCGCATCCGCTACCTGAAGAATCATCTCTTCCAGGTCCACCGCGCCATTCAGGACGGCATCCCCGTCAAAGGCTACTTCCACTGGTCGTTCATGGACAACTTCGAGTGGGCGCTGGGCTACGGTCAACGCTTTGGGCTGGTGTACGTGGATTACCCGACCCAGAAGCGGACGGTCAAAGACAGCGGACGCTGGTTTTCTCAAGTCATTGCAACAAACGGCCTGGAGTGGTGACCCTAAAAAAATCTTTGGCAGCGGATTTCGCGGATTGGCGCATATTTTTAGTTTTCTGGAGGCAATATGACCGAATTGCTTTTCAAGGAATTGACGTTTGCCGTCATCGGTGCAGCAATGGAAGTGCATAGAATTCTGGGGCCGGGTTTCCTGGAAGCCGTTTATCAAGCCGCACTGGAACGAGAATTAACCTTGCGCGGCATTCCGTTCGAAGCCCAAAAGAAACTGGCCGTCTATTACAAAGATGTTCTGGTTGGAGAGTATATTGCCGACCTGGTCATAGATGGAAAATTCATCGTGGAAATCAAAGCCGTCTCGGCATGGAATCCACGTCATGATGCTCAAGCCATTCACTATCTCGCGGCGACAGGCATGCAATTGGCCCTTTTGCTCAACTTTGGAACAGGCTCATTGCAACACCGGCGCATCGTCCGCACCGGTCTGGTAAAAGAATAATCCGTGCAATGCACGGCAAAAACCGACCGATCCGCGTGAATCCGCGCAATCCGCGGCAAAACACACCAATCCGCGTAAATTCGCGCAATCCGCGGCAAAACGCACCAATCCGCGTAAATTCGCGCAATCCGCGGCAAAACACACCAATCCGCGTAAATTCGCGCAATCCGCGGCAAAACGCACCAATCCGCGTGAATCCGCGCAATCCGCGGCAAAAAACCGAGGTAACCATGCGAAAAATCATCTTCTCCCTGCTCGTCGTTGTTCTTATCTTCCTCGCCGCTTCTCCGGCCTCCGCAGACGCCAGCCTGCGCGTCTACTACGCCGGGGAAACGGGGAGCGTGACCACCGCCCTGGGACTGGCCGGATTCCCCCTCGTGGATGACCCGGCCCAGGCGGATGTGCTCGTCCTGAACGGGACGATTCCGGACCCGGCGGCTGCCGCGGCCCAACTCGAGCGCGGCGCCGGGCTGGTGCTGATTCTCGGCCCGACGCTGACCGCCGCGGACGTGGAATCCGTCACCGGCGTCCCGCTGACGCTGACGCCGCGCAGCGAAGCCGTCAGCCCGATCGAACTGGAGGTGGACGACTCGCTCACCCGCGACATCATCTGGAACGGCGCGCCCCAGGTGCGCGACCGTTTCCAGGTCGAGACGCCGCTCTCCTCCGTCCAGCCGTTGGTCATCGGCTATGAGAGCGGCGAATGGCTGCTGTGGCAGGCGCGGCCGGGCGTCTATGTCTTCAACGTCTTCCTGGATGAGGTCAATCCGCAAATCCAGGAATGGGCTTATTACAACTACCTGATCTACCATCTGGTGACGCGCGCCGCCGGGCGGACGCCGCTCTCGTTTGCCGATTACCCTGCCTCGCCCGTCCCGCACGCCCGTGAGCGGAACATTCTCTTCGGGATCATGGCGCTGCTGTTGGTCACGGTGGCGGTCGTTTTCTGGCTGGTGCGGCGCTACAGCCAAAAGCACCCCGAAGCGTTGGAGCAAATCGTCGCCGACCGCGCCAGGTTCGAGGTCCGCGAAGAGCAGACCGAGTGGTCGCAGGTCGGCTTTCACCGTCCGCTGTCGGGCTTCCTGGTGGCGCTCGGCATGGGGCTGGTCTTGTTCATCCCGCTCATCATTTACCAGAACCTGGTGCTGCCGGTGTACATCCTGCCCTCGGCGCAGGCGCTGGGCATCTGGGGGCGGGTGACGCAGTTCTTTGCCCTGGCCTGGCAGTTCTTCGACATGGGCACCAGCGAAGCCTATATCAAGTTCCTGGCGCAGTACCGCGTCCACGACCCGAAGCGCGGCATCAAGTACGGGCAGATGTTCGTCTGGTGGCAGGCGCTTTCGGGGGCGGTGCAGGTGGCGCTGGTGGTGGCGGTGGCCAGCACGCTGGCGCCGAAGTCCGCCTATGCGCTCTACGCCTGGAGCATCATCATCCACTCGTTCATCCAAATCCCCGGCTTCTATCAGGTCATGCGTCACTCGTTCAACGGCCTGCAGCGCGGCGACTATTCGCGCATCCTGGACATCTTCCTGACCATGATCCCGATGGCCGTCCAGCCGCTTTTCGTCGGCTTGATGTATGCCTGGGGCAAGAGTCACCCGGCCATGGGTGGGGCAATGGGCGGACTGCTCGGCCTGGGGATGGCGGCCTACGCGGCCGAGTTGGGCGCCTTCCTGCTCGGTCTGTACCTGTACCGGCGGCTGGGCTACAACGCCCGTGTCCTGTTCCTGGCGCATTTCGACTGGGACACGATCAAAACCGGCTTCAAGTTCGGCTTCTTCGGCATGCTCGGCTCGATCGCCTGGGCGCTCGGTCAGGCCGCCGAGATTGCCATCACCCAGGCGCGGCTGATCAACTACGCCGAAATCTGGGGCAACTGGGGCCTGGCGCAGAATTTTGTCTTCGCCTTCCAGGTGGTAGCCACACTCTTCGAAGGGGCAATGGCCGCCATCTCGGAAGCGATTTCCAACGGCAAGCGCATCCTGAGCCAGTATTACTCGGTCATGATGTACAAGTACGGCGGGATGATTTCGGCCTTTCTGGGGGCAGTGCTGCTGGCGGTGGCCGACCGCTTCATCCTCGGCGCTTCCGGGCCGGAGTTCGCGCGCGGGGCGCTGTACGTCATCCCGCTTGCCATCTGGGGCGCGATTCAGTACCCCTCCTGGGTGGGCGACCAGGTGCAACTCGGCTCGAACCGGCCTTATCTCAAGTCGGCGCTGGTCTTTGGGGAGCAGGTGCTGCGCGTCATCCTGGCGCTGATTCTCATCGGTCGCTTCCAAATCACCGGCCTGATCATCGCCTACTTCATCGCCCTGCTGAGCAAGGACATCGTCGCCTATTTCGTCAATCACAAACTGTGCTTCCCGCAGCGCTTCTACTTCTGGCAGTCGCTCGGCGCGCCGCTGCTGGCCGGGGTCGTCCACTGGGCGCTTCTGCGCTGGCTGACCGGTCTCATCTGGCAGGCCGACCAGATTTCGAGCGTATTGATCTTCTTCATCGGCGTCCTGCCGTCCTTCCCGGTGTACATGTTCTTCTACGGCCTCTTCGGCGGCTGGGACCAGGCCACCCTGGACGAGTTCAAACTCGCCGCCGGGCTGACCGGCTTCGTCCGTCCGCTGGCCTGGACGATGTGGGCGGCGACCGCGCTGGGGGCGCGTCTCAGCCCGCTCGACAACCGCTTCCCCATCACCAACCGCGCCGCAGCCATGGAAGAGGCGCGCAAGTTGACTGAGGAAAGAGTAAAACTGTAATGAGCCACAGATTTCAGCCACAGATTTCACAGATTACACAGATTATCATAGATGGAGAAGAAAAATGGCCGAATTTCTCTACAAGGAATTGACCTACGCCATCATCGGCGCGGCGATGGAAGTACATAAAATCCTGGGCGGCGGTTTTCTCGAAGCCGTTTACCAGAAAGCGCTGGCTTATGAATTGCGTCTGCGAGGCATTCCCTTCGAGGAACAGGTGCATTTGCAAGTCTTCTACAAAGAGCAACTGGTTGGCGAATACATCGCCGATTTCATCATTGACGGCAAGGTGATTGTGGAAATCAAAGCCGTCTCCGAATTGACCGATGCTCACACCGCCCAGACCATCCACTATCTCGCCGCCACCAAACAGAAAGTGGCTCTGCTCATCAACTTCGGCAGCAAGTCTCTCGAATATCGCCGCTTTGTCCTATAATCCGTGTAATCCGTAGCAAAAAACAATCCGTGTAATCCGTGCTCATCTGTGGCAAAAAAAAACAATCCGTGTAATCTGTGCTCATCTGTGGCAAAAAACAATCCGTGTAATCCGCGCCAATCTGTGGCAAAAAAGGACCCTCTATGACCACCCTCCACCTCATCTCCCACACCCACTGGGACCGCGAATGGTACCGCACCTTCCAGCAATTCCGCCTGCGCCTTGTCCATCTGATTGACGGCCTGCTGTACCTGCTGGATACCGACCGCGCCTTCAAGCACTTCATGCTCGACGGCCAGACCATCGTCCTCGAGGACTACCTGCAAATGCGCCCCGAAAACGAGGAGAAACTGCGCCGCTACGTCCGCGACGGGCGCATCCTGATCGGCCCCTGGTACATCCTGCCGGACGAATTCCTCGTCAGCCCGGAGGCCATCGTCCGCAACTTACTGGAGGGCGAGCGCGTCTGTCGCCGCTTCGGGCCGAAAATGCGCGTCGGCTACATCCCCGACCCGTTCGGGCACATCGGCCAGATGCCTCAGATTTTGCAAGGCTTTGGCATCCCCACCGCCTGCGTCCAACGCGGCCTGTCGGACGAGCCTTGCGAATTCTGGTGGCAAGCCCCCGACGGCAGCCGTGTCTTCATGGCTTATTTGCGCGACGGCTACGGCAACGCCGCCGGCCTGCCCACCGATGACCGCCAAAAGTTCATCGCTGAAGTGCGCCGTCTGCGCGACAGCCTGGCTCCCCATGCTGCTGCCCCGCACCTCCTGCTCATGCACGGCACCGACCACATGGAGCCGCCGCCAGACACCTCCAAAGCAATTGCTGCCGCCGAAGGCAAACTCGACAACGATCAACTGATCCACTCCACGCTGACTGACTACCTCACCGCCGCCCAGGCTGCTCTGCTCGGCAAATACCTCCCAACGACGATCGGCGAACTGCGCTCCTCCAAGCGTTCCCACCTCCTGCCCGGTGTTCTTTCGACCCGCATGTGGATCAAACAGCGCAACCGCGCCTGCGAAACCCTGCTCGAAAAATGGGCCGAACCGTTCAGTACGTTTGCAAGTTTACAGATTGACACGTTCAAACGTCCAAACGCTGAAACGTTCCAACCCGCCAACGTCCTTCGCGAAGCGTGGAGGCTGCTCCTGCAATGCCACCCGCACGACTCCATCTGCGGCTGCTCGATTGACCAGGTGCATGACGAAATGAAACCGCGCTTCGACCAGGTCGAACAAATCGGCGAAGAAATCACCCAACAGAGCCTAAATCTTTTGTCCACATCCATCGCGACAGACAGCCGACCGCGGACCGCTGACCGTCTACCGTCCACCATCCATCCTCCATCGTCCGCGGTCATCGTCTTCAACCCGCTCTCCTTCCCCCGCAGCGACGTCGTCACGGTCGAAGTTGAAAGCCCGACCCCCTTCGACCTGCTGGACGAGAACGGCAGCCCCCTCCCCTACCAGACCGAGGGCCTGGGCGGGCGCGAACTCGTCCACGCCCAGATGTCCGCCGCCGAACTGGGCAGCCTCTACGGCAACGTCCGCGACGGGCGCGTGATGGGACTTTCCATCCTCGGCATCGAAATCGAGCGCCGGGACGCGACCGTCCACCTGACCGCCCGCGTCAGCGAGACCCGCCCGCCGGACCTGGCCGCCTGGGGACGCGCCCTGAGCGAAATCGAAGCCCTGCTCGCCGACCCGACCGTCCGGACCTTTCGCGTGCACGCCGTTGCCGCCGACAAAATCCGCCTGACCTTCACCGCGCCCGAAATCCCCGGCCTCGGCTGGCGGACCTTTTTCCTGGTCCCGCGCCCGAGCGCGCAGGCCGCCCCCGTCCGCCTCCCGGCCCTGGCGCGCCTGCTGCTCCCCCTGGCAAAACTGCCCTTCGTGCAGAAACTGGCCGCCCGTCCGCGCCGCGCCCGCCCGCCCTATCGCATCGAGAACGAGTTCTTCATCGTCGAAGCCGAAAAAGACGGCACGCTGACCCTGACCGACAAGGCTACCGGCAGCGTCTATCGCGGCCTGAACCGCTTCGTGGACGGCGGCGACTGCGGTGATGAGTACAACTACGCCCCGCCCGCCGCCGACCGGCTGGTGACGCCGCGCCTGCGCCGCGTCACCCTCGAGCGCGGCCCCGTCCGCCAAACCCTGACCCTCGACCTGGACCTGCCCACCCCCGCCGCCCTCGCCCCCGACCGCCAAAGCCGCAGCCGGGAAATCGCGTCCAGCCGCATCACCTCCCACGTCACCCTGAGCGGCGGCGTGCCGCGCGTGGATATACGCACGGTGGTGGAGAATGCCGCCCGCGACCACCGCCTGCGCGTCCACTTCTCCGCGCCGTTCGCGGTGGAGAAGGCCGAGCATGACGGCCACTTCGAGATCGTCGAGCGGCGCGTCGGCGTCCCGCCCTACGACGAGACCTGGGTCGAGCAGCCCCGCCCCGAGGTCCCGCAGCGAGCGTTCACCGGCATCGGCGATGGCCTCAACCGTCTGACGGTCGCCAACCGCGGCCTGCCGGAGGTCGAAGTGACCGCCGCTTCCGAAATCTGCCTGACCCTGCTGCGCTGCGTAGGCTGGCTCTCCAGGGATGACTTTTCCACCCGCCGCGGCCACGCCGGGCCGTTCCTCGAGACCCCCGGCGCGCAGATGCTCGGCGAGTGGGCGTTTGACTATTCGGTGATTGTTGGACAAGATAAAATCCTGTCCTACCGGCAAGCCTATGCCTTCGAGACGCCCCTGCGAGCCGTCTTCACCGACCTGCACGCCGGGAATCTGCCGCCAAGCGGCTCGTTCGTCGTGTCCTCGCCGCACAATTTTGTCGTCAGCACCGTGAAACAGACCGAAGACGGCCGCGGCTGGCTGGTGCGCGGGTACAACCTCGGCCACGAGGACATCTACGTGACCCTCAAACCCTGGCGGTCTTTCAAGCGCGTCGAGAGCGCCGACCTGTCTGAGCAAAAGATCGAAGAACTCAAACCCGAAGCAGACGGGAGCGTCGCCTTGTCTGCCCGGAAACATGAGATACTCAACGTCGTCTTTCTGTCATGAATCGAGCGGGCGGCCCGTGGCCGCCCGCCCTCTTGACGCCAAGAAGTCAAGGCGCGAGTGCCCGCACCCGCCGACGCAAGTCTTCTATATCGAAAGGCTTGGATATGATATCGTTGGCGCCGGCTTCCAGCGCAGCCGACCGATCGCTTTCCTCAACGGTCGCACTCAGCATGATAATGGGCATCGTTGCCCCAATCGGCGGCTCGCGCAAACGCCGGCAAACCGTATAGCCATCTAAATCGGGCATATTCACATCCAAAATGACCAGATCGGGATGTCCCTGGATGACGCCCTGGATTGCCTCGCGTCCACAGCAGGCCGTGCTGGTGTGAAAACCCTCTATTTGAAGAATCTTGGTCACCAGCATCAGGTTGACTTCATTATCGTCTACAACAAGGATATGCAGAGTCATGTATCAAGAATAACTCACATATTGCCAAATCGTCAAGCCGTTCACAAGTATAATACGGCCAGAAAAGGACAGAGTCATCCAACTTTGGAGGAAATGGCATGTCAAACGTTCACGCCTCTCAACACCCCTTGGTTGCCCACAAATTGTCCCGTCTGCGAGACAAAAATACCGACCCCAAGAAATTCCGCGAACTGGTGCGCGAGATTGCCGGCCTGCTGGCCTACGAAGCCACACTTGACCTGCAAACCGTGCCTCGCGAACTCGAGACGCCGCTGGCCCCCATGGTTGGCGCCGAACTCAAAGAGAAAATCGGCCTCGTCCCCATCCTGCGCGCCGGTCTGGGGATGGTGGAAGGCATCTGGGAACTGATACCACAGGCCGAGGTCTGGCACATCGGTCTGTACCGCGACGAGCAGACGCTCAAGCCGGTGGAGTATTACAACAAACTGCCGGTCGAGCCGACCGTTTCGGTCTGTCTCATCCTCGACCCGATGCTGGCCACCGGCGGCTCGGCGGTCGCTACGGTGGACATCCTCAAACGCTGGGGGGTGAAGCGCATCAAATTCGTCGGTCTGATCGGCGCGCCGGAAGGCATCGCCGCCCTACAAAAGGCGCACCCGGACGTGCCCATTCATCTCGCCGCCGTGGACGACCACCTGAACGAACGCGGCTACATCGTCCCCGGCCTGGGCGACGCCGGCGATCGGCAATTTGGGACGGGGTAAGGCAGTGTTCAGTGTTCAGTGGTCAGTGTTCAGTGTTCAACGAATGAGCAGAGGAAAGCGAGATGCACGTAATCGTTGACTTTACCGTTGTCCCCGTTGGGGTGGGAGTTTCGCTCTCTCGCTATGTTGCTGCATGCGAGAAAGTGCTGGCCGAAAGCGGCCTGACCTACGAACTGCATGCCAACGGCACGAACGTGGAAGGCGAGTGGGAAGAGGTCTTTGCCGCTATCCGCCGCTGCCACGAGACTCTCCACGCCATGGGCGTCCCGCGCCTGCACACCGATGTCAAACTCAGCACGCGCAGCGACCGCGACCAGAAAATGGCCGATAAACTGATCAGTGTTCGGCAGCACTTCTCTGCGGGAGCGTGAACGCTCTTTGGTCTGGGCTGCCCATCGACCCGGCCAATGGGCCGGTCTGCTCGCTTCAGGCCACCTCCACGCCGGTCAGGCGCGTTAACAGGCGATGGGTCAGAACGAACGGCAGCAGCAGGAGAAAATGAACCCCCGCGCTCAGCCCAAAGATGGCCGCCAGACCGCCCAGAAAGGCGTCAACTGCCGGGGCCAGATTCTCCAACATCCACGGACCGGCTCCGGCCAGGAGCGCCAGGATCAGCAAAAATCCCAGCCCCAGGGCCGGCGCCACCCACGGACGGCGGTCGGCGGCAGAAGGAAGCATGGTGCTACTGACGACAAAAGTCAGATAGAACCACACCCAGAAATTGGGCTGGCGGGGCAAAAGGCCCAATCCCATCCAGACCAGGTCCCAGTAACCATCCCGCACCAATCCCCAGAGCGGCACCAATTGCAGCGGGCCGCTGGCAGCCCAGGCCACGAACAGGGAACCGCTCAGGAGCGGCGCGATGCCCACCAAAGAATCGCGCACAACGCCGCCGCTGACCATTTCGACATAGCCTAACTGCAGGCGGCCGTCGGCTGTTGCCTGTGGCAGGAGCGAAAAGCGGCGGGTGCGAAGCCCCAGCAGACGGGCCATCAGAAAGTGGCTCAGTTCGTGAAGCAAAACGCCCGGAAAGAACAGAACCGCAAAGAGAACCTGCGTCAGACCCACCCGGCGGGTCAGAATCAGAAGAACGGATTGGATTTCGCGATGCAAAAGCCGCTGGAGAAACACCAGCGGCACCAGGGCGGCTACCAGCCAGAGAAAACCGTCGAAGGCAGAGAGCATGACTTGCCCCAAAACGAGACCACAGCCGGTCCGACAAAAGTGGGCGGCCCTATTTCATGGCAGCCCGCGTGATGGCCACGAATTCGCCCGCTTTCAGGCTGGCCCCGCCCACCAGCGCGCCGTCAATTTCGGGCTGCTGGAAGAATTCGGCCGCGTTGGCCGCCGTCACCGAGCCGCCGTATAGGACGCGGATCGCCTGCGCCGTCTGAGCGCCGAACAATTCGGCCAGCGCCGGCCGAATGACGTTGCCCACGACCCGATTGGCATTCTCGCCGGAGGAAGCCTTCCCCGTCCCGATGGCCCAAACCGGTTCGTAGGCGACGACGATCTTCGGGCCGAAAGCGGGCAGCAGGCCCTTCAGCCCCTCGCGCACCTGACGCCTCACCACTTCGGCCGTCTGCCCGGCCTCATACTCGGCCAACGTCTCGCCCACACAAACGATGGGGACGAGATCGAACGCCTGGGCCGCGGCAACTTTGCGGTTCACGCTTGCGTCGGTCTCGCCAAAATAGGTGCGCCGCTCGGAATGTCCGATGATCACGTAGCGGCAAATCTCTTTCACCATCAAGGGCGAAATTTGACCGGTGAACGCGCCTTTCTCTTCCCAATACATGTCCTGGGCGCCCAGCCCGATATCGGTGCCTTTGAGCAAGTCCGAGATGGGAAAGAGCGCGGTGAAAGGCGGGCAAAGCACCTTTTCCACGCCGCGAATTTCCCGCAGTTCGCCTGCCATCTCGGAGACGAGGGCGCGCGCCTCCTCGACGGTTTTATTCATCTTCCAATTGCCAGCAACGAAGGGTGTGCGCATAAGTCTCTCTCTTTAGGGAATGGTTTCACGGATGTGTCTGACTTCCTGCAAAATCCATTCGGGCACATCCGGACGGTTCTGCAGTTCATCCAAGACTTGGAACGCCTGCCCGGCATTATCCGTCCGAACCAGAAACTCGGCCTCCACAAGTTGGACCTCCGGCCTGTCCGGCCATCTCTGTAGCGCGGATTCGAGCGTCTGCAGCGCGCCGTTTGGGTCGCCTGCATACAGTTGATGACGGGCTTTCACAACATGCGCAATCATCTCATCGAGCAAGAGCAATCTACCGATCGGCAGGAATTCCTCGAGAGCCGGATCGGGCGCCGCCCGATAGAGGGTGGAAAACAAGAGAGTCTTCAAGTCGGGCGAAAGATCGATGCTCACCTCCCGATGCACTTCGGCCCCTTGCACACAGGCACGCGCTGCCAGCAACCAGGTCTGTCGGATTTCCATTTCCCGGCAGGCATCCCACAGAAATGGTTCGTTCTGCCCGCCCACCTCGAGCGCCTGGTTCAGCGTCTCTTCGGCTCTTTCGGGCTTACCGGCCTCCAGATAGACCGTTGCCAGTTGCAGATGGGCATAAGGATCATCAGGGTTCTGTTCGACCCGCCCGACAGCAGTTGCCAACAATTCGGCCACTTCTGACGTCGCAAGGGGCGACAGGCCTTCCTGAAAAACAGGCGTGCTCAATCCCCGACCGGGAACAGCCTGACGGTTCCCGCGCAAGGCCAGGAATGTAACGAGGCAGCACAGAAAAACCAGCACCGCGACCGCAATCCACATCCAGGGCACTTTGCGAACCCTCGCAGCGGCCAGCGCGGCGGTCACGGTCTCCGCAGAGGCGGGAGGCGGCGGCGCGGACGCGGCCGAGGGAGGGGCCTCCGCGGGGCGGGCGGCGGGCGCCGTCTGAACAGCAGTCGGCGTCGGCTCAGAAACAGGCACAGGCGTCGTCGCTTCGGGAGCGGGCGGTCGCGCCGCGATCGGCGACCCTTCTTTCCAGGCTTCCAGGAAAGCAGTCACCAGCGCGTCCACATCCCGATAACGATCGCTGCGCTCTTTGGCCAGCGCCTTGAGCAAGACGCGCTCCACTTCGGGCGGGATATCAACATTCAACTGAGACGGCAACGGCAGCGGCGAATAGATGTGATCGTGAATGATGGAAAAAGGCGTGTCGGCGTTGAACGGAACCCGGCCGACAATCAATTCATACAACATCACCCCGAACGAATAGATATCCGTGCCCTCATCCAGATCTTTCTTGCCCATCGCTTGCTCAGGAGAGATGTACTGGGGCGTGCCGACGATCATGTCCGAGGTCAGAGTCGATTCGCCCGACTGAGCAATGCGCGCCAGACCGAAATCAGCAAGATAAATCTGCCCATCCTTGCCCAGCAATACGTTCGAGGGCTTGATATCACGATGCAGAATCCCGCGCCTATGCGCATACGACAAAGCGGCGCCAACCGCCTCGACAATCCGAACCACCTCGGACGCATCGATGCTGCCGCGTCCCAGCCGCACTTTGAGCGTCTCCCCTTCGATGAATTTCATCACCAGATAGGGGCGCCCCTCATGTTCGGCGTAATCGTAGATCGGGACGATGTTGGGATGTTCGAGTTTTGCCACCACCCGCGCCTCGCGCTGGAAGCGCGCCAGGAAACTGGCCTCTTCTAGAAAAGCGGGATGGAGCACCTTCAGGGCCACATAGCGGTCTAGTTCGGCATGATAGGCTTTATAGACTGTTGCCATACCCCCTTGTCCCAATTGCTCGACAATACGGTAGCGGCCGACGTTTTCGCCAATCTGAAATGCCATAGGGCCTCTCAGTCTGTCAGGGAAATATACAATGATTATAGCGCAGACGGGTCAATCCCGCATGGCGGTGTTGCAAAAAGTGTAGAACAAAGAAAAGGGGCGGTTTCTCAACCGCCCCTTTTCATCGAGCCAATTTTACTTATCCAACAAGGCCGCCACGCCGGGCAGTTCCTTGCCTTCGAGGAACTCCAGCGAAGCGCCGCCGCCGGTGGAGACGTGCGTCATCTGCTTGGCGACGCCGGCCTTCTTGACCGCGCTGGCGCTGTCGCCGCCGCCGATGACGGTGGTCGCGCCGCTCTCGGCCAGCATCTTGGCCAGGGCAAAGGTGCCCTCGGCAAACTTGGGGAACTCGAAGACGCCCACCGGGCCGTTCCAGACGATGAGTTTGGCTCCCGCCAGAGTCTGGCGGTACAACTCGAGGGTCTTCGGGCCGACGTCCAGCATGCGCCAGCCGGCGGGGATTCTATCCACATCCACCACCTGGCTGTTGGCTTCGGCGTCGAACTTGTCGGCGATGACGGCGTCCACAGGCAGGACGATTTTCTCGGCGTGCTTGGCCAAGATGCCCTTGGCCGTTTCGATGGACTCGGCTTCCACCAAACTGTCCTGCATGTTCAAGCCTTTGGCCGCCAGGAAGGTGTTGGCCATGCCGCCGCCGATGATGAGTTTGTCGCATTTGGCGAGCAGGTTCTCGACGACCAGAATCTTGTCGCTGATTTTCGCTCCGCCGAGAATAGCGATGTAGGGATGCTCCGGGTTGGCGGTGGCGCGGCCGAGGTATTCGAGTTCCTGCTCCATCAGGAAACCGGCGACCGCCGGCAGGAAGCGCGCCACGCCCTCGGTCGAGGAGTGGGCGCGGTGGGCCGAGCCGAAGGCGTCGTTGACGTACACTTCGCCCAGGGCGGCCATCTGCTTGGCCAGTTCGAGGTCGTTCTTCTCCTCGCCGGCGTGGAAGCGGGTATTCTCCAGCATCAGGACTTCGCCGGGCTGCAGCGCCTTGGCCATGGCCTCGACTTGCGGCCCGACGCAATCGGGCGCCATCTTGACCGGACGCCCCAGATGCCCGGCCAGCACCTCGGCAGCCGCCTTCAGGCTGAACTCCGGGTCGGGGCCGCCCTTTGGACGTCCCAGGTGGCTCATCAAAATCAGCGCGGCGCCCTGATCGAGCACGTACTGAATGGTCGGCAGCGAGGCTTTGATGCGTTTGTCATCGGTGACCTTGCCGTCCTGCATGGGGACGTTGAAATCCACGCGCATCAGGACGCGCTTGCCTTTCAGATCAATATCGCGGACGGTTTTCTTGTTCATAGTTACCTGCCTCTCCCGATCCCCTGCCCCTCTTCCCCTCTTCTTGCAGGAGAGGGGAAGGGGCCGGGGGTTAGGGTAAGGTCAAAGACTTTTCGCAATCAAGGCGGCCATGTCGGCGGTGCGGACGGAGTAGCCCCATTCGTTGTCGTACCAGGAGACGACCTTGACGAACGTGCTGGCTTCCTTGCCGAGGGCCATGGTGAAAGGCAGGTCCACCGAGGAGGAGTGCGGGTCGCCCTTGTAGTCAACGCTGACCAGGGGTTCGTCCACGGCCTGGAGGATGCCCTTCAGGCGCGGTGTCTGAGCGGCGTCGCGGAAGGTCTGGCGCAGTTCCTCGGTCGTGGTCGGGGTCTCGATTTCGGCAGTGAAGTCCACCACCGAGACGGTCGAGGTGGGGACGCGGATGGCGTAGCCGTCGAACTTGCCCGCCAGGTCGGGGATGACCAGTTTGAGGGCCTTGGCCGCGCCGGTAGTGGTCGGGATCATGCTCATGGCGGCGGCGCGGGCGCGGCGCAAGTCGGAGTGCGGCAGGTCGAGGATGCGCTGGTCGTTGGTGTAGGCGTGGATGGTGGTCATGAAGCCGCGCACAATCTTGAACTTGTCATGCACTACCTTGACGGCCGGCGCCAGGCAGTTGGTGGTGCAGGAAGCGTTCGAGATGACGTGATGGTTGGCGGGATCGTATTTGTCTTCGTTGACGCCCAGCACCATGGTCAGGTCTTCGCCTTCGGCCGGGGCGGTGATGATGACTTTCTTGGCGCCGCCGGCAGTGATGTGGTTGACCGCGCCCTTCACCACCTTGCCCTTCTTGTTGACGCCGTCGTTCTTGACCGTGAAGATGCCGGTGCCTTCGATGACGATGTCCACGCCCAGGTCGCCCCAGGGGATGGCGGCCGGGTCGGTCTCTTTGAAGGCTCTGATCTTCTTGCCGTCAATCAGAATGCCATCCTCGACGACCTCGACCTTGCCGTTGAAGCGGCCATAGTTCGAGTCGTACTTGAGCAGATGCGCCATGACGGGGATGTCGCCGATATCGTTGAAAGCAACCACTTCCAGCGTATCGGCATGATAGTCCCGGATCGCCTTCAGGACCTGCCGCCCGATGCGGCCAAAACCGTTGATGCCAACACGAGTAGTCATAAAACAACCTCCTGAAAAAGATTTAAGATGTCAACGCGAACGCGTTGCAGAGTCCTTCTCGAGCGGACCCGTGCGCTCATTGTACAGGTCCATGATCACTCTGGCCAGTTTGGCGGCATCGTGCCGCCAGGGATATTCGCTATCGATCAAATCGGCGCCGTAGAGGCGTGCGTCGGCCTCCAGGCTTTGATCAATCCTGACCCATTGTACCCCAGTTCCCAGGTTCCCCTCATAGCGAGTATTGCAGACAATAAGATCGAAAACGTCGCTGCCGACGGCTTCCTCGAGGGCCTGAACATGATCTTGGCAAGTATAAGTCTCCGTTTCGCCGCTCTGCGTGGCAATGTTGCAAACGTAAATCTTCAGTGCCTGGCTCGCCCGGATGGCCGCCAACAGGTCTTGCACCAGGAGCGGCGGCAAGACGCTGGTATACAGGCTGCCTGGTCCCACAACGATGATGTCTGCTGCCAACAGCGCCTGGATCACCGGCGGAAAAGCCGAGGCATCATTCGGCTCCAACCAGACGCGTCTGACCCGTCCGGCAGTCTGGGGGATCTTGCTCTCGCCTTCGATCCGCACCTCGGTCTGGTCGTACGGCAAGCGGACGTCAGCCACCAGCCGCACATCGTGCAGCGTCGCCGGCAAGACCTGTCCATACACCGAAAGGACGCGCCCCGACTCGGCCACCGCTTCCTCGAAACTGCCGGTGATATCGGCCAGGGCAGAAATGAACAGGTTGCCGAACGAGTGGCCGCCCAGTCCGCTCTCCTCGCCGAAACGGTACTGGAACAACTGGGCGAGAAGCGCTTCGTCATTGGAAAGCGCCGCCAGGCAATTGCGAATGTCACCCGGCGGCAAAATGCCCAGGGCGCGCCGCAGTTCGCCCGACGACCCGCCATCGTCGGCGACCGAGACAACCGCCGTCAGGTTGTGGGTGTGGACCTTCAGACCGCGCAGAATCGTCGCCAGGCCGTGACCTCCGCCGATGGCCACCACTCTTGGCCCCCGCTCGAGCCGGCGATACTCGGCCACCTGGTCTACCAGGCGCTTCCCCGGCCGCAGAAAAGGCACGAGCAAGGACCGATTCATGCCCCAGATTCCCACCCCCACCAGGCCAATGCCCAAAATGGCAAAAATCGCCACCCGCCAGGGACGAGCCAGGAATTGCAGCGAAAGGAATTGAATCGCCGGCAGCCACCAGGTATCAGGGGCAGTGCGATAAATGTCCAGCAGGAACATTGCCAGACCGACACCGATCAACGTGATGCCGGCCAACAAAAGCCCCAACCAGCGTTTGACTCCCAGACCGGGCGCGAACCAACGCAAAGAGCGGGCAATCTCCAGCCAAATGACCCTAAGGTGGCCTTTTCGACGTTTGGACATCCATGTGATAATAACAATGTTTCGCCCAATAGTCAACCAAGAAATCGCTATGATATAATCGCCGCATGGCTCACATTATCGCCGTCGACATTGGAGGCACCCAAATCAGGACGGCGCTGTTTGATTCGAACGACGCCAATCCCCGCCAACATCGTCGCATTGCTACGCACGCGGAAGGTGAAGACCCCTTCGAGCGCCTCGCGGCGGCGATTGAGGCAATCCTGCCCCCTCAAGGAGCGGATGTGATCTCGGTCGCCGCGCCCGGCCCGCTCGACCCGCAGAGCGGGATCGTTTTTGCGACGCCCAACATCCCCGGTTGGGTCGAATTCCCGCTGGGCGCCAAACTGGAACAGCGCTTCCACATTCCCACCCGTCTCGGCAACGATGCCAACCTGGCCGCCCTCGGCGAATGGCGCTACGGAGCCGGCCAGGGCTATCACGACCTCCTGTACCTGACGATCAGCACCGGTATTGGCGGCGGGGTGATCATCAACGACCGCCTCCTGCTGGGCGCGCGCGGACTGGCCGGCGAACTCGGCCACATCACCGTCCTGCCCGATGGGCCTCTCTGCTCATGCGGTCAACGCGGCCATCTAGAGGCCGTTGCCTCCGGCCCCGCCATCGCTGCCTATGTGAACGAAAAATTGGCCGAAGGCCGCGCCTCGATCTTGCAGCCCGGCCACCTGACCGGACGGCAAGTGGCCGAAGCCGCCCGCCAAGGCGACGAATTGTCCCGCGAGGCTTTCGTCCGGGCTGGCGAATATCTCGGCCAGGCGCTGGCCGATTTCCTGCACATGTTCAACCCCTCTATCGTCATCCTGGGCGGCGGCGTCACCCAGAGCAGTGCCTTGTTCATCGAAACGTTGAAGGTGTCCGCTCGCCGTCACATCATGGACCAGAATTTCTTGAAAGACCTGGTGATCACCACAGCCACGCTGGGCGACAACGCCGGCCTGATCGGAGCGTTGGTGCAGGGTCAACTGAAACTGGAAGAGAAATGAACTTCCCCCATGGTCAATTTATCGTTTAGGAGCATTCTGTCATGGAACCTTTAAAGTTACCCGGGCCAAAAGCGCGCGCGCTGATCAAGCGCGATTCATCGGTAATTTCCCCCTCCTACCCGCGCGGCGTGCCGTTCGTCATGGATCACGGCAAGGGGAGCGAGGTCTGGGACGTGGACGGGAATCGCTTTCTCGACTTCGCGGCCGGCATCGCCGTCAACGCCACCGGCCACAGCCACCCCAAGGTCGTCCGGGCCATTCAGGAACAGGCCGAGAAATTCATCCACATCTCTTCCGATTTCTATCACGAAAAATGGGTCGCCCTGGGCGAAAAACTCGATGAGATTGCTCCCTTCGAAGAAGCGGCCGTCTCATTTATGACCAACTCGGGCACCGAGGCGGTCGAGACCGCCATCAAACTGGCCCGCTATCATACCGGCCGCTCCAATTTCATCGGCTTCACAGGCGCCTTCCACGGGCGCACCATGGGGGCGGTGACGTTCACCGCCAGCAAGCCCACTTATCATCGCGGCTTCTATCCGTTGATGAACGGCGTCGTGCACGCCCCCTATCCCAACCCCTACCGGCCGGTTCTGGAACGCCGCCCGGGCGAGGATTACGGCGAGACGGTGGTGCGCTACATCGAGGAAGAAATTCTCGGCCACATCCTGCCGGGCGACGAAGTGGCCGGCATCCTGGTCGAATCGATCCAGGGCGAGGGTGGTTACATCATCCCTCCGCCCGGCTTCTATCCTGCCCTGCGCAAGTTGTGTGACAAGTACGAAATCTTGCTCATCACCGACGAGGTCCAATCGGGCATGGGCCGCACCGGCAAATGGTGGGCCATCGAACACTTCGGCATCGAACCCGACATCGTGACGGCTGCCAAAGGAATCGCCTCGGGCCTGCCGCTGGGTGCGGCGATCGCCCGCAAATCGGTGATGACCTGGCCACGCGGCGCCCACGGCAACACCTTCGGCGGCAACCCGATTGCCTGCGCGGCTGCCCTCGCCACCATTGACCTGATCGAACAGGAATACCTCGAAAACGCCGCCTCGGTCGGCCAATACGCTAAAGAGGCGCTCGAAAAAATCGCCGCCCGCCATGCGCGCATCGGCGACGTGCGCGGCATCGGCCTGATGATCGGCGTCGAGTTCGTCAAAGACCGCAAATCGAAGGTCCCCGACGAGGCCCTGCGCGACCGAGTGGTCGATCTGGCCTTCGAGCGCGGCCTGATCCTGCTCGGCTGCGGCAAGAGCGTCATCCGCATCGCTCCGCCGCTTTGCATCACAAGAGCCGAAGTCGACGAGGGGTTGAAAATCTTCGAGGAGGCCATTGCTCTGGCCGAGAAAGAACTGATGTAAAGTACTGCGCAACGAGCAAATTCGAGGAATACGCGCTCCGGGAGAAAGCTGGCTCGGAGCGCGTGTTGATTCGATTCCAACAGACTGATAACACAATTCTTACTCAATCCCCGGCCGCTGATGATAAAATCAATAAAAAAATCAATCGTAAATCGTCAATCTTCAATCATAAATTCCCTATGCTGCCCGACTTCCGCGTCCGCCAACGCGACTACCTGCTCGAAATCGCCCGCGCCCTGACCCAGGAACTCGACCTGGAAAAATTACTGGCGCGCATCCTACGCATCTCGATCGAGATGCTTGCCGGGCAAGCCGGCATCATCGCCCTCAAAGAAGCCGGCGGCTGGCGGGTGGGGGTGGCGCAAGGCATTCCGCCGGCCTTCCTGTCTTACCTTGAGCCGCTCCTGGCCGAAGAGCGCGTCGCCGAACTCGACATCAGCGAACTCAACCGCATGTTGAAAGAACTGACCTATACCGCCAGCATGGGATTGTTGAACGGGGTGGGCATCCCTCTCGTGGCCCAGCGGCAAGTCATCGGTGTCATTTTCATCTTTCGCTCTTACCCTGACCTCTTCTCGGCCAACGACAAACTCCTCTTGCAGGCCTTTGCCGACCAGGCCGCCATCGCGGTCGTCAATGCCCGGCTGTATGGCGAGGTCAGTTACGAAAAGCAGCGCCTGGATGCCCTGCTCGATTCCGCCGCCGACGGCATCCTGATCCTGCACGCCGATCAGACGGTCGAACGCTGCAACATCGCCTTCGAACGGCTGATCGGACGACCGCGCGCCGAAATCCAGGGCCGCAAACACGATGAAGTCATCCGCTGGGCTCGTCACCCCGAAGGATTGACGCTGGAGGAGGCCGAAGCCGACGGCTGGCCGCTGACCCCCCACGCCCATCTCTACGTCGAGGGCGATCTGGAACGCGCCGAGCCGCCCCCCCTGCCGGTTGGCATCACCTACGCCCCCCTCTTGACCGCCGACGGCAGACTGCGCAACATCTTCGTCACCGTGCGCGACATCACCAAATTCCGCACCGCCGAGGAAATCAAGAACACCTTCGTCTCCATCGTCAGCCACGAACTCAAGACGCCGGTCGCGCTCATCAAGGGCTACGTCAGCACCCTGCGCCGCGAAGACGCCAAATGGGACAAATCCATCGTCCAAGACAGCCTGTCCGTGATCGAGGAAGAGGCCGATCGCCTGGCTACGATGATCGAGGACCTGCTCGATGCCTCCCGGCTGCAGGCGGGCGGCCTGAAACCGAATCTGGCCGACGTGTTTCTGCCGGCCCTGGCCGAACGGATCGCCGAACGCTTCCGCCCACAAGGCCCGAATTTCACGATCATTGTGGATTTTCCCGATTCTTTTCCCGTCATCCTGGCAGACGAAACCCGCATCGGCCAAGTCCTCAGCAACCTGATTTCGAATTCGATGAAGTATGCTTCGGGGGGCGAAATCCGCATCAGCGGCGAGGTGCGTCCCAAACAGGTCATCGTGACGGTCAGCGACCAGGGGCCGGGGATCGACGCCGCCGACATTCCCCACATCTTCGATCGCTTCTACCGGGCAGAAAACGCCATCCGCAAGACCAAAGGAGCCGGGCTGGGACTCTATCTGGCCAAGGCCATCGTCGAGGCGCACGGCGGCCGCATCTGGGTGGATCCGCAGCCTGAAGCCGGGGCCAGGATTTGTTTCTCCCTGCCGCGCCCTTAAAGGAACGATTTGCAGTAAAATAGACCGGTTGCCCAAGAGGCAACCGAAAATTCTCTCCTAGATCGGAACTCCTCATGCCTCCTCACAAAGCCCAAATTGCCTGTCCACAATGCCGCCAGCCGGTCATTGCCATCGTCGAGCAGTTGTTCGACGTCAGCGCCGAGCCTGCCGCCAAACAACGCCTGCTGGGCGGGGTGTCCAATTTTGCCGTCTGCCGCAACTGCGGCTTCAACGGGCCGCTGGCAACCCCTATCGTCTATCACGATGCCGACAAAGAACTCCTGCTCACCTATTTTCCTCCCGAACTCAACCTGCCGGTCAACGAACAAGAAAAACTGATTGGGCCGCTGATTGCCCAAGTAACCAACCGCCTGCCGCCCGAAAAACGCAAGGCTTACCTCCTGCGCCCGCAGAACTTCCTCACCTATCAAAGTCTCATCGAGCGCATCCTGAACGCCGACGGAATCACCTCCGAAATGATCCAGGCGCAGCAAAAGAAACTGGCCCTGATCGAACGCCTGTTGGCCGCGCCGACCGCCGAGGGGCGAGCAGAAATCATCCGCAGCGAGAGTCAATCCTTCGACGAAGAATTCTTCGCTCTCTTTGGCAGATTGATGCAGAACGCCGCCGGCCAGGAAGCCCTCGCCCGCCAGATGGAAGCCATCGAACAGCAATTGCTGGCCGAGACCGAATACGGCAAAACCATCCTGAATCAGATGAGCGAGATGGAGGAAGCCGTCAAATCGCTGCAAAAGGCGGGCAAACAACTCGACCGCGAGAAACTGCTCGACCTGATGATCGAGGCCCCAAACGAAACCCGGCTGAACGCCCTGGTCAGCCTGACCCGCCCGGCGCTCGATTACCTCTTCTTCCAGTTGCTGACCAATCGGATCGAGGCTCAGTCGGGCGAGGCGCGCCAACGCCTGGAGAATCTGCGCGAGCAACTACTCGCCATCACCAGCCGCATCGACAAGGCGGTCGAAGAGGAATACCGACGCGCCGGCGAGTTGCTCGGGTCGATTCTGGCTGCCGAAAACATCGAGGAGACGATGGCCGCCAACCTCGACAGGGTGGACGAACCGTTCATTCAAATGCTCAACCGGGCCATGCAAGAAGCCCTGAAAGCCAATGACGAAGAGAAAAAGCGGAAACTCCAGGCCGTCGTCGCCGCCCTGCAAAAGGTCAGCGCCCCGCCGCCAGAAATCCACCTTCTGGAGGAGTTACTGGCCTGCGAAAACGAAGCAGAACTGGAAAAACGGCTGGAGTCGCACGCGCAGGACATCACCCCCGAGTTTGTCGGTTTCGTTGGCAACCTCCTGGCCCGCATGCAGGAAGAGAAAATCGAAGACGCCTCAGGAGAAGAGGCCCAGGCCCTGGCCAGGCTGGAATCCATCAACCGGGCTGTCTTGAGATTCTCGATGAAAAAGAATCTCGGCCAATAGTCCCAAAGCCAGAAAGAGACGAAACAGGCCCCGTTCTCTGTTTAGGGAACGGGGCCTCGCCTCTGTTCGATTCGCTTCATTCCTGGGGAGGATTGTCCAGCCGTACGCCGTGTCCGCGCACCGTGACGATGTACGCGTGGCCCGGATCCACCGACGCAATCCGGTCGCGCAGCCGGCGCAGCAGGGCGTCGAGCGCCTGATCCGAGACGCCGGCCGCTTCTTCATCGCCCCACGCCTCGGCAATCAATCGCTGGCGGTCAACCACCTGTCCCTGATGCTCGAACAGCACCCGCAAGACCTGAAACTGCAACGCCGAAAGCGGCGGGTCAATCTGCCGCAGGCCAACCCACACCACCCGCCCGCGCAAATCCAGCCGCAGCCGGCCGGGACGGACATCCAGTTCGGGGAGCGGCATGGTAGCATCCGAAGTTACGTAAACAAACTGCTGGGCAAGCGCAATCTGGAGCGTATCGCCATCCTGCAAGACAACCTGGCGATCAATGAGAGTCCCGTTCCGGTGAGTTCCATTCTTGCTGCCCAGATCCTCCAGGATCACACCTTGCGGCGAAGGGACCAGACGGGCATGGAAACGCGAGACCTGCCGGTCCGGGACGACGACATCGCAGGTCGCTTCGCGGCCGATCAGCAAAGGACGGTCCAGCACCCAGCGCTGCCCCTTGAGCGGCCCCGTCTGGCCGATCAGGATAGGATATTCTTCGGCAAAATCTTCGCCCATGCCTTCACCATGCAATCCGATAGAATTATACAGGAGAAAAGAAGCGTATAATATAGCAAATTGGTAAGATCTGTGCCGCTCTGCCGAATACGCCGAAACCCACGCCGACGGCACGATCCCAGGAAACAGGAAAAAGGATGCCAACCGCACTCAAGACCGGAGAGGTGCTGCGCGGTCGCTATTGTATTCGCGAACGAATTGGCCAGGGAGGAATGGGAAGCATTTACCTGGCCGATGACCTGCGTTTAACAGGCCGCAAATGCGCCCTCAAGGAAGTCGAATACGACCGCACCGTACCGGCAAAAATTCTCAAGGAGGCCCGCCAGCAATTCTTGCGCGAGGCCACCATTCTGGCGCGCCTGGATCATCCCAATCTGCCAAAAGTTTCCGATTTCTTTTCCATCGGCCCGCGCGACTACCTGGTGATGGATTACATTCCCGGCAAAGATTTGCGCACGCTCATGCTGGAAGCCAAACAGCGCAACACGTTCCTGGCCGAGGAAGATGTTCTCGGCTGGGCCGACCAACTGGCAGACGCCCTCTCCTACTTGCACCAGCAAAATCCCCCTCTGGTGCACCGCGACATCAAACCTTCGAATCTAAAGATCACGCCAAACGGCCTGCTCAAACTGGTCGACTTCGGCCTGGTCAAGGCCCTGGCCCCCGACGAAATGACCGTTACGGTCATTCAAGGACGCGGCACCGTCCTCTACACCCCTCTCGAACAATACGGGGACGACGGCCTGCACACCGACGTGCGCAGCGACATTTACGCTTTCGGCGCCACCCTCTACCACCTGTTGACCAACACCCCGCCCCTGGACGCCCGCACGCGCTTTCTCCACCCGGAGAGCATGCCGGCCCCCCGCAAAATCAATCCGGCCATCAGCCTCCGCACCGAACAGGCCATCTTGTGGGCCATGGAACTGCATCCCGCCGAACGACCAGACTCGGTCGAGGCGTTGCGCGCCGCGCTGGTCGGGAACCGCGAAATTTTGCCTCGCCGCTACCCGGCAGTTCGGGCTTCCGGTTCGGCGAAAAGAATCCTCGTCAGTCCACCCGATCGTTTCCTGGTGTGGACGGCAGCCGGATTGATCGTCCTCAGCCTGATTGCCTCTCTGCTCCGCTGAGCAGTTTCTTCCAGGCCCAGCCCCCCAGCCCTCCCGCCGCGTAGCCCAGCAGGACGACTCCCGCAATTGCCCACCCTCGTCCTCCGCTGACCAATCCTGTTCCGCCGGGCAGGCCAAGCGCCAGGTACAGATAGGCCAGCGTCCCGCCCAACACGGCACACAGCGTCCAGCGCACCCCCCAGAGCAGCGAATCCAGCCGCACGCCGATCCAGAAGGTCAAGTATCCCATTGCAGACAAAATCAACACGAACAGGAGCCAGCCTGCCACACCGAGACGGCCATCCGAAAACAGGGGCGGCCGCACGGTCTCTGTCTCGTCTGCCCCTGTGGGGGAGGGCGTCAACACGGGCGGTTCGGGCGTGGGAGCAATCAGGGTCACTTGAAGCCCATCGCTGGAAACGTTCAGCTGGAGAACGACCGAAGTGGTGGCCGGTTCGCTGACCGCCCGCAACTCCAGCAAGCCCGGCCGGTCAATGCGGAACGAGGCGCGCGCCACCCCCTGGAAAGTCAGGGCATTGACTTCCTGGATCAATCCCCCCTCCCCGCTGGCCGACAGTGTAAAGCGGACGCCTGTCCCGTCCGGCACCGGATTCTGGTTATGGTCGAGGATCACGCCCGTGCGGACGGTGATCGTATCGCCGATGCGAAACACCGGCGTGGGAGTCGGTTCGAGGGTCGCGCCCCCTCCGCCGGTCTCTGCAACGGGCAGTTCAAGATAAAGATTGATCACCTGACTCGGGTCGGGAGAGGTCGCAAAGAGCAAATCATATCCCACGCCCTCAACCGAGACCGGCAGCGCTCCGCCGGGGGTCAGTTCTTGGAACAACAGGCGGGCGGCCACATCCACGAACGGTCCCGAGCGGCTATAGATTCCGTAGTAGGCCGTCAGTTTGGAGATGTCGGTGGCGTCGAGATAATAGGGCGCGCCAAAGGCAAAGACGATGATGCGCTTGCTGCGCAGCAAATCCTGCCGCTCCGAAAGGAAACGCCGCAGGATGGTCAGATTGGGCGAGGCCGGATCGGCATCGAGCATGCTGACGACAATCCAATCTGCCGAACGCAGATCGCCCTCGAAGGCGTTGCCGCCATTCCCGTCCAGAACTGTGGGGAGATACTCAAAGGAATAGGCCGACAGGCGATTCGGCACGACCAGGCCGCCCGCCTCCGGCCCGTACAGCCGCAGCACCGCGTTGAGCAGCGCGTCGGGCGGCAAGACCGGCGTTTCCGGGCAGGCGCTGCATTGCCTCTGGCTGCGCGTATCGGTCAGGAAGACTATCCTCTCCTGGAGCGCCGGCGGAGAGGGCAACGCGACATCCAAATCGAGCGGCGAAGGGCTGATCAGCGTGGCCGCCTCGCGCGCCACCGTCAGCGTGACGGCCTCGGAATGGCCAAGGACGTTCAAGCCACTCTCGAGCGGAAGGACGCGCGGCAGACGGAAAGTGCCATAGAGACGATACTTGGCGGCCAGGATGCGCAACACGGCGTCATCGACGCGCGTCGCAAAAGCGGGGTCTTCGCGATATTTGCGGGCAAAGAAATCCAGGATGAGAAGCACGGTGGTGTAATTGTCGGGCGCGTCGCTGGAGGTGATGTCTCCGAGATAAATCAAGTCGTTGCCCGCCAGAAAAGCATCCCGCGCCACCAGACGGCCGGAAAAACTCGTCCCGCCCGGATCATAGAAAGAGCGGATCGTGCGGCTGCCCAGATCGTCGCTAACCAGCAGCCCGCCGCTGCTGCGCCAGCCGGAAAATTCCGGCAGGGCCAGGATCTGATCGAGGGCCGGCTGATCGAGACTGACCGGCCGGGTGGTCGCGCGAATATTGCCCTGAAAGCCCTGATAGCGGATGTGGGAGACCAGCAAGCCATCGGCCATCGCCTGTGAACTGCCCGCATTGCCGGTCACGGCAAAGAAGGGCGCCAATTCGATCTGTTTCAACTGCTCCAGCGACTTGCGCACCGTGGCCGGCTCGTCCCCTGCCGGACGATCGGCGCTGCCGCGGCCCGGGAAATGAGTCGCCACAACCAGCATGCGCCCGTTGCTGCCGGCGTGCAGGCCGCGGAGATAGGCGCGGCCCATCTCCCCCACCCAATACGGGTCGCCGCCGAACACGCTGACGCCGATGCCGCTGCTGCCCAGCGACTCGGGCGAGGTCAGAACATCCAGCGACGGCCCAAAGAACAAATTAAATCCCAACGCCGATATTTCCTGGCCCGCCACCTGACCAACCCGCTCGGCCAGATCGGGCTGCCAGGTGGCCCCAATCGCCATCTGACTCGGCAACGGTGTCAGCCCGCTCAGAATCTGATTGTCCGGGTACCCATCCCCGGTTTGGGCGATGCCGATAAAGAGAGGAATGTATTGATTTGCCACATACTCGCGAGTCAGCGGATCAAGATAGACCGCCTGCGAAGACTGCCATTCTGCGGTCTGAAGATCGGCGATCAGACGATGCGCGCCGGCAACGGTATCGGGGGCGGGCAGGAAATTATCATGGGAGGCCAGCAAGACGACGCCGCCCACATGATGGCGGGTGATGAGATCGTAGATCTGCGATTCCTCGTCAACCGAAGTGCCGACAAAGGTCACCAGAAACAACTGGCCCACGCGTTCCTCGGGCGTCATTTGCGTCAGCAGGAAACGAGCCGCCTCCATCGCCGGGTCGTTCTCCTGCGCCGCCGACGGCTGCGGCGGAAGCAGCGACAGCAAACACAGCATCAGCATCAGCCAGGAAAGGAGGCGCTTGGCTTTCACGGCTCCGCCTCCTGCCCGGCACAAATCGCAGCGTGGACTTCCGGCTGGATGTTGCCGCCCGAAATCACCGCCGCGGCCGGACCTCTGACCTGGCCGCTCAAAACCGCCGCCAGCGTCACCGCCGCCGATCCTTCGATGCGCTGCGCGTAGCGGCGCCAGGCGAAAGCGATTGCCCGCTCGATCTCGGCCTCGCTCACCAGGAGAATATCGTCCACCAGTTCTTTGACCATGAGGATCGTCACCGACCCCGGCTCGACCGGCCCGCTCAGCCCATCGGCCAGGGTGGGCAGATCGGCAACCCCCTCCTGGCTGCCGCGGTAGAACAGGGCGTGCATAAAGGCCGAGGCCTCGGCTTGCACCCCCACCAAGCGCGGCCGCGGTGAGAGCCGCTGCAGCGCCGCGCCGATGCCGGCGATCAGCCCGCCGCCGCTGACCGGCACCAGCCAGGTCAAAGACAAGTCGGGCGGCAGGTCGGCGATCATTTCCAGCCCGATCGTGCCCTGCCCGGCGATTACCTGAGCATCGTTATAGGCCGAGACCCAGGTCCGGCGGGTTTCGGCGGCATACCGGATGGCCGTCCGTTCGGCGACCTCGTAGCCGCCCTCCACCAGGCGCACCTCCGCCCCGAGGGCGCGCATCGCCTCCAGTTTGGCCGGGACAGCATGAGCAGAGGCGAAGACGGTCACCGGCGCGCCGGTGAGGCGTCCGGCGAGCGCCACGCCCTGCCCGTGATTGCCCGCCGAGGCGGTCACCAATCCCGCCTCCCGCTCCCAGGTCTCCAGGGCCAGCACTTTGTTCAAGGCCCCGCGCGCCTTGAACGAACCGGTCACCTGTTGATTCTCCCACTTCAAATAGAGATTCAATTCGGCGTCGTTGGTCAGCAACGTCCGCCGAATGTGAGGGGCAATCCGCAAGGCTGCCTGGTCAAGCCATTCGGGGGGAATCATCTGTCTCTCCTTAACAGACGAAGGGCCAGCGGCGGGTCATCGGTAAACACGCCGTCCACGCCGGCCGCGAGCATACGTTCGAGATCGGCCTCGGCGTTGACCGTCCAGACGTGGACGCGCCGCCCGCCCGCCCGGACGCGCTCGACCAGCCCGGCCTCCACATCCCGCACGTTGGGATGGAGCGCCTCATAGAGGCGACTGCGCCACCCTCGCGTCCGCCCCCACCACCCCATCCAGCCGGCCCACGTGAGCAGACCGCAGGGGACCTGCGGCAGAAGCCGCTTGGCGCGCCGCAGATTGTGGGGATAGAAAGACGAAAACAGCACCCGCTCCTCCAGGCCGAACTTCTTGACCAGCGCCGCCACGGCCGGCACGAGACCGTCCAGCGGCGTGGCGTAATTGGTCAACTCGATGTTGATCAGGATGCGTCGGCCAACCGCCTCGAAAACTTCCTCCAAAGTGGGAATCCGCTCGCCGCGGAAACGGTCGGCAAAGCGCGCCCCGGCGTCCAGTTGGCGCAGGGCCTCCAGCGGGAACTCGCGCAGATCGCCGCGACCGTCGGTGGTGCGATCGACCGTCTGATCGTGGAGGACGACCACGTGACCGTCGCGGGTCAATTTGACATCGAACTCGATCGCGTCCGCCCCCTGGGCGACGGCCAACTCAAAGGCCGCCAGGGTGTTCTCGGGGGCGTGCGCCGAAGCGCCGCGATGGGCAATGACCGCCGGACGCGGCCAGGAAATCGTCATCACAACTCCACAAAGTAGGCGCTGGCGGCGCGGTCGATCATCTCTTTGGTCATCACCGGCTCGACGGTCAGGTAACGCGAGATGTCGAGAATCTGGTCGCACAGATCGCGCGGATGCGAAGCGCGCACCTTGCGATTGCGCTTCATGTAATATTCCTGAATCAGGTAGGCCAGCGCCTGATCGTTATACTGAACCCCTTTCTGCTGGGCCACCCGCCGGAAAATTTCGCGATACTCATCGAAAGTCGGATCGCCGATCTCGATTTTGTGTCGCAGGCGGCGCAGGAAGGCCTCGTCCACCAGGTCGCGCGGCGGCAGGTTGGTCGAGAAGACCACCAGCACGTCGAACGGCACCTCCACCTTCCGGCCGGTGTGGAGGGTCAGATAATCGACGCGGTTCTCGAGCGGGACGATCCAGCGGTTGAGCAGATCGCGCGGCCGGACCTGCTGGCGGCCAAAATCATCAATGAGCAAGATGCCGCCGTTGGCCTTCACCTGGAAAGGCGCTTCGTAGAATTTGTGCGTATCGTCGAAGACCAGGTCCAGGCCGCTCAGCGTCAACTCGCCGCCGGTCATGATGAACGGGCGGCGAATCTTGACCCAGCGCGGGTCGCGCCGGCTGCTGGTGCGCAGCGAACCGGTTCCGGTTGGGGTGGCGTCCTCCTCCTTGGCCAGTTGATGATTGACCGAGTCGTATAGTTTGACCACCTGCCCATCAATATACAGAGCAGCCGGGATGTACATGATCTGACTCAGCGCCAGGCTGCCGAAAGCCTTGGCAACGCTGGTCTTGCCGTTGCCGGGCGGCCCATAGAGAAAGATCGAGGTGCCCGAGTTGAGCGCCGGGCCAAGGCGCTGGAAGGTGTTCTCGGAAAGCACCAGGTGAGAAAGAATCTGGCGCATCGTCCGGCTGGTGACCATCAGCCGCCCCGATTTCTGTCGGCGGATGGCCTCGTTGTACACCTCCAGCGGGACCGGCGCCGGGCCGGCATACTGGCTGCGTTCGAGGGCCTCGCGCGCCCGCACCATGCCCGCCCCCGAAATGGCGTATTGGTAAGACCCCTCGCCCAGGCCGCCCTGAGCCGATTTCACCTCCACCAGTTTTTCCCGTTTGAGCGACTCGAGAATCTGGTCGGTGATGCCGGCGAACGGCAAAGCCATCTCCTCGGCAATCTTGAAGCCGGAGAGATAGCCCTGAAAATAGAGAATCTTCAATGCCAGGTCCTGCAGCCAGAGCGGCGAAAGGCCGGTATCCTCCAGCCGCGTGATGGGCGGCGGATACCAGGCGCTGCTTTGGGCCTGTCCTTCGGGTCTGGGAACAGCACTCATGGCGGCCTCCTGATCGGTCGATATTTCAAATTATAGCACGGTGGCTTTTTTCTCACAGACAGATTTCGTTTATAATCACCCCATGAGGCTTTCCGTCATCGTACCGGTTTACAATGAAGTCAAAAGCATCGAGGAAATCATCCGGCGGGTGCGGGCGACCCAACTGGCAGACGAGATCATCATCGTTGATGACGGCTCCACCGACGGGACCCGCGACCTGCTCGCCAACATAGACGGCCAAGGCGGCGCCCGCGTCATCCTGCACGAAAAGAACCAGGGGAAAGGCGCGGCGGTCCGCACCGGAATCGGCGCCGCGACCGGGGAAGTCCTCCTCATCCAAGATGCCGACCTGGAATACGACCCGCGCGAATACCCCTGCCTGCTCCAGCCCATCGAAGAAGGTCTAGCCGATGTCGTCTATGGCTCGCGCTTCCTCGGCGCGCCCCATCGGGCGATTTTGTTCTGGAACATGCTCGCCAACAAGATTCTCACCCTGCTGACCAACCTCCTCTACAACAACATCCTGACCGACATGGAAACCGGCTACAAAGTCTTCCGGCGCGAGGTGGTGGCCGAGATGCCCCTCCACGCCCGGCGCTTCGACTTCGAGCCGGAATTCACCGCCAAGGTGCTGAAACGCAAATGGCGCATCTACGAGGTGCCTATTTCGTTCCACCCGCGCGACTATTCCGAGGGCAAGAAAATCCGAATGAAAGACGCCTTCATCGCCGTCTGGACGCTCATCAAATATCGCTTCGTGGATTGAGCCCAGACACACACGCCTCATCCAGGATTGAAGGATGGGTCCTGTTTTTTGAAG
Source organism: uncultured Anaerolineales bacterium (assembly GCA_937960595.1). Taxonomy (GTDB): domain Bacteria; phylum Chloroflexota; class Anaerolineae; order Anaerolineales; family Villigracilaceae; genus JAFGSI01. The sequence goes on along the minus strand of CALGPL010000080.1, from coordinate 462 downwards.
GAGGCTTCCATGAGACGAATCCTGTGCCTGTCCCTGCTCTTGACCCTGCTGGTTGCCTGCGCCCCGCAGACGGCGGACGGTGGACGGCAGACCGTAGACCGCGGAACGCAGACGGCGGACGGTGGACGGCAGACCGCCGACTATCCGACTCCCACCCCCACGCTCACGCCGATCCCCACCCCCACGCCGACGCCGACGCCGTTGGTGGTGGAGAATTTTTTCGATGCAGGGACTTTTCCGGCGGAGATGCGGGAGTATGTCGAGTCGCTGCCAAGCCGCAATAATCTTGACCCCAGCGAAGAAGAGCAGCGAAGGTACATCGAGCAGGATCGGGCTTTTCATCAGTTTTATATGGAGCAGATGGTCTTGTATTTGCAGGAAAATGGGGTGGATACTTCGGCATTTGAGGGGTGGAGGGGCCGGGACTGGCTGGATTATGACAAAAGCATTCAGGTGTATGAG
>CALGPL010000079.1 GCA_937960595.1 uncultured Anaerolineales bacterium | reverse complement strand
GAGGAAGGCCAGGACGGCCAAAAGCAGGAGGCCGAGAACGGCAAGCGAGAGGGAAAGAAGTGAGCGTTTTTTGCGCATATATTCTCCATGGCTATTGTAGGACAGGCTTTTAGCCTGTCGTTTTGACAGCCTCGAAAGGCTGTCCTACGGGTTGAACCCGCACCACCCGCCGATAGGCAAACCAGACCGACCAGGCCAGCATCAGCGCCGAGAAGACGCCCGGCGCCCAGGCGCCCAGCGAGCCGAGCAGGAATCCGCCGACCGTTGGGGCGAGGATGCGGGTGATGGATTCGAGCGCCCCGGCCAGGCCGAGCGTGCCGCCTAGTTCGTCGCGCGCCACCGATTTGGTCAGCGCCGACTGGATGACGGTGTTCAGCACGCCGCCCGCCACCGCCAGCGGCAGCAGGACGATGAGCAGGGCAATCAGGTCACGGGTCAGCGCCCAGCCGACGAACGAAAGCCCCATCACCCACAGGCCGGTGATGATGAGCGCCCGTTCACGGAAGCGCTTGGTCAGCAGTCCGATCAGCCCGCCCTGGACGATGACCGACAGAAGGCCGACGTAGGCCAGCACGTAGCCGGTCGTGTCGGCGCCGATGTTGATGCTCTGCGCCCAGAGCGAGAAGATGCTCTGGAAGAGGGCAAACGCCAGCCCGTAAAAGAAGCGCAGGTGCAGGAGTGGGCCGACGACCGGACGCCGCAGCGCGGTGAGCAGCGCCCCCAGCGTGAAGGGCGGACGCTGGACCTGCGCCATGGCCTCGCGCCGCGCCAGGGTGAGCGATTCGGGCAGCAGGAAGAAAATCATCAGCAGGTTGACGGCTGCCACGCCGGCGGCGACAAAGGCCGGGACGCTGTAGCCGGCTTTGCTGAGCAGGCCGCCGGTCGCCGGGCCGATGATGAAGCCCAACCCGAAGGCCGCGCCGATGAGACCCAGGCCGCGGGCGCGGTTGCTCTCGTCGGTCACGTCCGAGATGTAGGCCTGGGCGACGGTGATGTTGCCCGCCGTCACCCCGTCCAGGATGCGGGCGAGGAACAAGACGCCCAGCACAAAGGCGTTGGCGGCGGAGGGGGCGATGAGGCGCGCCAGTCCCTCGCCGAGCGGGGCGGCGAAGCCGAGCAGGACGAATCCCAGCAGGGTGCCGAAGACGCTCAGGAGCAGGATCGGGCGGCGTCCGAAGCGGTCGGAGAGACGCCCCAGGATGGGCGCGCCGATGAACGAAGCCGCGGCGTAGGAAGCCACCAGCAGGCCGGTGACGAACGGCGTCGCGCCGTATTGCTCGGCATAGTAGGGCAAGAGCGGCAGGATGAGGCCGAAGCCGAGCAGGTCAACGAAGACGATGATGAAGATGGTGAAGAGGGGTTTTTTGTTCATGAAATTCCTAAAGATTATGGTGGTTTTTGTAATGCCAGGGGTGTTGTTGAAAAATGTCTAGAACGTTCATGATTTAGATTATTTCCCTACGCGGGGAAGTAACGCAGGTGTGTTTCGCTTGTATTCTTCGTACTCCGCCTGACCGCCCCATTTGGCATCTGCTTTCTTTTCGAGCAAGGGGATGCCGCTGACGCGGGTGAGGAGCAGGGTGACGAACAGCGGCGAAATCATCGCCACCCATTGCCAGCCGTGCAGGACAGGCAGGGCGATGATGGCGACTCCAATCCATAGGACAATCTCGCCAAAATAGTTGGGATGCCGCGAGCGCGACCACAACCCCGTGCGGATGAACTTTCCTTTGTTGGCGGGGTCCGCGTTGAAGCGGCTCTTCTGCGCGTCGGCAAGGACTTCGATAGCGAAGCCGATGACCCACACCAGCGCGCCGACAAGGGCAAAGGCGTCCGGCGGCTTGCGAGTTGTGGAGGTCATCGCAATCCAGGCGGCGGAGGCGGTGAAGGTGACCCACAGGCCCTGGATGGTCCACACGTTCAGGAAGCGCAGGAAGGACGGCTTGAGTTCGTCGAAGCGGTCGTCCTTGCCGGCTTTGTGGATGCGGCGAAAGAGGAACGCGCCGAGACGGATCGCCCAGACCATGACCAGCGCCGCCAGCAAAAGCGACCGGCCGTCTGCTGCGCCGCTCAGGACGAGCGTCAGCGCCGTGACGGAGAGGTAGGTCAGGCTGCCGGTCAGGTCGAAGAATTTTTCGCTCTGGAGGAAGTAAGCCGGCAGGAAGGCCAGCCAGTTGATGAGGAAGGCCAGCCCGACAGACAGGCCAAAGACCGGGATACTGCCGATCGAAGCCCCGCCCTGACTGCCTGCCAGAGCAACCAGGAAGCCGATCAAGACCAGGATGGGAAATGTCAGCAGCGCATTGCGGTCGGTCGGTTTCATGGATTTCGTCTCTCAGGCATGTTTGCCCAGCCAGAATTTGCGCCAGTCGCCGCGGCTGGCTCCCAGGGCGAGGAAGGCGTAGAGCGCGCCGGCGAAGAAACCGAGCGTCATCATGGCAATTGTCCACAGGATGGCGACCGGCAGGGATTTCTCGCGGTAGATAATCCACATCGAGAAGAGCGTGAAGCCCGTGTACAGGTCCACCAGCGAGACGATGCCCCACGGCATGGCGAGAAGGCGCGCCCCTTCGGCGCCAAAATCGCCGCGCGTGAATCCGTTGAAGAGGACAATCGCCATGGCAAGTACGCCCAGGATGGAAATGAGTTTGGCAATTTTCATGGAATGTCTCCTTTTTTAAAAGGTGATGAGGAGATGTTTATTTGACTTTATTCTCACCGCCAAGACGCCAAGCAAATTTGGAAGCCGCCAAGGGCTTTTCTTGGCGAATTCAGGAAGATTCCTGGCGTCCTGCGCGTCTTGGCGGTGATTACAGATAGAGTCTACTCTTTATCATACCAGATGACAGTATCTTCCAGCGCCTGGGCCTTGAGCCAGATGCCGGGCAGACGGCGGAGTTTGCCCCAGGCGCTCAGATGGGCGCGGCGGGAGAAGACGTCGTAATCGTGCGCCTCGATGTCCTCCAGGATGGCCTCGTAGAGGTCGGCGGCGGCAGCGATGGCGAAGCGGCCATCGGCCTCCAGCATGGCAATCCCCGGCCAGGATTCGGCATACAGGCGGCGGACGCGCTCGATTTGAAAGCGCATGAACCTGCGCCAGGCGGGCGTCACTTTGGCGGAGGCGATGTCGGCCTCCGTCAGGCCGAAGCGCCGCAGGTCTTCTTGCGGCAGGTAGAGGCGGCCGTTCTTCCAGTCCTCGCTCACATCGCGCAGGATGTTGGTCATCTGCAGGGCGACGCCCAGTTTGATGGCATACGGCACGGCCTCGGGGCCGCGAAAGCCGATGATGTGCATCGCCATCAGGCCAACGGTGGAGGCGACCGCGTAGGCGTAGGCCGCCAGTTCGTCAAAAGTCTCGTAGCGCGATTGGGACAGGTCGCAGGCGACGCCGTCCAGCAGTTGTTCGGCGTAACGGGTCGGGATGGCAAAACGGGCGCGGGTATCGGCCCAGGCAAGGGCGACCAGGTCGGCCTCGGGGGGATGAACGGCCAGGGCGCGGCGGCGCCAGGCGTCGAGTTCATCCAGCCGCCCGGCGTGCAGACTGCGGTCCACGATGTCGTCGCTGACGCGGCAGAAGGCGTAGAGGGCGCGCGCCGCCCGGCGTTTGTCCTTCGGCAGCAGACCGGAGGCCAGGTAAAAGGTCCGGCTGTGACGGCGGGTGATCTCGGCGCAGGCTTGGTAGGCCCGCCGCAGCAGAGCCGGGTCTGCCGCCGTCGTCGCAGGCGCAGAGAGGGCGTTGAGGCCTTCGCGCGCCAGGTCAACCAGGCGGGCTTCCCAGGGCAGGGCAGTTTGCAAAGTCATCGCATACCTCCAGGGACGATCTACCGGTAGAAGAAGGGCGGCAAAAGCGGTGATGAGCAGGCGGCGGAAGGAGCGGCGCGGTTTCATGCTTCAAAATCCGGCCAACTGCTTGCAGTTGGCCTACTGCTCCTTCAGAATGCGTTCGGTGGTCAGTTTGGCCGAGAGCAGGACGATCGGCAGGCCGGTGCCGGGGTGGGTGGATGCGCCGGCGAAGTACAGGTTGCCGTAGCGGGGATGACGGTTGTGCGGGCGCAGGTAGCCGACCTGCAGGAAGTTGTGGCTGAGGCCGAAGGCCGAGCCTTTCGCCAGGTTGAGCGCCTGGAGATACTCCGGCGGGCCGATCGTCTCCTCGAAGAGGATGCGGCGACCGAGGTCTTCGACGCCGATGCTCTCGAGACGTTCGATGACGAAGCGGCGGGCGCGCTCGCGCAGGGCAGCCCAGTCCTGGGGGCGCTTGTCGTCTATATGGCCGACCGGCACCAGGATCATCAGCCCGTCGCCGTCGGGCGGGGCAAAGGAGGGGTCGGTGCGCGAGGCGGCGTTGACGTAGAAGGAGGGCGTCTCCGGCAGGGTCAGTTCCTTGAAGATTTTGTCGAAGGAGGGTTTGTACTCGTCATCGGCCAGGAAGACGTTGTGGTGCAGGATTTCGGGCGATTTTTCGCCCTGCACGCCCCAGTAGAACATCAGCGCCGAGGAGGTGTATTTCTTGCGCGCCAGTTTGGCGGCGCTGCCGTCCTCGGGCAGGAGATGGGCGTAGACGTAGGGCAGGTCGGCGTTGGCGACGACCACATCGGCGGGGACGAAGGTGCCGTCTTCGAGGACGACGCCTTCGGCGCGGCGACCCTCCACGCGGATGCTGCGCACGGGCGTCCCGTATTCGAAGCGCACGCCCAGGCCCTCGGCAATCGCCGCCAGGGTCTCGATCGGGCGGTAGAGGCCGCCCTTGGGGAACCAGACGCCGTCGCCGAGTTCGGTGTACTGGAGCAGGGAGAAGGTGGCCGGGGCGTCGTAGGGGCTGAGGCCGAGGTACATGTTCTGGAAGGAAAAAGCCGCCAAGAGACGCGGGTCACGGAAGTAACGGCGGGTGTTGGCGGCATGCTTGGTCAGCGCCTTGAGTTGGAACAGGAGCGGCAGGTTTTGCAGGGCAAAGTAATCGAGGTAGGAGTAGAAATTGCGCCCGACGAACTTTTCGAGCGAGAGTTTGTAGTGCTTGTAGCCTTCGGCCATGAAGTTCAGGAAGCGCTCGAACGCGCCGGGTTCGATGGCGTCGAGTTGCTCGCGCATGAAGGGCAGGCGGTAACTCAGGTCGAGGCGCGTGCCGTCGTGGAAGTGGACGCGGTAGGTCGGGTCGAGGTGCACCAGTTCGAGATGGTCTTCCATGCGCTCGCCCAGGGCGGCGTAGGTTTCGGCAAAGACTTCGGGCATCAGGAAGAGGGTCGGGCCGGTGTCGAAGCGGAAGCCGTCGCGCTCGATGACCGAGGCGCGCCCGCCGGGCTTGGCGCTTTTCTCAAAAACGGTGACGCGGTGACCGGCTTTTGCCAGCCGCCCCGCGGTGGCGATGCCGCCGATTCCGGCGCCGATGATGAGGATGTTCATAGTAAGTCTCCGGTCAAGAGTCTGATAGTCGAATAGGGAAGAGAGGTAAGATGGGGGCATTATAGACATTTGCATTGTTTTTGTCAAGGTTTTGTAGAGATTTTTGCGCTAAAATCTTGACAAAATATGAACAAAAAGGTACACTACAGGCCAAGCTGACGGGCAAACAGGCCCGATGAATGGTTTGGCGACAATGACCGAAGAACCCCTCTACAACATCGGCGTGGTGACGCGCCTGACCGGCGTTCCAACCGCTACCCTGCATGCCTGGGAGCGGCGCTACGGATTCCCCGAGGCGGCGCGCACCGCCGGGGGCCATCGCCTGTACTCCGAGAAGGACATCGCCCGTCTGCGCTGGGTCAAGGCCCAGGTGGACGGCGGGATGGCGGTCAGCCGGGCGATCGCCGCGGCGCGCGCCCTCGAAGCGGAGGGACGCCTGTTCCTGCCTGCCGCGCCGGAGGTCGTCTCTCGTCCCGCGCCGGAGTCCGGCGCCCCCGCCTCCCTGCGCGAGGCGCTGCTGGAGGCCTTGATGCGCCACGATTTGCTCGCCGCCGACCGCCTGATGGGCGACATGCTGGCCTTCCATTCCCCCGACGCGCTGACGACCGAGATCATCGGCCCGGTGTTGAGCGAAGTTGGCCGTCTGTGGGAGGAGGGGCGCATCACCATCGCCACCGAACACCTGGCCTCGAACTACCTGCGCCACCGCCTGCTGATGTGGATGGTCAGCGGGCCGCCGCCGAGGGCGGTCAACCCGATTGTCTTGGCCTGCGCCCCGGGCGAGTGGCACGAGGGGAGTTTGCTCATGCTGGGGGTCTTGCTGCGGCGCAAGAGTTGGCCGGTGGCTTATCTCGGTCAAAACGTCCCCTTCCCCGATTTGGCCGAGTTCGTCGCGCAAATCCGTCCGCCGCTGGTGGTGCTGGTGGCCATGCGCGAAGATACGGCGCGCACCCTGGCCGAATGGCCGCAGTGGATTCGGCAGACGCTCGGCAAGCCGCTTGTTGCCTACGGCGGGCGGGCCTTCGTCCTCCGACCCGAGTTGCGGCTCGGCCTGCCCGGCCTGTACCTGGGGGATACGCTGCAAGAGGGCCTGGCCCAGATCGAACCGCTGCTGCTGCGCGAGACGGGAGAGGCGTAATTCTCGCTTTCCATCACATCAAAGGGCGGAATAATGACACTTTTTTGAGCGCCGCAGAGTCTCTACAATGTGGGGGAAAGGATTGTGCTGTGAGAATCAAGACTCTCTTCCACCGCGTTTGAGTTAGCCGACAGGGCGCCCGTGCGGCGTCCATCTCACCGCCTTTGCCCACACAAGCGGCGCGTTGACCGCGCGTCCAACGCCTCCAACGCCGCCTGTGGGATAGGCGGCGTTTCGTTTGGGAAAGGAGGCGTGATGCAAATTTTCCGGAGAAGATGATTTCCCCCTCTCGGCAACCTTGCCGTCCCTTTGAATTTCTATCTTCATCAAGGAGAATGTTGCTATGCTCAACCGTCTGACGCGTTTCTTTGCCTCGCGCTGGGGCATCATCCTGACCGGCGCGGTCATCGGCGTGATCGCCCCTCTGTTGCAAAAACTGGGCAACCCCAAGAACATGGGCATCTGTGTGGCCTGCTTTGAGCGCGATATTGCCGGAGCGTTGGGGCTGCACCGCGCTGCGCTCGTCCAGTACATCCGACCGGAGATCATCGGCTTCGTCCTGGGCGCGACCCTGGCGGCGCTCCTCTTCGGCGAGTTCAAGGCCCGTGCCGGTTCGGCGCCCATCGTGCGCTTCCTGCTGGGCGTCCTGGCCATGATCGGGGCGATGGCCTTCCTGGGCTGCCCCTGGCGCGCCAACCTGCGCCTGGCCGGCGGCGACCTGACCGCCATCTTCGGCCTGCTCGGCCTGGTCGCCGGCATTGCCATCGGCGTCTGGTTCCTGCGCAAGGGCTACAACTTGGGCCGCGCCCAAAAGACCTATCCCGCCGTCGGCTGGATCATGCCCGTGCTGATGATCGGGCTGCTGCTCTTGCTCATCTTCCGCCCGCAATTCTCGGAGGGCGGCCCCATCTTCTTCAGCGAGAGCGGCCCCGGTTCGCTGCACGCCCCCCTGCTCATCTCGCTTGCCGCCGGATTGCTGATCGGCTTCCTGGCGCAGCGCTCGCGCTTCTGCACCGTCGGCGCGGTGCGCGATGTGATTCTGATGCGCGATACGCACCTCATCAGCGGCGTCGGCGCCCTGCTGGTGACGGCTTTCGTCATGAACCTCGTGCTCGGCCAATTCCATCTCGGTATGACCGCCCAGCCGGTGGCCCACTCCAGCAATTTGTGGAACTTCCTCGGCATGACGCTCGCCGGTCTGGCCTACACCCTGGCCGGCGGCTGCCCCGGCCGGCAACTGTTCCTCTCCGGCGAGGGCGATGGCGACGCCGGCTTGTTCGTCTTGGGGATGATCGTCGGGGCGGGCATTGCCCACAACTTTACCCTGGCGGCCAAACCCGACGCGCTCAGCGACGGCGTGCTGACCGTCGGCGGCCTCAACGCCTACGGCATGACCGCCGTGCTGCTGGGGCTGGTCGTGACGCTGGTCATCGGCTTCACCATGCGCGAGAAGAAAGCATAAGGAGGCTGAGATGACTGTCCAAGTAGATGCACGCGGACTTTCTTGCCCGCAGCCCGTCATTCTGGCCGTCGAGGCAGTGCAGAAGGGAGAATTCCCCATCGAGGTGCTGGTGGATACGGTCACTTCGCGCGAAAACGTCTCCCGCATGGCCAGAAGCAAGGGCCTGAAGATCGAGATCGAAGACCTGGGCGGCGAGTTCAAACTCACGCTGAGCAAATGAAACCCGCTGCCGAGGTGATTTACTTCGACAACGCGGCAACTTCCTGGCCCAAACCGCCGGGAGTTGCCGCGGCCATGACGGACTTCCTGGAGCGCGTCGGGGCCAACCCGGGGCGCTCCGGGCACCGTCTCTCCATTGCCGCCGCCCGCATCGTCTTTCGGACGCGCGAACAGATCGCCGCCCTGTTCAACCTCCCCGACCCGACGCGGGTGATCTTCGGCGCAAACGTGACCGAGGCGCTCAACCTGGCCCTGCACGGCCTGCTCAAGCCGGGCGATCACGTCATCACCTCCGGCATGGAACACAACTCGGTCATGCGTCCACTGCGGGCGCTCGAACGCCGCGGGGTGGAACTGACCGTCGTCCCCTGCGCCGGCGACGGGTCGCTCGACGCGGCTCAGGTTGCGGCGGCCATCCGCCCGCATACCGTCCTGGTCGTCCTCAATCATGCCTCCAACGTCTGCGGGACGATCCTGCCTGTGGCCGAAGTGGGGGAAATCGTCCGCGCCCGCGGCCTGCTCCTGTTGGTGGATGCCGCCCAGACGGCCGGCGCCCTGCCGATTGACATGCAGGCCGAGAAGATTGACCTGCTGGCCTTCACCGGCCACAAGTCGCTCTACGGCCCGACCGGCACGGGCGGCCTGGCGCTGGGGGAACGGGTGGACATCCGGCGCTTGGACTCGCTCAAGCAGGGCGGCACCGGCTCGCGCTCGGAGCGCGAGGAACAGCCGGAGTTCTTGCCCGACAAGTACGAGTGCGGCACGCCCAACGTCACCGGCCTGGCCGGTCTGAGCGCCGCGCTGGATTGGCTGCAGGAGCGCGGCGTGGCCTCCCTGCGCGCTCACGAGATGGCGCTCTGCGAGCGGCTGCTGAACGGCCTGCAGGACATCCCCGGCGTGACGGTCTACGGGCCGCGCGCTGCCTCCCGTCAGACGGCGACGGTCTCTTTCAACCTCGCCGGGCTGCAGCCCTCCGAGGTGGGGTTGCGCTTGGACGAGGAGTTCGGCATCCTCTGTCGGGTGGGATTGCACTGCGCCCCGGCTGCCCACCGCACGCTGGGCACCTTCCCTACCGGCACGGTGCGCTTTGGTCTGGGGGCTTTCAACACGCCGGAGCAGGTCGAGGCGGCCCTGCGGGCGGTCGCCGCGCTGGCGAGAGGGCATTAGACATGGAAGAATACGCCGTCATCCTGGTCTATTCCACCACCCATGCGCTGCGCATTGAGAAACTGCTGGGCGAGCGCGGCCTGGAGTGCAAGTTGATTCCCGTGCCGCGTCATCTCAGTTCGGATTGCGGCATCTGCGTCCGCCTGCGCCGCGCCGACCTGGAAGCGGCCCGCGCCGTTATCGAACAGGCCGGCATCGAGCATGAGGGGATGTATCCGCTCTAGCCGCAACGTCGCTCGACGAAGGAGAGGCGCCGACCGACCGGAAATGGGCTATAATTCCCTACAAATTTAGTCCGAATTTGCCGGTCGAGGTCGTCATGCCCAATCATTTGCTTGCCGAAAATTCTCCGTATCTCCTGCAGCATGCCCACAATCCGGTGGATTGGTATCCGTGGGGGGAAGAAGCGCTGGCCAAAGCGCGCGCCGAGAACAAGCCCATCTTCCTGAGCGTTGGCTATGCCGCCTGTCACTGGTGTCATGTGATGGCCCATGAGTCCTTTGAAGACCCCGAAACGGCCGCGTTGATGAACGAACACTTCGTCAATATCAAGGTGGATCGGGAGGAACGCCCGGATTTGGACAGCATCTACATGAATGCCACCGTTGCCCTGACCGGCTCCGGCGGCTGGCCGATGTCGGTCTTTCTGACGCCGGACCTGAAGCCGTTTTATGCGGGCGCTTATTTTCCTCCCACGCCGCGCTACAACCTGCCCGCTTTCAAAGATGTCTTGAGGGGCATCGCCCGCGCCTGGCGTGAAGCTCCTCAGGAGGTCGAGCAAGTCGCCGCTCAGGTGTTGCAGCACCTTCACCTGCTCGTTCATCTATCGGAGGATAGGAACACAATCTCCCCCGAATTCCTGGAAACGGTGACGAAGACTCTGCTGGATTCCTACGACTGGGCGCACGGCGGCTGGGGCGCGGCGCCCAAATTCCCCCAGCCGATGACGATCGAGTTCCTGTTGCGCCGCGCAACGGCAGAGACGCCTCAGCGCGCCCGCATTCTCCAGGCGGTCACCCACGCCCTAGACGCTATGGCGCGGGGCGGGATGTACGATGTGGTCGGCGGCGGTTTTTGCCGCTACAGCGTTGATAATTTTTGGCGCACGCCCCACTTCGAAAAGATGCTCTATGACAATGCCCAACTCGCCCTGGCCTATCTGCACGGCTACTTGGTCACCGGCGAATTCCGCTACCGCCGGGTTTGCGAAGAAACGTTGGATTTCGTCCTGCGCGAATTGAGCCATCCGGAAGGCGGATTTTTCAGCAGTTTGGATGCCGATTCGGAAGGCGAGGAGGGCAAATTCTACGTCTGGACGTATGCGCAACTGGAAGCGCTCCTCGGCGCGGACTTTGAATTTTTCAAGACGGCTTACGGCATTTCCCCGGCGGGAAATTGGGAGGGCAAAATCATCCTGCAGCGCGCCCTGGACGACAGGTCGCTTATGGCCGGCTTTGGCCTGCAGGCAGAGGAACTGCGGCAAAAATTCTCTGCCTGCCACGCAAAACTTTTTGCGGCGAGGGAGACCCGCCCCCGCCCCGCCACCGATGATAAAGCGCTGGTGATGTGGAACTCGCTGATGCTGACCGCCTTGGCCGAGGCCGGGCGCTATTTGGGCAGGCCGGATTATCTCCAGGCCGCCCTCCGCAACGCGCGCTTTCTGCTCAACAATTTATACCTGAACGGTCAACTGCGCCGCTCCTGGCGGCAGGGCCGCGCCAGGCACACCGCCTACCTGGAGGATTATGCCGGGCTGGTGGTGGCGCTCTTGGCGTTGTATCAATCGGATGCCGACCCCGAATGGTACCGTTGGGCCTTGAAACTCGCCGATGAAATGGTGGCGCACTTTGCCGATCTCGAGGGCGGCTTCTACGACACCCGCGACGACCACGAAGCCCTGCTCCTGCGCCCCAAAGACCTGCAGGACAACGCTACCCCCTGCGGAAATTCCCTCGCCGCCACCGCCCTGTTGGAATTGGCGGCCTACGGCGACCGAATCGAATGGCAAGAGAGGGCCGAAGCAATGCTTGCCTCGCTGCACGGCGTCCTGCTGCGTTCTCCGACCGCCTTTGCGCAATGGTTGTCCGCGGCCGATTTTGCCCTCGGCCCGAGGCGCGAAGTGGCCGTTCTGGGCGACCTGCAGCGCGCCGAAACCGGGCAACTCCTGCAGGCCCTTTGGAAAACCTACCGCCCTCGGCAAGTTGCGGCCGTTTCGGCTTTTCCTCCGCCGGCGGATGCGCCCGCTTTGGTGAAGGACAGGCCGCTCTTGAACGATCTCCCCACCGCCTACGTCTGTCGCGGCTTCGTCTGTTTGCAGCCGGTCAATTCGCCCATCGAGATGGAGGCGCAATTGGCGGAGGGGGATCACCTCGAACCTGGGAGAGCGCAGGGCGAACAATCTTGAGTTCAAAAGCATCCGGGCAGGGGAAAATCGGCTGAAAAAGAGGACAGGCCTTCTGGCCTGTCCTACTCTTGATACTCCAATTCATACTCTCCGATGAAGACCGTGTCTCCCTCCTGGGCACCGGCTTCTCGCAGGGCGTCATCCACGCCGAGACGCTCCATGAGTTTCTGGAAGCGGCGCACCGCTCCGGGCTGGTCCCAGGGGGTCATCTCGGCGGCGCGTTCGATGGCTCGGCTGCGAATGCGCCAGCCCTCGGCTTCGCGCAGGATTTCGAACTGACGCGGGTCTTCCTCGGGACGATAGACCGGCACCTGTTCGCCCAGCGGCTGCGGCGGCGGAGTCTCGGCCAGCAGGCGGGCAGCATCGAGCAACAGGTCGCGCACGCCCGTCCGCGCCAGCGCCGAGACGAGGCGCACATCCACTTTTTGCTTTTTGAACTGTGCTTTGAGCGTCTTCCAGCGTTCCTGGACCTCCGCCTGGTCGGCCTTGTTGACGGCCACGATCTGCGGCTTGCGCGCCAGGGCCGGGTCGAAGAGCGCCATCTCGGCGTTGATTTGGGCGTAGTCGGCCAGTGGGTCGGGGGAGAGGCCGTCGAGCAGGTGGATGAGGACGCGCGTCCGCTGGACGTGGCGCAGGAACTCGAAGCCCAGTCCCGCGCCGTGACTGGCGCCCTCGATGAGACCGGGGATGTCGGCCAGCACAACGGTGGTCTCGTCATCCACTTCGGCCACGCCCAGATTCGGCTCGAGGGTGGTGAAGGGATAGTCGGCGATTTTGGGCCTGGCGTTGGTCAGGACGGAGAGGAGAGTGGATTTGCCGGCGTTCGGCACGCCGACGATGCCGATATCGGCAATCAGTTTGAGTTCTAAGCGAAGGCGTTTTTCCTCGCCCGGCTCGCCGCGTTCGGCGGTGCGCGGCACCTGGTTGGTAGAACTCTTGAAGTGGGTGTTGCCGCGTCCGCCGCGCCCGCCCTTGCAGACCACCAGGCGCTGCCCGGGTTCGGTCAGGTCGCCGAGCAGGTCGCCGGTTTCGGCGTCGTAGACGACCGTGCCGGGCGGGACGGGGATGACCAGCGCCTCGGCGCTGCGTCCGGTGCGGTTCTGACTGCCGCCGCTCCTGCCGTCCTCGGCGGAATAGCGCGTGGTGTGGCGGAAGGCCGCCAGCGTACTGAGCGTGGGGGAGACTTCGAGAACCACGTCGCCGCCGCGGCCGCCGTCGCCGCCGTCGGGGCCGCCGCGCGGGACGTATTTTTCGCGGCGGAAGTGGACCATCCCATCGCCGCCGCGACCCGAGCGGACTTCGATTTCAGCCGTGTCTACGAACATAGGTTCTCCACTGCGGGGTGATTATACCTTGCCCCGGCAGAGAAAAACGAGTTTTCCTCCCCGAAGAAACGTTCAGGCGCGAACCAGCCGCCACGCCGCCGGCAGAGCCAGCGCAGCCAGGACGATCTTGACGGCGTCGCCGATCAGGAAGGGCAACACGCCCAGTGTCAGGGCTTTCTCAAAATCCAGCAAAAGAGACAACCAGCCAGCGCCGCACAGATAGATGACCAGCGTCCCGGCCAGGAAGGGCAGCCAGGCAGTCCGCAGGCGGCGCTCCAGGCCGCGCTCGGCCAGGCGGCCAATCAGCCAGGCGGCGAGGACGAAGCCGAGCAGGTAACCGCCGGTCGGGCCGAGGGCGTAGGCCAGTCCGCCGGCGCCGCCCGCAAAGACCGGCAGTCCGAGGCAACCAAGAGCGACGTACAGCCCCAGGGAGGCCGCCCCGCGCCGGGCGCCAAGCGTCGCGCCGACCAGCAGCACGGCAAAGGTCTGCCCGGTCAACGGGACGGGAGTGAAAGGCAGCGGGATTTTCGCCTGCGCCAGCAGGGCGGTGAAGAGCGTCCCGGTCAGGATCAGGCCCGGGTCGCGAGTCCAGGCGCGGAGGCGGGGAAAGAGGCGGGCGGTCAGGGTCGGGGCAAGTGTCGTAAGCATACTTCCTCCTTAGGATGGATTCGAGGAGGTTAACCCCGCCAGGAGAAAGATGTCACAGTCACCTTCGCGAAGGACATCCTTTTTATCAAGGATGATTTCAAGAGGCCACAGATTACACAGATTTATTCGGCTCGCACCGCGCCGCCGCAGTAGGGGCATTCGGCAGTGAACTCGTCTTCCCATTCGACCTCGTCGGCGTGGAGCGGCGCGCCGCACGCCGGGCAGGTGGTCGGCAAGCGGCGCTTCGGCGCGGGAGCGGCAGCCGCTTCGGCGGCGAACGAGGCTGGCAGCGCCCCCTTCAGCAGGGCCTCGATCTCGGCGGCCTCGGCGGTCAGGCCGCGCTGGTTCAGGTCGGCCACTGCCCGCCGAGCGGCGTTCTGGAAGCGCGGCCAGTTGCCGCGCTGGGCCAGGAGGGTCAGTCCCTGCTTCAGGTCGGTCATCGCGGCCGGAATCTGCCCGGCCAGGAGGCGGCAGCGCCCGGCCTGGAGGAAGAGTTGGGCGTCGTGCGGCAGGCCACGCGCCTGGGCGCCGCGCGCCAGTTGCTCGAAGGCCTCGGCGGCAGCCGGATAGTTGCCGGCGGCCAGCAGTTCGTTGGCGCGCATCAGCGCCGGCGGGATGGCCGGCATGACCGCCCGCCGAAAAGGACGCACAAAGGGTCGTCTGCGAAACATACAAGTCTCCTTTCAGAGCCTGAGAAACGAGAGACCAGGTCTCTCAGGTCTAATCGATCCGTAAATCGGTGTTTTCTAATTCCTCTTCTAGAGCGGATTCAACAAACTCTTGATAGCCACACCCGTCCAGCGCTCCAAGAACTCTCTCTGGGTGTGTCAGCATTCCAGAACACAGGCCTAAATACTCGCGATAACTGGAGAACTCCCAGTCTTCTGGGCGGCTGACCAGACCGGCGACAACCGGATTCAGGTGTATGTATCGTGAGAGGTAGAGCACATCCTCATACTTTGCCACATGCCGGGATTGAAATGGCCCCTCAAAGAGCGAACCTGTGCGTTGAAACCGGCGCGCCATGGCTTTCGAGTAAGACAAAGCAAAGCGCTGCATGACCGCGGAGAGGTTGACGTCATGCAGAAGTATTAGCAAATGGTAGTGATTGGGCATTAAACAATAAGCGAGCAACTCAATCTGCGCCGGCAAGAAATACTTCTCCATTTGGCGAAGGAAGAAGCAATAGTTTTCTGCATCGAAAAACAACCGTCCGCGATTGTTTCCGCGGTTGTATAAGTGATAGATGCCGCCAGCGTAGAGGGGAGTTATCCGGTAAGGCATGAGGAAATTATACCCAAAACGATAGAGACCAGGTTTCTTTAAGAAACCTGGTCTCTGTTTTCAGCCATCAATTCTTCCCCGCGGGCATCCTCTGCCGGTTCGATGCGGCGGGCGAAAATCAGGAAGCCGGTGTGGGCCACCATGCGGTCGGTGGGACGCAGGCGAGTCGGTTCGGGTTTGTAAAAGCGCAACAGGATTTCACATACTTCGATGAAGGCGAAATTCTCGCGCCGCAGGGCATGCAGCAGCGTTTCCACCTGGTTGAAGGTCGGCAGCAGCCCGGCAAAGAAACCGCCCGGCTTGAGCGCGGCGCGCACGTGAGCGACATAATCCCAGGGATTGGGCACATCCAGGAAGAAGGCATCCGCATCGGTCTCGTCAAAGCCCGCGGCGATATCGCGCAACTTGAACTCGACGCGCCCCTCCAGGCCGAGGCGTTCGAGGTTCTTGCGCGCCAAATTCTGGAATTCGGAACGCTTCTCGTAACTGACAACGCGCCCGCCCGGCCCGACG
>CALGPL010000078.1 GCA_937960595.1 uncultured Anaerolineales bacterium | reverse complement strand
TTTTTCCTGTACCAACCAATCTGCCAGCCTGCGGCACAGGGAAATGCGGTAGTTTGGGAGTTTGTTATCAAAGAAGTGTGATTTGCTGTAATAGTGGCGCTGGGATTGGTACTTTTAATACTACACTTTGTCCAAATGATTCTCCTTATTATTGCGGAGATAACTGTGTTTATAATAGGTTTTGTAGTGATAACTGTGAATCAGGAGGAGGTGGTGGCGGAGGAGGCGGAGGAGTAGAGCCGACCAATACGCCGATTCCAACGCCAGGCCCTTCTTCGTGGAGTAAACTGAAAAATAGCAAAGGAGATTTCGGAAGTCTCGCAGACTTCCGAAATCTCCGATAGGCGTTCGGCGTTTTTAGCCGTCAAGCGGCGGCTCTCCTGCGCCGGCCTAGCCGTTACGGGGCGTTGGCGTTGTCAGGCTCTTTTCACCAGGGCGCTGATGACCAGCGCCAGGCCGGCCAGCAGCAACAGGCCAATCCAGAGATATTCGAGCAGACCGACGAACGGCGTGCCCAGCAAGATTCCTATCAGCAACAAAACACTGGCCGGGAGATAAGCCCAGCGCATGTTCGCCAGCACGGCCACCAGCAGGAAGGTCAATCCGAGGCCGACGAAGAATACGCCGCCGGTCTCCTCGAGTTGGTAGTGTTCGCTCATGACCGAGACGGCTGCCAGGGTCAGCAAGATGCCGCCCGGGATGAGCGCCCACCACTGATGCCGGTTGGAGACGAATACGGCCAGGAAACCAAGCCCGATTCCGCCCAGGAAGGCTGCTCCCCCCCATGAATCTGGCACCAGGGCAGAGGCTGTCAGCCCGGCCAGGGTGAAACCGGGAATCGCCGCCCACCACTTCGAACGATCGGCGAAGTAAACGTACAAGAACGCGGCGGCTGCAATCGCAACCAGCCCGGCCCAGAAATATCGGCTGGCGCCGGCCACCAGTCCGGTGGTTTCGAGCAGCATCACCGCGCCGCCCATGAGCAGCAGAATTCCCAAGGCCAATCGCAGATCGATTCGTTTCATCTTTCTCCTCCTTGTGGCTTAGAAAATGTCCACTGCGCCTACGCCGGCTTCGACCTCCAAATCAACCCGGTTATCCGCCGTGGAAAAGTCGAGGGATTGGTAGATATGCCCGTCCTGGGGGAGGAACCGATCCCGGTCAATGTTGACGGCCGAGATCCCCGTCTCAACCCGAATGCGGGCGGCCACCGCTTGCGGGATCGAGATCTTGACCGCCGACACCCCCGACTCGACTTTGACCCTGGTCGCGCCGGCCCGCGCGGGCAGGGTCACTTCGACGCGGCTGGCGCCGGTTTTCAGGTCCAGTTCCGTGACCCGCAGATCGGTCAGGTCGAGAATTGCAGCGCTGGCGCCGCTGTTAATCTCCAACCGGAGAGGAATATCCGCATTCAACCGAACGTCCCAATCGAGCGAAACGCCCGGACTCCAGGTCAACAAATCGGCCGGATTGCGCAGCCGGACGGACAGACGGTCATCTTGGCGATGCGATTTGACGTTCAGCCCGCCCGAAAACGTCCCGCTGAACAACATGCCGCTTGGCGCCCCGCCCCGGACGTTGAGTCTGCCCGCGCCGTGGTCGAGCGAGACTTTGGCGCTGCTGGCCCCTTCGAGCGGGATCGCAACCTCTTGTCCTTCGATGGGCTGATTGCGCTTTAGGTAGGCGCCGATGAACCAGAGTCCCAGAAAAATCAACGCCAGCGCCCAGAAATACCCCCAAACGTTGCCCTCGATCCGGCCCAGTTTTTGGAGCAGCAGCAGGAAGGCCAGGGCAACCAACAGGAGGCCCCAAAAGAGACCATTGCGTCGATACATGATCCTCTCCTTGCTCGTTGACTTGGCCTTATTCGACCCTGGAGCGCCGAAACAGACTGCTCAGGATGAGCCACAGGCCGAGAATAAACAACAGGCCAATCGGCAGATAATCGGCGTAGGGGCCAAGCCAATCAGCCTTGCCGACCAGGGCGGCAAAAATGGCAAACAACACCAGGCTGACGAATATCGTGTTCAGCGCGCCGCGCACTTCCTGGCGGAACGTGCCGCTCAGCAGGCCGGAAAGCAACGAACCGACGCCGACGAAGGAGGGGATGAGCAGCCAGAAGTACCACTCTTCCCAGTTGCCGGTCGCATTGTAATAGTACAGGATGCCGCCGAGTCCTGCCACGAGGCAGGACGGGACGGCCATGCCCGGGGCGCCGAGCAACAGGCCGACCAGCAAAATCAGCGCACCGGCCAAGATCACCCACATCGGCCAGACGAAGGCCTGTGCCAGGAACTGATTCAGATCGGGGACCAGGCGAGAAACGATCATCCAGGCGGCGGCCAGAATCAGGATGATTCCCAGCCCCAGTTGAGAACGGTTACGACGGTTCATGCGCTCTCCTTGCAAAGAAGTTTGGGTTGCCAGTTCGGGCGTGTTTTCTGGCATTTATTATACGTGCTGTTAAGCAAAGAGTTGCCATCTCATTGTCCGATTGCAATCTACCCGGCCATCGAACGGTTTCATTTCCTGCGCTGCGCGTCACCCATCACTGACTTTCAGCGAATTCGCCAAACGTGGACGACCGGCGCGGCGCCGTCGGCGTAGAGTTCTAGGACGTAAAGCAGGCCGTTTTGCCGGTCGTAGGCCACGTCGCCGAGGCGGTAGCGGCGCTGGGGGCCGGTGCCGATCAGGTCCGTCTCGACGCCGGATGGGTTGAAGTACAGATATTCGTCAATGTCCAGCGCCGCGTAGGGCTGCGGTTCCCAGGGCTCGATCTCGCCCAGGGCGACGCGCGCCAGGTCGGCCGGGTCATAGAACAGGAATTGGGTATCCCAGCGCGTTGACCACCAGCCGCGGTAGTCGTTGTGCCGGGCGCATTCGCGGAAGTCTTCTGAGGGGCAGGGGCTGCCGTCGGCCAGGCGGCAGGTGAGGAAATCGGTGACCGCCTCGTCCACGCAGGGACGGTCGGGGCCGGCCGGGTTGATGTAACCGTACCAATACCGTTCGCCGTTGGATTTGGCGCCGGCAAACAGGAGCGCGGCTTGACCGCCCTCAGTCGTCAGCCAGGCGCCGCCGGACCATTCGTCGGGGTGCTGGTAGCCGGTCAGGGCGCGCTCGATGGCGTCCGTTTCGGTCGAGGCGGCGTAGTGCAGCAGGGTCACGGAGGGGAGGCGCGTATGGGGCGGAAATGGATGGCCGTTCTCGTCCCAGGGACGATAGGCGATCAGGACCGGCCCCATGCCCGACCAACCGCCCTGATGGAAGCGGCCGGTGCCGACGTAGGCGCCGTTGAGGTAGGAATCGGCCCAGTCGGCGGGGATTTCGAGCATATAGTCGTTGACGTTGTACCAGGACTGGCCTTCGAGGTACCAGGGGCCCTGGAAGTTGGGACTCGCCAGATCGGCCGAGAACCAGGCCTGGGTGGCGGCTGTCGGGTCGGGTTCGAAGTGTTGTCCCCAGGTGATGTGAATGACGGGGCCGGTTTCGGGTCGATTCAGGTAGAGCAGGCCAATACGGACGATTTCTTCCATCTCGGTGAAGTGTCCGGCGGTGACATCGTGAAAGTCTTGCAAGAAAGCGGCTCGCGGTAAGGCCTCGATCTCCCCGGCGTTGATCGGCGCGGGGATGGCGATTTCGGCCACCTGGCTGCCGTTGGGAAGTTCACCGTAGGGCAGGCGGTCGTGGCCGGTGATGAAGAGCGAGCCGGGGAAGCCGTCGGCCGCGCCGTTGGGGTCGCCGTCTGGGTTGAAGGTTAGGGCGTTGCCGCCGTACTCGAAGGTGTAGGGCCGCTCGCCGCCCTCTGGCAGGCGGAAGGCGCCCAGGTAGGCGAGGTCTTGCGGATCGATGACGTTGCCGGGCAGAGGCGCGGGCGGGGAAGAGGTGTCGCGGTTTTCGGCTGTGCCGACCGCAGGCGAAGCGGGCGTTGTGCCGGGCAGATTGCAGGCGACCAGGAGGGCAAGAAGCAGGCAGGCGGCCAGGAGGATGGGCTGTTTCATGCCGGGTTACTTTCTGCGTCCGGCCCACAGGAGGACGGCAAAACACAACGGCAGGAGCAGGCTGCCCAGGCAGGGCAGGCTGCCTCCGGAGTCTGCGCCGCCCTGCGCTTCGCTTTCTTCGGCGGGTGGCTGGTCGGCGCCGATCAGCCGGATGTCATCGATCCAGAGCGCGCCGACGTTGTTGTCCTCTTCCAGGCCGTCGAAGCCAAAGGCGAGGGCATAGACCCGTTCCGGCGTTTCGAAGGGCGCGCCGCCGTTGGCTTCCCAGTCGGCGCGGGCAAAGTCGCTCCAGGCGAACTCGACGTAGGTCCAGTCGTTCTGGCTGCCGGCGGGCGTCTCGGTGTAGACGAGGTAGGTGGCCCATTCTTCGTCGGTGCCGGAGAAGAGCAGGAGGTTGTAGGGCAGGCCCTGGCGGCTGCTTCTCAGGTAGAAGCCAATGCCCTGGCCAACGCTCCAGTTCTGCGGCGAGTCGAAGGGCAGTTCGCAGGTGCTCCAGGTTTGGGCGGGGATGTCGAATTCGATTTGCAGGGCGCTGTTGCCGGCGTGGGCGGCGTCTGAACGGGGGCCGCAGACGATGCGGCTGGCAGTCGTCTCGTCGCGGTAGGCGACCCAGCCCGAGGTCCCGATGGTCTCGAAATCGGCAATCAGGCCGGAGGGTAGGGCCTCGCCGGTCTCTTCGCCAGAGGAGAGCGGCGGAAGTTCGGCGGGCGGCAGTTGGGCGCTGCCCGCCTGCCAGCGGTGATAGAAGATGTTCAGGAGCGGGACGAATTCTTCGGTTGCTTTGCGGCTGCCGGCGGGGGAGGGGTGGTCGTCATCGGAGGGGTAGGAGAGCGTGTCTCGGCCGGGGGTGAAGGTGTGCTGGATGTCGCCATTCCAGTAGCGGTGATGGTGGTCGGGGCCGGTCAGGACGTTGTAGAAATCGAAGACGACCACGTTGTTATGGGGGTAGTCGTTCTCGGCCAGCCAGTCGTACATCAGCCAGAGGTTGAAGGCGCGGGCGTTGGCGGCGAAGGTCGGGTCCGAGACGGGCGGGGCGGTGATGACGACGAAGAGGAGGTCGGGGCGGGTGGCGAAGAAGCGCAGGAGTTCGTTGTAGACGTATTTTGCGCCGCTGACGGTGTAGTCGGCGTAGTCGCCGGGCGGGTCGTCGGGGCTGCCGTCTAGGTTCGAGTTGGGGAAGCAGGACTTGAACAGGATGATGGTGTTCGTCCCGCCGGGGTCGCGCAGGCTGCGGGTGTAGTTCGAGTGCTGGCCGCTTTCGTTGAGGAGGGCGTTCAGGTAGCGGGGGGTGTCGGCGCTGCGGAACCACTCCAGCCAGTCGGGGATGTCGGTGCGGTCGCCGATGTCGTTCGGTCCCCAGCCGTAGTTGGTGTCGCTGACGAAATAGTTGTTGGCGTCGAGGGTGCGTCCCAGGTCGCCGTAGCCGTCGGTCAGCCAGTTCTCGCCGGTGGAGTGATGGATGAAAATGAGTTTGACCGGCTGCTCAGGTGGGTTGGGATTCAGTTCCTGAGAGGCAGGCGAGGCCGAGGTCTGGCCGGCCGGCAGGCCCAGCAGGATCGTCAAAATGAGGATGAGGACAAAGAGCCGTTTCATGGTCTTCTCTCCTTTCTGGATTGCTCCAGATGGCAGCCGGTCAGCGGCCTGCGAAGTTGGAGGGCCGCAGGCGGTTTTGCGACCAGAATTCGATCAGCGTCTGGAGCAGGTCGTTGTCCTCCAGAGCGACTTCGTAGAGATGCTGAGGGTCGGGGCCGAAGCGCAGATTGAAGGCGTTGTCGCCCTCGGCCAGCGGCTCCCAGGCCGGATACCACTGCCAGACGGCGTAGTTCCAGCCGTGCTGTTCGAAGAGTTGCATTTCGTCGCGCAGGAACTCGGCGGCGAAGGGGGCGTAGCGCACCAGGCCGTATTCGTTGACGGCCAGCCGCGGGCCGGGGCGCCCGCCGGGGGTCAGGCGGGCGGGATCGAGCAGGTCGGTCAGCCAGGCGCGGTCGACGCGCTCGAGGTCGCCGTCGTAGTCGGCGTCGAATTCGCCCGGGTAGGTGTAGTAATATGTAAAGGAGACTTCCTGATGGGTGTAGCGATGGGGTTCGTACTGGTGGAAGGTGTAGACGATGCGCACCGCTTCGAGCGTTTCCATTCCGGCCAACCAGGCCGGGGTGCTGTAGCCGTTGCCGCCGATCAGGATGGGGGTGAGCGGGTCTGCTGCACGGATGGCGGCGACGAGGCGCGGGTAGAGTTGGTTCCAGTCGTAGGTTGTTCCGCCGTAACGGGCGGCGAATTCGTCCGGCTGCCAGATGTCGAAGAGGGCATTCGAATTGGGTTCGCACATCAGGTCGTAGCCGACGACGATGGGGTTGTCGGCGTAGCGCGCCGCCGTGTAGCGCCACATTTCGACCCAGGCGTCCTGAGCCTCGGGTTCCTCCCAGACGGTATGGATAATGTATTCGTCGGGCAGCCAATCATCTTTGTCGTTGATGTCTCCGATGATGGCGAATTCGCTGCGGCCGGGGCCGGTGCGGAAGGTGATGACGGCGAACAGGTCGGCGTTGGCCGCCAGGGCCAGCAGACGGTCGAGGTTGGCCTGGGCTTCTTGGTCGAGTGTATAGGGCGGTTCAACGGTGAACAGGCCGGGGACGGAGAGGTTGACGTAGTTGGCGCCCAGGGCAGCCAATCGGTCGAAGTCTTCTTGGGTGTAGGGCGGCCCAAACGGCCCCGGGCCGAGGAACTCGCGGCCGTCCAATTCGGGGAAGACGCGCCGCTGGTAGATGTTGGCGCCGCGCAGTTGAGTTCCTGCGCTCCAGAGCGACCATTTGTCGCCGGCGGTCAGAGCCGGGGTGGGGGCGGCGGGGGCAGTCGCGGCAAACGGTTCCTCTCCGTTTGCCGGCGCGCCGGAGCAGGCGCTTGCAAGAGTGAATAGAAAAAAGGCCGCCAGGAGCAGGCGGCTGTGAATCGGCATGTGTCCTCTCTGCTGTTGATTATAAACCATATGGCGTGCCTCGTTCGTACCGTGGACGATTTCTTGCCACGAATTTTCGCGAACGGAGGAACCAGACAATGCGGTTTGTCGCTTTTTATGGCTTTTGTGTATCCTTCGTGTCCTTTGTGTTAAATCGTTGCAGCGGAGAATGGTTCAGAACGGCCCGTAGTTGATGGCGACTGCCACCACCAGGAAGGCCAGCGTGGCCAGGAAGATCCAGAACCACAGTTTGAGCAGCCACTTGACCCATTTGTGATAGGGGACGACGGTCAGGCTGAGGGTGATGAGCAGGGCGGCGTTGGTCGGATAGACCAGGTTGGAGAAGCCGTCGCCGAAGCAGTAGGCCGAGACGGCAATCTGACGGTTGACGCCTACCAAGTCGGCCAGCGGCATCAGGATGGGGATGAGCAGCAGGGCCTTGGCCGAGCCGGAGGTGATGAAGAGTTCCATCACCAGGGTCAGGCCGTAGATGGCCAGGGCGGCTCCCAGCGGGCTGAGTCCGGTCGTCAGGGTCGAGGCGGAGTGCAGGATGGTGTCGAGGATGCCGCCCATCTGGACGATGTAGCGCACACTGGCGGCCATCATCAGCAGCGGCACGGCCGGGGCGATGCCGAGGAAGCCGTCCCAGGCGGCTTTCCAGACGGCGCGGCCGACTCCGGCGATCAGTCCGGCCCCGATGCCGCCGATGACGAACAGGAGGCCGGTGATCGGCAGGGCATATTCCGAGAGGAATTCGATGAAGGGCGAGGCGACCAGCACGGCCAGAATCAGGGCGAAGAAGACGGCCAGGAAGACGATGGCGGCCCGCATGCGCGGGTCATCGTTTTGTTCGACTTCGAAAGCCCCCAAGCGTTGGCGTTCGGCCTGATCTTCCCCGAAGACGGGCGAGGCTTCGGGATGTTTGTCGATCTTGCGGGCGTAGGCGCGCAGGAAGACGGCCAGGATGACGTATCCTACGATGAACAAGAAGACGCGCGGCAGCGCGCCGGAGAACATCGGCAGGCCGGCCAGTTTCTGCGAGACGCCGATGGTGAAGGGGTTGAAGACCGCCAGCGAAAAGCCGACGTTGGTCGCCAGGATGGACATGCCCAGCCCGGTCAGCGAGTCCCAGCCGAGCGAGAAGGCCAGGGCGATGATGATCGGCACGAGCGGGATGACTTCCTCGAAGATGCCGAAGAAAGCGCCCAGGGCCATGAAGAAAAAGGTAATCACCAGCAGCAGGGTGTACTTGCGCTGCCCGAAGGCGCGGATGATGCGTGAGATGACCGATTTGAGGATGCCGCTCTTGTCCATCACCGCGAAGGCCACTCCGACCAGCAGGATGAACAAGATGATGGCAATGACGGTCAGGTTGCCCGGCGCGGCCAGGACTTCGAAGGGGGCGGTGAACCAGCGCCAGACGGGGTAGTCCGGCCGCTCGGTCAGCGCGAAGGAGGTCGGGTCAATGACCTCGCGCCCGTCCATCTCGATCCGGGCGTACTGCCCGGCCGGGACGACACGGGTCAGGATGCCGGCCGCCAGCATCAGAGCAAAGATGATGAGAACGGCTTGCAGGAAGGCTTTGGTGCTAATTTGGGCGCCCGCTTTCTTGTCGCTCATGGCGAGTCTCCTTGCAGAGGTGGGATAATCAAGTTTATGCGAGAAATGATTTTCCGTCAAATAGTAGAAATCTGAGCAGGATTGTGCTACATTAAGGAGGACAAGCGGTATTTCCGTCTGCTACGAAAGGAGGTGTCAAATGATGGCGCAACAGAGTGGTTGTGGGAGGATTTTGCTGGCCGATGATGGTTCCGACCATGCGCGGGCGGCAGTGACGTTGCTCGGCGATCTGCCCCTGCCGTCCGATTGTCAGATTACGGTTTTGCGCGTTTTCGGCTCTCAACAGGCCAGCGAATTGGGCTTGTTGGAAGCCGCCGTGGCCCAGACGGCTGCTTTGCTGCGCGACAAAGGATTGAATGTTGCCACAGAGTTGCTGCTCGGCTCGCCCGCCGAGGTCATTGCCGAGTACGCCGAAACTCATAAGGTGGACTTGATCGTTTTGGGCGCCAAGGGATTACGCGCAACCCTGGGCATCCTGCTGGGTGGTGTGGCGCAACAGGTCGTGGAATACGTCGCCTGCCCGGTGCTGGTTGTGCGCACTCCTTATAGCGGCTTGCGGCGCATTTTGCTGGCCAGCGATGGGTCTTCTCACAGTCAATATGCAGCCGAGTACCTGGGCAGATTTCCTCTGCCGCCCGAGGTTGAGGTGCGGATTATGCACGTCCTGAATCCGCCGCCGTTTCCTGTCCTGGCGCCGCCTGTCCAGGCGGCAGGGATGCCGTTGATTATTCCCGAAGAGGTGATGGCGATGCGGGCCGAGGAAGAGCGCCAGGCGGCGCGCATGTTGGAGGGCCTGGTCTCCGGGCTGCAGGAACGCGGCCTGCGGGCAGAGCCGATCCTAAAGCGCGGCGACGCGGCCACCGAGTTGATCGCCTATATCAAAGCAGAGAAGATCGATCTGACGGTGGTCGGCTCACGCGGCTTGGGCCAGGCGCGCTCGTGGTTGATGGGCAGCCTGTCGCGCAAACTGGTACATTATTCGGGCGGGTCGGTCTTGGTGGTGCGCGCGCCGCAGGTCAATTGAGGTGCCGCGGCGGTTCATGATGGGCCGAAATCTGGAGGCGAGATGGATTTCTTCAAAATTGTCGAAGAACGCCACTCCATGCGGGCATTTGCGAGCAAGGCGGTAGAAGAGGAGAAATTAAATCGGATTCTGGAGATCGTCAATCGGGCACCTTCGGCGGGCAATCTGCAGGGGTACGAGATCTTTGTCGTCCGCCAGGCCGAGCAGAAGCAGGCGCTGGTGGAGGCGGCGTATGACCAGCAGTTCATCGCCGAAGCCCCCGTGGTCCTGATTTTCTGCGCCAATCCCTCCCGCTCGGCAGTCCGTTATCGAGAGCGCGGCGAGAGTCTCTATTCGGTGCAGGATGCGACCATCGCCTGCACGTATGCCATGCTGGCGGCTACGGCTCTGGGACTTTCCTCCGTCTGGGTGGGGGCGTTCGATGAACAGGCAGTCAGGCAGGCGGTTGACATCCCCGCCGACCTCGTGCCGGTGGCGATGCTGCCGATCGGTTATGCCGGCAAGTCGCCGCGCCGGACCTCCCGCCGGCCCTTACAGGACATTGTCCACGAACGCTGAGCGACTCAACAGGCCAGATTTATTCTTTGTCGAAGTGAAGCAGTTCGAGGATGGTCCCCAATTGGGCGCTGGCGTCCACGTAAGCGTATTGGCCGCCGTCCCAGCCGCCCTCTTGGATGCACTCCATTCCCTTGCTCTTCAGGAACTCGATTGCCGCGGGCATTTCCGTCACCCGAAAAGCGATGTGATGAATGCCCTCCCCCTTCGTCTGCAAGAATTCGTCCCAGGTGCTCGGCGCGCCGACCGGCTCGATCAGTTCCATTTGCACCGGCCCGAGGTCGAAGAAGGCCGCCTTGCCGCTGGCGCGGGAGGGCTGCCCGCGGTGGACGGTTCGGGCGAACGAGTCGTTGGCAATTTCCACGATCTGGGGGACGGGAATGCCGAACACCTCGGCATAGCGCCGGGCGCTTTTGGCCACATCCCGGACGATGACGCCAATCTGCACGACAACCGGGTTGTCCAGTTTTTCCATCATGCGCTCCGCTTTCCTCATTCGAATTCGATTTCCAATTCTTCGTCTTCTTTCCAATCTTCTGTTTTCTCGATTTCGATTTCTTGGAACAGGCCCTCCTGGCGGGCGGCGACGCGGTAACGCTTGACCAGTTCGAGCAGCGCCAGAAAGGTGACCACCACCTCCAGCCGGGACGGACGCTGGCCAAGCAGGCCGCGGAACGTGGCGCGGGCGTCTTTCTGCAGGGCGGCCGCGATCCAGGCGATCTTCTCGCGAATGGTGATGCGCGGCGCCGAGATGACCGTCCCCAGGGCCTGTTTTTCCTGTTCTTCGGCAAAGATGGTTTCGGCTGCACTTAGCAGGTCGGCCAGGGTCAGGCCGGAGAGATCGAGACGGCCCTCGACCTTGGGCGGCGGCGCCACCCGCAGATAGGTCCGCAGGTGCTTCGCCTCGCGCTCTTCCAGCCAGGCGGCCAGTTCCTTGAATCGTTTGTAGATGCGCAATTGACGGGCCAGCGCCTCCCCCACGTCCTCCTCACCTGCCTCGCGGACCGGCGGGCGCGGCAGCAAAGCCTCCGACTTGATCTGCAACAATTTGGCTGCCACCACCAGGAAGGCCGAGATTTCCTGGGCCGGTACCTGCATTTGGTGAATATAGGCCAGATACTGGTCGGTGACTGCCGCCAGCGCCACCGCTGTGATGTCCAGTTCGGCGCGTTCGATCAGTTGCAGAAGCAGGTCGAGCGGCCCCTCATAGACCGGGATGCTGACGGTGTAGCCGCCCGTTGGATGTTCGTGATCCATGGCAGGCGGATTATAACTTATAATTGGCATATGCTTTCCCGTCCTGGGGCCTCTCCTGGCAGACCCGACATCGTCTGTCTTGACTGCCGGCAGCCTTATCCCCTCGAAGGCCTGCCGCATCGCTGTCCGGTTTGCGGGGGCCTTTTCGATTACGCCGTCCCGTGGACGTTCGACCCGGCCTCGCTCGATTCGACCCAGCCGGGCATCTTCCGTTACCGGCGCGTCCTCGGCCTCCCGCCGGACGCCGAACCGGTCTCGCTCGGCGAGGGGGATACGCCGCTCGTCTGGGGGCGCGCTTTTGGCCGAGAAGTGGCCTTTAAGTGCGAATTTCTCAACCCGACCGGCTCGTTCAAGGATCGCGGCTCGGCGGTGATCGCGGCCTGGCTGAAGGCGCGCGGGATGGAGGAGGCGGTCGAGGACTCGTCCGGCAATGCCGGGGCCTCTCTGGCCGCTTACGCTGCCCGGGCGGGTATCCGCGCCCGGATTTTCATCCCCGCCTCGGCCTCCGGCCCGAAACGCGCCCACATCGTCGCCTGCGGCGCGGAGGTGGTGGCGGTCCCCGGCTCGCGCTCGGACGTGGCCGAAGCCGTCCGCCGCGTCGCCGAGACGGGGGTTGCATATGCCAGCCATGCGGCTCTGCCTTTCAACCTGCCCGGGTATGCGACCGCGGCGTACGAGATTTTCGATCAGTTGGGCGGGCGGATGCCGGGTGCGGTGATCGTGCCGGTTGGGCAGGGCGGGCTTTTGCTCGGTCTGAAGCGCGGCTTCGATGCTTTGCGTGTAGCCAATAGGGAACAAGCGAACGAGGAGAATCGGCCCCGGATGATCGGCGTCCAAGCGCGCGCCTGCGCGCCGCTCTGGGCGATGTTCCGGCGCGGCGAGAAGGGCCTGGCGCAGGCGGCCGAGCAGCCCACCCTGGCGGAGGGCGTGCGCGTCCGTCAGCCGCTGCGCGGCGAGGCGGTTCTGGCCGCCGTGACGACCGGCGGCGGCAGTCTGCTTGCAGTGGACGAGGCCGACATTCTGCCCGGCCGCCAGGCCCTGGCCCGGCTGGGGTTTTACGTCGAGCCGACCTCGGCGCTGGTCTGGTCGGCGCTGGAGCAGGCAGCGGCCTGGCTCCCCGACCCGATTGTGGTCGTCCTGACCGGCTCGGGATACAAATATTCTCCGTAGGACGGCGGGAGGGTGTCTCGATCCCGAGCGTTCATCCTTAAACCCAAGGTGTGTGCCGCACTTGCGGGAGGCTGTTGAAATTCGTTGATTCCAACCCTTCTGCAGAATCGTGCGGCAAGCGGCTCGATAAGGTAGAATCAGTTCGACCTCTGCTCGAAAAGGATTCCTCATGAAATCCCTCCAGCCTTTTGGCGAAACATTGATCGCCAATCTCGAAAAAGTGATTGTCGGCAAGCGTCCGACCATCGAACTGGTTGTCGTTGGCCTCTTGTGTCAGGGGCACGTTCTGATCGAGGACGTGCCCGGCGTTGGCAAGACGGTCCTGGCGCGCAGCCTGGCGAAATCGCTGGGCTGTTCGTTCAATCGTCTGCAGTTCACGCCCGATATGCTTCCCAGCGATGTGACCGGCGTTTCCATCTATAACCAGGCCAATAAGAAGTTCGAGTTCCGCAAAGGGCCGATCTTTGCCCAGGTGGTGCTGGTGGATGAGATCAACCGCGCCACGCCCAAGACCCAGGCCGCTTTGCTGGAAGCCATGGAGGAGCGCCAGGTGACGGTGGACGGCGTGACCCACGCCCTGCCGCGTCCCTTCATGGTCTTGGCGACCCAGAACCCGATCGAGTACGAGGGGACCTTTCCGCTGCCCGAAGCGCAACTGGACCGCTTTCTGCTGCGCGTCCGCCTTGGTTATCCGAATGTGACCGAAGAGATCGAGGTGCTCGAGCGCCAGCAGAGGCAGCATCCCCTCGAGGCCCTTCGGGCGGTTGTCGAGGTGGGCGAATTGCTCGAGGCCATCGAAGCCGTCAAGGAGGTTTTCGTCTCCAATCCGGTCAAGCGCTATGTGGTGGAACTCATCAATCGGACGCGCCAGAATTCGGATGTTTATCTGGGCGCCAGCCCGCGCGGCTCGCTGGCCCTCTTCCGCACCGGCCAGGCTCTGGCGGCGCTGGCCGGGCGCGACTACGTTTTGCCGGACGACATCAAGCGCCTGGCTGTGCCCGTCCTGGCCCACCGCGTTATCGTCAGTCCGGCGGCCCGCCTGCGAGAATTGAGCGCCGAGAAAATCGTGCAGGAAATTGTCAACAGTCTGCCTGTCCCAGGCGGCGATTTTGAGGCCCTGAGCCGAGACCAAAAAAAATGAGACCGTTGCCTGGCATTCGTTGGCTGCTGGTCATTCTGCTGGGGCTCAGCCTGTTCGGCTGGGCGACGACCGGCTTAGCGGTCTACATCCGGCTGGTTTATGTTTTTAGTTTGCTTCTGGGAGGCGGCTATCTCTGGGCTGTGCTTGCCCTGCGCGGCATTCAGATCCGACGCACCTCGCGTTTGCGCCGTCTCAGTGTGGGAGACCTCTTTCGGGAGCAATTTGAAATCCTCAACGCCTCCCGCCAGCCATGTCTGTGGCTGGAAGTGATCAATGCGTCCTCTTTGCCCAACGCCGAAGGTTCGCGCCTGTTGACCGGCATTAGCGGACGGGAACGGCGCTCCTATGTGGCGTACACCTGGCTCATCCGCCGAGGGGCGTTTCCTCTTGGCCCAACCCGCCTCGAATCGGGCGACCCCTTTGGTTTGTTTGTTGTCCGCAAAGAGGTCGCGCCAGACGAATCGCTCATCGTCTTGCCGATGAGCGTGCCGATCAAGACTTTTCCGCCGCCGCCAGGGATCCTGCCGGGCGGCCAAACGTTGCGCCGCAAGACGATGGACGTCACCCCTCACGCCTCGGGGGTGCGCGAATACGTCCCCGGCGATCCGATGAAGCGCATTCACTGGCCCAGCACGGTGCGACGCGGCCGTTTCATGGTCAAGGAATTCGAGCAAGACCCGCAATCGGAGATTTGGCTCTTCATCGACGCCCACGCCGCTGCTCATGTCGGCCGGCCGGACAAAGAGGATTTCACTTTCAAAGTGGATCAATGGCTGCAAAGGCGGCCTCAGGTGCGCTTGCCTTGCGACACCTTCGAATACGCGGTCAGCGCCGCTGCCTCCCTGGCGCAACACTTTCTCAAACAGCAACGGACGGTGGGGCTGGCCTGCGCGGCGGGACGGCTGACGATTGTCTCCGCCGAGAGGGGCGACCGCCAACTGGGCAAAATCATGGAAATACTGGCTTTGCTCGAACCGGTGGGCGGCTTGCCGCTCCTCGGTCTGGTGCAACTTCAGGCCCGCTTGCTGCCCCTGGGCAGCAGCGTCATTCTCATCACCTCTGCCGCTCAGCCCGATTTACTCTTGGCCGTGGAAGATTTACAGCGCCGCAGTCTGTATCCCTTTGTCCTCTTGATCGCGCCTGAGACTTTCGGTGGCAGTGGTCAGAGCCAACTTCTGATAGATGACTTGCTCAACCGGCAGGTGCCGGCGGCGCGGGTAACTTATGGCGGCGATCTGTCCTCTCAGTTGGCTGCGCCAGCGCTCTATTTCGAGCATCCCCAGCGACCCAAGCCGGCCGATTTCGTTTATTCTTCTTGGTAGACTTGTTGTTTGATGTCTGCTATCTTTACCCTCGACTTGGATTTCCAAAACGCACAAGAGGCGATTGCTTCCTACCTCATCCCTCACGCTAGGGGGGCCGTCCTGGTGGACCCTGGGCCTGCTTCCACACTGACGATGCTGCAACGCCGCCTGTGCGCTCACGGCCTCGACCTGGATCAGGTCACGCATGTCTTGATTACCCATATCCACCTCGACCATGTGGGCGCGGCCTGGGAACTGGCGCGGCGGGGGGCAGATGTGCTTGTCCACCCGCTCGGCGCGCCCCATCTCCTCGACCCGGCCAAACTGATGGCCAGCGCAACACGCCTGTACGGCGAACAGATGAACGAACTGTGGGGGGAGTTCCGGCCGCTGCCGCCGGAGTCCCTGATCGAGGTCCGGGACGGTGAATCCATCCAGATCGGCGAATTG
>CALGPL010000077.1 GCA_937960595.1 uncultured Anaerolineales bacterium | reverse complement strand
CATCCATCAGTGTATGCAAACTCATCATCAGCCACAGATGAACGCAGATTGGTTTGATAAACGTCACAGAATCTTTGATTTCGGCGAAGTATGTTGACTAATAGAGAAACGTTCATCTTTTCATCCGCGTTCATCCGCGTTTATCTGTGGTTTATGAGAATTACCGAATGGTTTCTTGAAAGTTTAAATCACTTCTATCTGTAGTTTCTGAAGACTTTTAAAACAGTCTCTCAGAACCCTTGACCTGGAGGCTTGTATGGATTTGCACTTGCAAGACAAACGCGCCCTGGTGACCGGCGCCAGCCGCGGGCTGGGATACGCCGTCGCGTTAGGGCTGGCCCGCGAGGGCTGCCGCGTGGTCGTCAACAGCCGCGACACCGCCCAGATCGCCGCCGCGGCGGAGAAAATCGCCGCAGAAACCGGCGCGCCGGTGACGGGTCTGGCCGGCGATGTCACCGACCCGGCCGTCCCGGCGCGGCTGGTGGCCGAAGCCGTCCAAATTCTCGGCGGGCTGGACCTGCTCGTCACCAACGCCGGCGGCCCGCCCGCCGGGGCGTTCGAATCGTTCGATGAGACCGCCTGGCAAAAGGCCATTGAACTGTCCTTCCTGAGCCACGTGCGCCTGATTCGGGCCGCCCTGCCGCATCTCAAACAATCCGGCGCCGCCAGCGTGCTGACCGTGACCTCCTACTCGGTCAAGCAGCCCATTCCCAACCTGGTGCTGTCGAACAGCGTCCGCGCCGCTACCGTCGGCCTGACCAAGAGCCTGGCCCTCGAACTGGGCGCAGCGGGCATCCGCTTCAACTCCATCCTGCCGGCCTGGACGGAGACCGAGCGCGTCTTCGAACTGATGACCTTCCGCGCCCGGCAAAACGGCACCACGGTCGAAGAAGAGATGGCCAAACAATCGAAAGATAGTCCGCTGGGGCGGATGGGCAAGCCGGAAGAATTCGCCAACGCGGCGGTCTTTTTGCTCTCCCCGGCGGCCTCCTACCTCACCGGCGTCATGCTGACCGTGGACGGCGGCATGTACAAAGGCACGCTCTGACATTCGCCCAATCCTATGCGCAAACATTGGACTCCCCGCTACCTCTACGACCGGGCCGCCAACCTGCTCTACCAGAAACTGCATCCCGGCGACCCCTGGCTGACGCCGCCCGCCATCCGCGTCCTGGCCGGCTCGCTGGAGCGGCACTTTTGGGGCCTGGAATTCGGCTCCGGGCGCAGCACCCTCTGGCTGGCCCGCCGAATCGGGCGCCTGATCAGCGTCGAACACGACCCGCGCTGGTACGAAAAGGTCAAGAAAAACCTGGCCTATTACGAGATTGGAAACGTAGACTATCATCTCATCCCCCGCGACCCGGATGACTCCCCCGGCCCGCCGGCCTACGTGCGCGTCACCGACCTGATCCCCGACGGCGAACTGGACCTGGCCCTCGTGGACGGCATTTACCGCGACCTGTGCGTCCTGGCCGCGCTGCCCAAACTGCGCCGCGGCGGGATTCTGGTCATCGACAACGTCAACCGCTACCTGCCCTCGACCTCGCGCGCCCCCTTCTCGCGCCGTCCGGAAGACGGCCCGGCCGGCAAAACCTGGCAGCAGATCGCCGAGCGGCTGGCCGGCTGGAAAGTCTTCTGGTCGAGCAACGGCGTCTTCGACACGGCCATTTATTACAAGCCCTGAGTCTCCCGATCCGTCCATCCCGGCCGCCGCTGAGGTTCGCGTGAAACCGCAGCGGCGTTTTCAACGTATGCCTGGATGAAAATCAAAAACCAAGTCGGCGCCCGGCGCTGACACCCACAAGGAGAAACCTATGTTCCGACATTTCCTTTCCAAGGGCCTGCTCCTGCCGGCCGCGGCCATCCTGCTGACGTTGAGCGCCGTCACCCCGGCGGCGGCCGCCGAAACGCGCCAGGGCAGCCAGATCGTCATCGCGGCCGACGAAGTCGTCGCAGATGACCTGTACGTCATGGCCGATACCTTCACCCTGGACGGCACGGTCGAGGGCGATCTGGTGGTCTTGGCCAGCCTGATCACCATCAACGGCACGGTCGAGGGCGACCTGATGGCCGCCGCCCAGACCATCATCATCGACGGCCAGGTCGCCGACGACGCCCGCCTCGCCGCGGCGGTCATCTTCCTCGGCCCCCAGGCCCGCATCGGCGACGACTTGATGAGCGGCTGCAGTTCGCTCGAGGCGCGTCCCGGCTCGATCATCACCGGCGACCTGATGAACGCCAGCAGCCAGGCTTTGCTGGCCGGCGAGGTCGGCGACGACGTCGTCATCGGCGCCAACGGCCTGGAAGTGCGCGGCACCATCGGCGGCGACCTGACCGCCGAAGTCGGCGAGGCGAGCAGCGAGTACAGCTTCTTTCCCTCCATGCCCAACCTGGGCGTCACCGTCCCCTCCGTCCGGCCGGGGCTGACCCTCGACCCCGAAGCGCGCATCGCCGGCAACCTGACCTATACGCAATCGACCGACCTCGCCATCCCCTCCGGCGTCGTCGCCGGCGCGGTGACCCGCCGCGAGCCGGTCATCGAACAGCCGCAGGGCGGGCGCTTCCCCATCGAGACGCGCCAACCAACCACCGCCGAGAAAATCGGCAACTGGTTCCTGGACCTCCTGCGCCGCAGCGCGACCCTCCTCCTGATCGGCCTGTTGCTGGCCTGGCTGACGCCCCGCCTCGTCCCCGACCTGGGCCGCAAGATCGAAACCCGCCCGCTGCCCAGTCTGGGCTGGGGAGTGGTGGCCTGGGCCGCCTTCTGGTTCACCCTGCTGGTCGTCCTGTTCGCTGCACTTTTCCTGACCTTCTTCTTCGCCACGCTGACCCTGGGCGGCCTGGCAGCAGCCGCAGCCATCCTCGGCCTGCTGCTGCTGATCGAAATGGTCATCGCCTTCGTCCTGGTGACGAGTTGGCTGACTTTCGTGACGATCGGCACCCTGATCGGGCGGCTGATCCTGAACGCCCTCAAGCCGGGGCTGGGCGAACACCGCCTCTGGCCGCTGCTCCTGGGCGTCGTCCTGATCGCCATCGTCACCGAGGCGCCGTTCATCGGCTGGCTGATCGGCCTGCTGGTGGTCCTGTTCGGGCTGGGCGCCCTCTGGCTGCAGGGCGGCGAATTCCTGCGGGCGCGCCAAGCAGCCTGAGCCGTTTTCTCGGTCTGTGGAGGTGGGACGGCAGACTATCCGTTCCACCTCCACATGTATCCTTTTATGACCTTTTCGTTTACGAAGTCCCCTTGTGTATTACGTTTCGTTTGCGTTCATTTTCGAACAGTTGCCCCCAATAGAGAGCGATTAATCGGACGAACTTTGTTATAATTTCGTCCATGCTCTCGCCTGCCGAAATCGAAGCCCGCCTCGAGCGGGTCCTGCTGACCGTCCAGAAGCCCGGCCGCTACGTGGGAGGAGAACTCCACTCGGTCGTCAAAGACTGGGAGTCGACCGCCGTGCGGATGGTCTTCGTCTTCCCCGACATCTACGACATCGGCGTCTCGAACCTGGGCCTGCAGATTCTCTACGACCGGGTCAACGCCCGCCCCGACGCCCTGGCCGAACGCGCCTACCTCCCCTGGATCGACATGGAAGAGAGAATGCGGGCGAACGGCATCCCGCTCTACTCGCTGGAAAGCAAGCACGCCCTGGCCGACTTCGACCTGATCGGCTTCTCTCTGCCCTACGAGACGCTCTACACCAACGTCCTCAACGCCCTCGACCTGGCCGGCCTGCCGCTGCGTTCGGCCGAGCGGAACGACTCGCACCCGCTGGTCATCGCCGGTGGACACGCCTGCTTCAACCCGGAGCCGATGAGCGCGTTCATTGACGCGTTTGTAATCGGCGAGGGAGAGGAAGTCATCCACGAGATCATGGATACCGTGGGCAAGTTTGCAGGTCGGACGGTTAGCAAGTTTACGGGTTTGCAGGCCCACATGTCAGAACGTGCAAACGCGCCAACGTTCAAACGTGTCAACGCACTGAAAGAACTGGCGAAAATCCCCGGCGTCTACGTCCCGCGCTTCTACGATGTGACCTACTTCGACGACGGCACGATTCGGGCAGTGACGCCCAACATCCCCGAGGCGCCACAGGTCATCCTGAAGCGGATGGTCGCCCAACTGCCGCCCCCGCCGACGCGTTTCCTGGTCCCCAACATCGACATCGTCCACAACCGCCTGGCAATCGAGATCATGCGCGGCTGCACGCGCGGCTGCCGATTCTGTCACGCCGGCATGATTACCCGGCCGGTGCGCGAGCGCAGCGTGGACGAAATCGTCGCCGCCGCCGAGGCGGCCCTGCAAGCCACCGGCATCGAAGAACTGGCGCTCCTCTCGCTCTCGTCCTCCGACTACACCTCCATCCTCGACCTGGTGACCGCCATCAGCGAGAAATTTGCCGGCCGTCATCTGACCGTCTCACTGCCCTCGCTGCGCATCGACACCGTCTCGCTGGACCTGATGGAAAGGCTGAAAGACCGCCGCGCCGGCGGCTTCACCCTGGCCCCCGAAGCCGCCAGCGAACGCATGCGGCGCATCATCAACAAATTCATCCCCGACGAACAAATCCTGACCACCGCCCGCGCAATCTATGCCCGCGGCTGGACGACCCTCAAACTCTATTTCATGATCGGCCACCCCTCAGAGACTCTCGAGGACGTGCAGGCCATCGCCGACTTGTGCAAGCGCGTCCTGGCCGAGGGGCGGCGGGCGCTCGGCGGGCGGGCCAAACTCCACGCCGGGGTAAGCACCTTCATCCCCAAGCCGCACACCCCCTTCCAATGGGCCGCGATGGACACCGAGGCGCAGATCCGCCTCAAACAAGACCTGCTCAAGCGCCAACTGCGCGACCGCAACCTCAAACTCTCCTGGACCGAGCCGCCCGAAACGCTCCTGGAAGCCTGGCTCTCGCGCGGCGACCGCCGCCTGGGCGAGGTCATCCTGGCCGCCTGGCAAAACGGCGCCAAATTCGACGCCTGGGGCGATCAACTGCGCTTCGAGGCCTGGACCTCCGCCTTCGCCGCCTGCGGCCTCGACCCGGCCTTCTACACCCACCGCCCGCGCCGCCCCGACGAAATCTTCCCCTGGGATCACATCGCCAGCGGCGTGCGCAAGAAATATCTGCTCGAAGATTACCGCCGCTCGCTGGAGGGTCAAACCCGCCTCGACTGCCGCGAGAACTGCTACGCCTGCGGCATTCTGCCGACCTTCGCCGACGAACGCCGTGCCCACCCCGGCCCCTACTGGAAATGCCCCGAAGTGAAAAGCCCAACGAAAGCGAGGTCCGGCGTCCAGTAATCCACCGTCCGTGAGCCGGCTCTCTCCGCCGCCATGAAAATCCGAGCCCTTCTTTCGCACATGGTTGTGGGCATTCCGGGCGGCTGCCTGATCTTCATGGGCATGCTGACCTTCAACGCCCTGCTGGGGCGGCTGGTCCCCACCGGCCGGTGGACGATGCTGCCCCTCTTGTGCCTGACGGCCCTGACCGTCGGCCTGATGGCGCGCTGGATGCGTCCCTACCACGGTCTGGGGACGGCCCTCGCGGCGGGCCTCGTCGCCGCCGCCATCCTCCTGACCCTCCGGCTGCAACCTGCCCCCGGCAGCGACGCCGGGCCGGTTTTCGGCCCGGTCGGGATGCTGGCCGCGGTCGGATTCAGCGCCCTGGGCGGCTGGGTTTTCCCCCGCCTGAGAAAGTCGAAGCGATGAGACTGCGCATCACCTTCGCCAAGACCGGTGCCCTGCGCTACACCGGTCACCTGGACTTGCACAAGATTTGGGAACGGACTCTTCGCCGGGCCGGTCTGCCGCTGGCCTACAGCCAGGGTTTCCACCCTCAGCCGAAGATCCAGATTGCGGCGGCCCTGCCGCTCGGCTTCCTCGGGCGGGAGGAGATCGTGGACATCTGGCTGGAGACGAACGACTCGCCGCCCCCGCCCCCCGACTCCCTCCAGTCGGCCGCGCCCCCCGGCCTGACCATCCTGCGCGTCGAGCCGGTGCCCGAACGCGCCCCGGCGCTGCAGACGCAAATCGCCGCGGCCGAGTACCAGGTCACTTTGCTGGAGGCAGGCGGCGGGTCCGATCTGGAACGGCGGGTGGCCGATTTGCTGGCCAAAGAGACGCTGCCGCGTGAGCGGCGCGGCAAGTCTTACGACTTGCGGCCGCTCATCCAGACCCTGGCGTGTCGAGGGGCTTCGCTCGACATGATTCTCTCGGCGGGCGAGGGCGCCACCGGCCGGCCGGAGGAAGTCCTCGACGAATTGGGCATTCCCCCCGAAACGACGCGCATCGAACGCACTCGTCTGATCCTGAAACCTGCGATAGAATAAACCATCTGCGTGTCAAGGAGGCGCACCATGGGTTTTCTCGTCTCGATCTTCCTGGGCTTCTCGGCGTCTTTGTTGTTTGCTTATTTCTTGTACTGGCTGGACCGCTACGAAAAAGAGCCGAAATTGCTGCTGGGCGGCGTCTTTGTGTGGGGGGTGGTCGTGGCGGCCGGATCGGCGTTCATCATCAACACCACCTTCTCGATCGGGATCTTCAGCCTCACCGGCTCGGAAAGCGCCGCCGAATTTACCTCGGCTTCGATCATCGCCCCCATCGTGGAGGAGACGCTCAAAGGCCTGGCAGTCCTGATCGTCTTCCTGGTCTTCCGCCACGAGTTCGATTCGGTGCTGGATGGCATGATCTACGCCGGGGTGGCCGCCCTGGGGTTTGCCGCCACCGAAAACTCGTACTACATCTATAACTACGGCTACCTGGAAGGCGGCTGGGGCGGGCTGATGCTCCTGTGGTTCATCCGCGTCATCCTGGTCGGCTGGCAGCATCCGTTCTACACGGCCTTCTTCGGCATCGGACTGGCGCTGGCGCGCCTGAACCGCAACTGGGCGGTCAAAATCCTGGCGCCCATCCTGGGCCTGGCAGTGGCCATGTTCACGCACGCCTTTCACAACACCCTGGCCGGGCTGACCAGCGGCCTGGGCGGACTGGCCTTCAGCACCCTCCTTGACTGGACCGGCTGGCTGTTCATGGGCGGGGTTGCCCTGTGGGCCATCGCGCACGAGCAGTCCTATCTGCGCAAGCACCTGCTGGAGGAGGTCAACGCGGGCTTGATTCAGGCCCGGCAGTACCAGACAGCCTGCTCCGCCTGGCGGCAGACGGGGGCGCGGATGGCAGCCCTCTTCAGCGGACGTTACCGCGCCACAGCCCGCTTCTTCCAGGTCTGCGGCGAATTGGCACACAAGAAACAGCAACTCATCAAGGTCGGTGACGAGGGCGGCTACGCCGCGACTGTCCAGAACCTGCGCGCCGAACTGGCCCGCCTGGCGCCGCAGGTGAAAGTCTGAGCGGTGCGCCGCGCTTTGTGGTAAAATTTCGGCCGTCGCCCCTGTAGCTCAGTGGATAGAGCGTCGGCCTCCGGAGCCGAAAGCGACAGTTCGAGTCTGTCCAGGGGTACAGCGCGGCGTCGCCGTCTCCTGCACGGCGGCGCCCGTTCGTTAAAAAAAGAAGGGTGTTTTTTGTGCTAGAATGAGACCATCGGAACGATCTCTATATAAGGAGACGAAAAATGGACACCTTCCAGGAACCTGCATCCTACGCTCCGCCACCGCCTCCGCCTCCCCCGCCGCAGCGCTCGCGCGCCAAACTGTGGATTGGCCTCGGCATCGGACTGCTCGTCCTCTGCCTGTGCTGCGCGGTCACCGCCGCGGGACTGTATGTCGCCAGAGACCAGATTCCGGCCGTCGGCAGGCTCTTCCCAACCCCCACCCCGCCCGGGATGCTCTATACCAATCCAGGGGCAGGTCTCAGCCTCTGGTATCCGCAAGGCTGGGTGTACGAAGAAACAAGCGATAGCGGCGGCTACTTAATCTTTTTTGCCTCCTCCCAGCAAGTCATGGACAATTCCAATGCCACGCCCCGCAACGGCGCCGTGCTGGCCATTTTTGCCAAAGTCATCTACACCTCCGATTTGCCGTCCAACGTCAACCCCAACTCTCCCTTCGACATCCTGGCCTATATGAGCGACGAACTGCTCGGCAGCAACAAGGCGCTCATGGAAGAGCCGCGTCTCCTGACCATCGATTCCTACCCGGCCGCCTCCGGCATCTATCGCACCAGGGGCACATCCAATAGCATTTCCGTTGTCTACATTACTGTTGTCATCCACAACCAGGAGATTACCCTCTTCGTCAGCATCTGCGAAGACGTCTCCTGGCCGCAGTATCGCTACCAACTGCAGTCGATGGTCCAATCGGTAGATTTCATCCCTTGAGAGGGGCAGCCCCCTCCTGGCGCATGAAAAAGTCTTTGTTCCTGTTTGTGGCGCTGGCCTTTCTGGCGGGTGCATGCACAGGCAGGACAACTCCACAGGCGACCCCAACGCCGACCGTCGCCTCCCCTTCGTTCTCGGCCACGCCGCCGGTCACGCCCACCCTGCCGCCCCTCGAGTTGTCCCCTACCCCCAGCCCGGTCCCCCTGGAGGGGGTGACGACGACGCGGCTCAACGTCCGCGCCGGGCCGTCCACCGGGCAGCCCCCTCTTGGGCTGGTGGAGGCCGGCCAAACCGTCCAGATCGTGGGCCGCGACGAGACCGGCTCGTGGTACGCCATCCTCTTTGCGAGCGGACCAGACGGACGCGGCTGGGTGGCGGCCGCCTACGTCCAGGTGGCCGACGCCGACCGTCTGCCGGTCATCTCCCTGGTCACCCCCACCTCCACCCCCTCCGGTCCGACCGCCCGCCTCAGCCAGCGTCTGAACGTGCGCAGCGGCCCGGCCACCACCTATGAGGTACTCGGCACGCTCGAGGCCGGCAGCGTGGTGACCCTGACCGGCCGCAACGAGACCGGCACCTGGGCGCAGATCGAGTTTCCCGCTGCCCCCAACGGCCGCGGCTGGGTGACGACCGCCTACCTCCAAACCGACGACCTCGCCGGCCTGCCGCTGGTCAACGCCTCCGGCACGCCCATCACCCCCCTGCCCGACCGCCCCACCCCGCTGGCGGCCACGCTCACCCCCACGGTCGGCCCCGCCGCCGCTGACGGCGACTCGCTCGTCCGCCCCGCCGTCCAGGTCGCGTTTACGCCCGGCGGCGTCCGCCAATTCACCTACACCAGCGACCTCTCCTTCCCACAAGGCGACCTGGAGGACTGGATCGAGTTTACCCCTTTTGCCAACGGCCCCGAAGCCTGGCTCTATGTCAGCCTGGCCTGTGAGGGCAACGCCACGCTGACGGTCGAATTCTGGCAGGCCGGCGCTCCTCTGGCCGGAGTTCCTGCCCCGACCTGCGGAACCTTTCGGTGGCCGATCCGCCTGTCCACGGGCGCAGCCGTTCAAATGCGCCTGCAGATCGCCGAAACGGACTCGCTGCGCTACTGCCGCTACACCCTGACGCTGCGCAACGGCCCCTGAAGCCGACACAACTTGCCTGACAAATAGTCAAAAGGTGGGATGTCCCCGCCCTTTTGGCCATGAACGTGTAAAATAGCACCCTTAAGTGCATCTGCCAGAGGAGGTTGACATGGACCCTCGTTCTAAGCCATTGGCTCTTGCTTTGGTTCTCTTTGTTTGGCTGTTCAGCGGCTGCCAGACCGAAACGCCGGCAGTTCCCTCCCAGCCTCAGTCTGCCCGGCTGAGTGAAGTGGTCGGCAGCGTCCAGATCAAAAATCCCGGCCAGGCAGAATTCGCCGCCGCCGCCGAGAACGCCGTCTTGCTCGAAGGCGGAGAGGTGCGCACCGGAGACAATAGCCGCGCCCGCCTCGACCTCTCGACCGGCACCATCATCCGGCTGGCGCCCAACACCTCCTTCCTGCTGACCGCCAACACCGAGACGGAAACCGGTCTCTTCACGCGGCTGCGCCTGGCCGCCGGCCAAATCTGGGTGATGCTGACCGGCGGCTCGCTCGAAGTCGAGACGCCCGCCGGCACCGCCGCCGTGCGCGGCTCCCACCTGATGGTCTGGATCGACCCGCTGACGCTGAACGTCTGGGTCAGTTGTTTCGAGGGCGAATGCGCCGCCGCCAACGACAGCGGCAGCCTCGACTTGTCCACCGGCGAAGGCGCCCTCCTCTATCTCGCCGGCCCAGGCGAAACGCCCCCGCCCCCCACCGCTTACCTCCTGACCTGGGAGGAATTCCAGACCTGGGCGAGCAACGTCCCCGAGGCCAACGCCCTCCTGCCGGACATCCTCGCCACGCTGACGGCCTTCCCCACCCCCACGCCGACAGCCTCCGTCACGCCGACGCCCACCGCCCTCCTCTCTCCCAATGCCGCCTGCACTTTGCAACTCCTCGCGCCGGCCAACGGCACGATTCTGCCCGCCTCCGGCGAGTTGGTCTTCCACTGGACTCCCCAACCCGGCGCAGTGGAATACCGCCTGCAAATTATCTCCATCAACGGGGCGGTCAACACCTTCAGCACGGCCAACACCAGCCTGACCCGCTACCTCGAAAGCCTGAGCGCAGCCGGCACTTACTCCTGGCAGGTCAGCGCCCTAGACGCCCACGGACAGGTCATCTGCACCGCCGGTTCGTTCATCTTCACCAAGCCGGCCACCGTCAACGAGACGCTTCTGCCGCCTCAAACGCCCCTGCCGACCCACGATACCAACACCTACTTCACCTTCATCGAAGGGCCGCTCAATCCGGTCACGGAATTTTGCGACCAGCGCTATTTCAAAGTCATCGTTGCCGACAGCGACGGTGTATCGAGCGTCTGGGTTGGCTATCAAGTCCAGGATTACCTGGGCACGCCAATCTGCAGCGGGACGCTTCCACTGTCCTTCAACAATGGCCTGTGGAGCGGCAACCCCATCATCCCCGCCAACCCGAGCGATCAGGTCTACTGGTG
This sequence comes from uncultured Anaerolineales bacterium, assembly GCA_937960595.1. Taxonomy (GTDB): domain Bacteria; phylum Chloroflexota; class Anaerolineae; order Anaerolineales; family Villigracilaceae; genus JAFGSI01. Next base: position 22,677 of record CALGPL010000077.1, on the reverse strand, counting down.
GTTTGCCGCAGCCGACAACCTCGGGAACCATGCTGCCTCCGAAGTTTATTTTTATCAGGAAATATCCGTCTGTCCATGAAGATAGGACCAGCCGGCCTGGAATTCGGTGTGCGCTGACGGTTGTCGGCGCACCCGTTTTTCTATAAAATAGGTCTATGAAGACACCCGCCCGCCCCAGGCGTTTCCCCCTGCACAACCTGCTGCTGGTCCTTCTCGTTCTTCTGCTCCTGACCCACGAGGTGATCGCTGCCATCCCTCGTCTGACCACCCCGCTCGAGCGGCTGGAACTCTCGATGCGCGATACGCTGATGCGTCTGCGGGGCGAACAGCCGCCCAGCGAACCAATCGTCATCGTGGCCATCGACGATTTCTCCTTCAACTGGACCGGCTATCAGTGGCCCTGGCCGCGCGCTTACCTGGCCGAGATCGTCAACTGGCTCGACGCGGCCGGAGCGCGCCTGATTGGCCTGGATATCTTCCTGTTCGAAGCCGACAGCGATCCCGCCGGCGACGCCGCCCTGGCTGACGCCCTCGCCCGGGCTCCCCAGGCCGTGACCGTTGCCCAGATCTTCGAAGACCCGGCGCAGGGTACCGTCACGCTCAAACTACCTCTGCCGGCCTACCGCTCCGCGGTGGATGGTCTGGGAATCACCCTGGTCTCCCAGGACGATGACGCCATCGTGCGAAGCGTCTATGCTTATCAAACCTATGGCGACGAACGCTATTACCATTGGGCCTTCGAAATCGCCGCCCTGACCCTGGCCACCGACCCGCCCTCTCCGGCCGGCTCCGCCAGGCTGACTTTCAACGGCCAAGAGGTCCCTCTCAACGGCACGACCTTGTTGATCAACTACGCCGGCCCGGCCGGCACCTATCCCACCTATTCGGCTGCCCGCCTCCTGCTGGGGGACTACCCCCCCGAACTGTTCCGCGACAAAATCGTCCTGATCGGCGCCACCACCCTCACCCTTCAGGATATCTACCCAACCCCCTTCTCGGCCAAAGAACAGATGCCGGGGGTGGAAGTCGTCGCCAACGCCGTCGGGACGCTGCTCTCCGGCCGTCACCTGCGCATCCTGCCGCTGTGGGCCTCCCTCTTGATTCTCCTGAGCATGGCTCTCCTGGTCAGTCTGCTCATTCGACTGCGCCGCCCTAGCCTGACGTTGCTGCTGATGGGTGGCAGCCTGATCCTCTACTTAACCGCCGTTTATCTCATCTTCGCGCGCGCCGGCTGGTATCTGCCGATGACTGCTCCCCTGCTGATGCTCCTGCTGGGCGTCCTCCTCCCCACCACCGAACAGGCCGTCTCGCAGGAGGTCGAAAAGCGCCGCGTCCGCAACCTGTTCAGCCGCTTCGTCTCGCCCGAGATGGTGGATCAACTGCTGGAAACCCAAGACATCCGTTCGCTCAACAAGCGCGCCGTCCTCACCGTCCTGTTCTCCGACATCCGCGGCTTCACCTCGCTCTCCGAGAAACTCACCCCCGAAGAGGTCGTCGCCCTGCTCAACCCCTACCTCGAAGTGATGACCGGCGTGATTCACAAATACGGCGGCACGGTGGACAAATACGAGGGCGATGCCATCGTCGCCTTCTTTGGCGAGCCGGTGCCCTACCGCGACCACGCCCTGCGCGCTGCCCGCGCCGCCGTCGAAATGCAGCGGCGCCTGGCCGACTTGCGAAAAAAATGGAAAGCCGAGGGCATCTTCTCTGGCCGATTCGAGATCGGAATCGGCCTGAACAGCGGCGAAGCCTTCGTCGGCTTGATCGGCTCGGCCCAGCGCATCAACTACACCGCCATCGGCGACAACGTCAACCTGGCCTCCCGTCTGCAAGACCTGACCAAGACCTACGCCTGGCCCATCATCGTCAGCGAAAGCACCGCCCGCGCCATCGAAAGCGAATTCGAGGTCGAATTCATCGAGGCCGCGCCCGTCAAAGGCAAAGCCGAACCGGTGCGCATCTACAAACTGATCGGACGCAAAGGCAGCCCGCCTCTCGAAACAACCAATTCCTGAAGACCCATCCTGCCGACGGGAGAGCGCCGGCGGCGCTCTCCTTTGATTGCCCATGAAACGCCTCCTGCTCCTTCCCTTGCTGTGCCTGCTCATGCTGAGCGCCTGCCTGCCGCTGCCGCGCCCGGCCTCCCCCTGGACGCTCGAAGATCTGCGCGCCCTCGACCCGCCCGGCGACGCCCCCACCCCCGCCAGCGACCTGCTGGCCGTCTACACCCGCCTCACCGCCCAGGAAATCCAAATCCGCATCGACCTGCTCGACCTCGACTCCGCCGGCGGTTACGACCTTCACCTTTCCATTTGGGACTCGGCGCGCTTCGCCGCCGCCCCGCTCGACCTCCGTTTCGCCGCCGGCAGCCCCGCCGTGGTCGAACAGCCCGGCCGCCCGGCCCCGGCGATTCGCCCGCGCATCGTCTATGACCCGGCGCTCGACACCGTCACCCTCTCCCTCAGCCGCGCCCTGCTCACCCCGCCCTACCGGCTCGACCTCGTCAGCCGGGCAAACCAGGCCGAGCAGGCAGACTCCATCCCCGGCGTGCGCTCGGATGCGCTTCCTCCAACTCAGCGCGCCGCCGTGCTGCTGGTCTTTTGGGATGTCTTCCCCGCCGCCACCCCCGCCCAGGCCCTGCGCCGCTGGGACGGCGCCCACACCGGCCCGACCGGCGAACGCCACGGCCTGCGCCACCTGCTGGAGGCCGCCGACCGCAGCCGCTTGCCCGTCTTCCTGCTCGACCTGAAGACGCCCTCCAGCCTGGCCATTCTGGACGCCTTCCACAGCCTCGACCGCATCGCCGCCATGCAGGCAGACGGCCTGCTGATCCTGCCCGACGTGGTCAACGCCTCGCCAGCCGAGACTGCCCTGGCCTACCACCGGCGCGCCGCCCAGACCTTTCACCTGCCGGCCAGCGACTTCGTCTTTGCCGCCGACGGCGGCCTCGTCCCCGGCTACCGCGCCCAATTCCTCTCCCTGGGCGACGCCTCCCACCTGAGCCGCGTGGGCCGGACCCGCCTGATTCCCCTGCCGCCTGCCGACGCTCTCCAGGCCACCGCCGACGGCCCCGCTCTCGAAGTCCGCCGCGCCCTGATGCAGGCGGCTCTCTCCTCGGATCCCGCCGACCTGGTCATCCTGGGCGGCAGCCTGCCGCGCAGCACCTGGGGCGACTCGGACATGGCCGGCCCCTCGCTGGCCTGGCTGGCCGCCCACCCGTGGATTCGCGTCCTGGATGGCCCGGCCCTGTTGACCTTTCCGCTCGGCGAGCCGCAAGCCCTCCCCGAGCCGCTCCCCGCCGCTCCCGATCCTTTCCTGGCCGAATTGCAAGCCGCCCCTCCCAACGCCCTGACCGACGCCGCCTGGCAGGTCCATTTCCTGCTGGCCAACAGCCCTCCTCCCCTGCGGGCTGCCTATCAGGGGCAGATCGGCGTCTTGCTGGCCGGCAGCGCCTGGGCCGAGAGTCCGTACCGGCGCGCCTCCTGCGAAGAAGACCCCGACCGTGACGGTCAGCCCGAATGCGTGCTGGCCAGCCCGGAGTATTTTGCCCTCCTCGAGCCAGAGGGCGCCCGCCTGACGCACCTGTTCTACCGCGATGAAAACGGCGCCCACCAGTTGATCGGCCCGACCGCTCAATTCCTGCTCGGCATGAGCGACCCGTCCTTTTGGAACACCTCCGCCGGTCAGGCCGCCGACCCGGGTCAGATCATGGGCGCCTTCAGCGACCGCGACCGCACCTTCGAACCCTACGAATTCTCGCCGACAGGAACAACCACCATCCGCTTTTCCACCGCCGACGGCCGGCGCCTCAAAACGTTCTCCCTCGATGCCGGCGGACTGACCGCCCAAATCGAGGCGGCTGCTTCCTTCCTGCAAACCTCCCTGCCGCTGGTGGTCGATCCGTGGCAATTTTTCTTCGGCGGCCAGGAATATGCCGGCGTGCTTTCGGCCAACGCCTGGGAGTGGGGACCGCGCCAGGGATTGCGGCTCGAGGTCCGCGCCAGCGCCCGCCTGTGGGCGCAGGGATACCCGTCCTCGCTCATCTTTCTGGCGCGCCCCGAAAATCCCAACCTGGATTACCCTCCCATTCACTATCTGCCCTTCCCGCTCTCCCTGGTCGAAGTGCGCGGGCAGACCCCGTTCGAGATCCGTCTGGAGGTCCGCAAGTAGCGCGATTCGAATTGCACGAAGCCTCTTTTTATGGTAAATTTTGTCTTGGCTATCCATCTTCAAGAAAACAGGCGGATTTTATGAAAGAGATACCGGACATTATCGTGAGCAGGTTGCCGATCTACCTGCGCGCTCTCCAGCACATGCAGGCCCAGGGCAAGACGATCACCTCCTCGCAGGAACTCGGCGAGCAGGTGGGCATCTCGGCAGCCCAGATTCGCAAAGACCTTTCTCAATTCGGGGAATTCGGCAAGCAAGGGACCGGCTACAACATTTCCTTCCTGAGCGAGCGTTTGCGTGAGATTCTCAAGGTAGATCGGGTCTGGGAGACGGTCATCGTCGGCATGGGCGATATGGGCCATGCCCTGGCCCGCTATCAGGGCTTCAAAGACCGCGGCTTCCGGGTGGCAATGGTCTTCGACAACGACCCGGCCAAGATCGGGCAGACCGTCGGCCCCTACGTCATCCGCGACGCGGCCGAGATGAGCGCAGCCATTCGAGAGGCGGGGATCAAAGTCGCCATGTTGTGCGTCCCGGCCTCGGCGGCGCAGGAGGTGGCCAATCTGCTGGTCGAGGCGGGGGTGCAGGCGATCCTGAATTACGCTCCCATCAATCTGACCGTCCCGGCCGGGGTGCGCGTCCAGTACCTCGACCCTTCGATCGGCTTGCAACGCATGACCTATTACATCGGGGAATGAGCAACGAAAAACGGCGTCCCAAGCGACGCCGTTTCGATTCTTTCGAGCAAGCCTCCTAAACCGGCGGCAGGTTGCGCCGCAGGAGCGGATAGAGAGCAAAGGCTTTGACCGCTCCCTCGACCACACAGGTGGTCGGATTGTCGACCAGATAGGCGGGAATGCCGAGGGCCTTGGTGAACAACTTATCCACACCCTTGAGCAACGCGCCGCCGCCGCACAGCGCCACGCCGCGGTCAATGATGTCGGAGACCAACTCGGGAGGAGTCTTTTCGAGCACCCGGCGGCAGATTTCGACCGCTTGCTTGAGCGGTTCCTGGAGCGCCTCGACCACCTCGCCGGTCGTCAACGTGACCGGGCGCGGCAGGCCGCTGACCTGATCCTGTCCCTGCACTTCGAGGCTTTCTTCGCGGTCTTGCGGCACAGCCGCGCCGATCTTGATCTTCAATTGCTCGGCGGTGGCCGGGCCGATCATGACCCCGTATTTGCGGCGCACGTAGGTAACTACCGCATCATCGAGTTGCAGACCGCCCGCCCGCAGGGTTTCTGCCGAAACGATGCTGTACATCGAAACGATGGCCGCCTGCGTGACGCCCCCGCCCAAACAGATGATCATGTTGCCGCTCGGTGAGCCAATCGGCAGGCCCATGCCGATGGCGGCTGCCAGGGGCTGCTGGATGAGGTAGGCTTCTCGACTGCCCGCCGCCAGGACCGCCTCGTGCACCGCCCGCGACTCCACGCTGGTGACGCCATAAGGAACGGTAATCATCGCCCGCGGCCGGAAAATACGCATCGGCCCGCTGACGCGTTTCAGCAGTTCCCGTAGCAGCACCTCGGTGATTTCATAATCGGCGACCACGCCATTCTGAAGCGGGCGCGCCAGTTCGATCGTATCGGGCAAGACCCGGCCCTGCATCTCGCGGGCCGCTTTGCCAAATTCGACCACCTTCTGTTCTTCTACCACGATCGCCGCCACGGTCGGCTCATCCACCAACACGCCGCCGGAATCGGCAATCCGGGTTTGAACAGTCCCCAAATCAATGCCCAAATCCTTCGAGAAAGCGCCCATCTCTTACCTCTCTTCCCCGATCCGGCCTGGCTTCGAGCCGCTCCGTCGGTAACGCCTGGCCGCCTCCAGGCGCAGGTTCGAGCGGCGCAGGGCGGCTTCGATGGCCAGATAGGCGTCGGTGTCGGGCGGCGGACCCTTGGCCAGGGCTTCCTCGGCGCGGCGCCGCGCCGCCTCGGCGCGTTCCACGTCAATCTCGGCCACGTTCTCCGCCGCGTCCGCCAGGATGGTGATAACGTCCGGCTGGACCTCGGCAATACCGCCGGCGATGGTAAAGTACTCTTCGCTGCCGCCGGAACGCACGGTCACCACGCCCAGTTTGAGCGTGGTCAGCAGCGGGGCGTGGTCGGGCAGGATGCCCATCATCCCCTCGCTGCCGGGCAGCAACACCATGTCGGCTTCGCCCTGGTACACCATGCGGTCTTGCGAAACGATCTCACATCGGATTGGCATGTTTTTCTTCCGTTTTCAGGTTGGCATGTTGACAAGTTTTCAGGTAAATGCATTGACGCCTCGCTCTTCGAACCTGACAACCTGCAAACATGCAAACGCTATGCACTCTTGGCCAGTCTCTCGGCCTTCTCGCGCGCCTGGTCAATCGTGCCGACCATCATGAAGGCCTGTTCGGGCAGGTCGTCGCATTTGCCGTCCAGGATTTCGCGGAAGCCGCGCACCGTCTCCCGGATGGGGACGTACTGGCCTTCGAGACCGGTGAACTGCGTGGCGACGAAGAACGGCTGGGAGAAGAAGCGCTCGATCTTGCGGGCGCGGGCGACGACCAGTTTGTCGTCTTCGGAGAGTTCGTCAATGCCCAGGATGGCGATGATGTCCTGCAAGTCCTTGTAGCGCTGCAAGACGCGCTGGCACTCGCGGGCGGTGTTGTAGTGCTCGGGGCCGACGATGTTCGGGTCGAGGATGCGGCTGGTGGAGGCCAGCGGGTCCACCGCCGGGTAGATGCCTTTCTCGGCGATGGAACGCTCGAGGGCAATGGTCGCGTCGAGGTGGGTGAAGGTGGCCACCGGCGCGGGGTCCGAGTAGTCGTCCGCCGGGACGTAGACCGCCTGCATCGAGGTGATCGAGCCGGTGCGGGTGGAGGTGATGCGTTCCTGCAGTTCGCCCATCTCGGTCGCCAGGGTCGGCTGGTAGCCCACTGCCGAGGGCATGCGCCCGAGGAGCGCCGAGACCTCCGAGCCGGACATGGTGAAGCGGAAGATGTTGTCAATGAAGAGCAGCACGTCGCGGCCCTGGTCGCGGAAGTATTCGGCCATGGCGAGGGCCGTCAGGGCGACGCGCAGACGCACGCCCGAAGGCTCGTTCATCTGGCCGAAGACCATCACGGTGTCCTTCATCACGCCCGATTCGAGCATTTCGCGGTAGAGTTGCGTGCCTTCGCGCGTCCGCTCGCCGACGCCGGCGAAGACCGAGTTGCCCTGGTGGACGGTGGCCACCGAGCGGATGAGTTCCTGGATGATGACCGTCTTGCCCACGCCTGCGCCGCCGAAGATGCCGGTCTTGCCGCCTTTGGTGAAGGGGGCGATCAGGTCAATGACCTTGATGCCGGTCTCGAAGATTTCGACGCGCGTGGATTGCTCCGAGAAAGGCGGCGCCGGGCGGTGGATGGGGTAATACTGCTCGGCTTTCACCGCTTCCGGTTTCTCGTCCACCGGGCGGCCGAGGACGTTGAAGATGCGCCCCAGCGTGGCCTGCCCGACCGGGACGCGGATGGGCGCGCCGGTGGCAATCGCCTCCACGCCGCGCTGGAGGCCGTCGGTGGTGTCCATCGCGACGCAGCGCACCCAGTTGTCGCCGAGGTGTTTTTCCACTTCCAGCACCAGCGGCAGGGCGTTCGGGCGCGGGATTTCGAGCGCCTCGAACACATCGGGGAGTTTCCCCTGCGGAAATTCCACATCTACCACACTACCCTGAATTTGAATCACGCGGCCGGTTGCATTCGCCATGTTTCCTCCGGTAAGTTATCGTTGCGCCACTGCCTTGGCCAGCGCTTCGGCGCCGCCGGCAATGTCCAAAAGGTCGTTGGTAATGCTCTGCTGACGAGCCTTGTTGTAGACCAGTTGCAAGTGGTCGGCCAGTTCGAGGGCGTTGTCGGTGGCGTTGCGCATGGCCACCATGCGGGCGGCGTGTTCCGAGGCCAGCGACTCGAGAATGGCCTGATACACTTGCAGGGCCGTAAAGCGCGGGATGATGGCATCCAAAATTTGGCGCTCCTCCGGCTCGTAGATGTACGCGGCGCTCAAATGCTGCGACTGGTAGGTCTCCACCCGCTCGCCGCCGTCCACTTCCAGCGGCAGGAGTTTCTTCACCACCGGCTCCTGCTTGACCATGTTGACGAAGTCGGTATAGACCAGAAAGACCTCATCCACCTCGCCCTTGAGAAAATCGTCCACCGCCAGACGTCCGATGGCCGAAACGCCGGCAAAGGACGGCGCGGCGGGCAGATTGCTGAACTCGGCGATCACCTGCTTGCGGCGGCGCAGGAGCATATCGCGTCCCTTGCGTCCGACGGCGACGTACACCACCGGGTTGGGGTAGTGGTCGAAATGCTGGGCGGTGAAGCGGATGATGTTGGTGTTGTACGCCCCGGCCAGGCCGCGGTCGCCGCTGACGACCACCACGAGCGTTTTGCGGACCTCGGGCCGGCGGGTGAGCAACGGGTGCAGGGTGGCCCGCCCCGGCTGCTTGGCGATATGCGTCAGCACTTGCCAGGCTTTGGTTGCGTAGGGACGCGTCTCCTGCACGGCTGCCACGGCCTTGCGAACCTTGCTGGCCGAGACGGCCTCCAGGGCGCGGGTCACCTGCGAAATGTTTTTGACGCTGCGGATTCGCATCCGCATTTCACGGGCTGATGGCATAGGTTAGTCGAATAGTCGGTAGTCTGGAGTCTGATAGTCCAAATTTACTGCCATGTGGACTTGAAGGCCTCGAGGGCCTCGCGCAGTTTCTTCTCGGTCTCGGCGCTGATTTGCTTCTTCTCGGCGATGTCCTTGCCAATCTCCGGATGAGAAGTGGCGAGGTAGCGCACCAGGTCGGCTTCCCATTTCTTCATCCGCTCCACCGGCACGGCGTCGGCGTAACCGTTCGTCCCGGCGAAGACGACCATGACCTGATGTTCGAGCGACATCGGCTCGTACTGCGGCTGTTTCAGGATTTCCTGCATGCGCTGGCCGCGCGTCAACTGCGCCTGAGTGGACTTGTCGAGGTCGGAGGCCATCAGGGCGAAGGCGGCCAGTTCACGGTAGGCGGCCATGTCGAGGCGCAGTTTACCGGCTACCTGCTTCATGGCCTTGGTCTGCGCTGCGCCGCCGACGCGCGAAACCGAGATGCCCACGTCCACCGCCGGGCGGATGCCGGCGTTGAACAGGTTGTTGACCAGGTAAATCTGGCCGTCGGTGATGGAAATGACGTTGGTGGGAATGTAGGCCGAAACGTCGCCCAGCAGCGTCTCGATGATGGGCAGAGCGGTCAGCGAACCGCCGGAGCCTTTGACTTTGACGATCTTGTAATTTTCCGCATCGGGCATGGCCTTGAGGGCTTCGTTGGCATCGTGCGCCGAGCGCGGCCCGCCATAGACGCGGCCATCCACGGCGTCTTTCTCTTCGGCCAGGTCGGCGGCGAAGTCCTTCTTCACAATCACGTACTTGTTCGCCAGGCGGGCGGCGCGCTCCAGCAGGCGGGAGTGCAGGTAGAAAATGTCGCCCGGATAGGCCTCGCGGCCCGGCGGACGGCGCAGCAGGAGCGAGACCTGGCGGTAGGCCCAGGCGTGCTTGGAGAGGTCATCGTAGATCACCAGGGCGTCGCGGCCGGTCTCCATGAACTCCTCGCCGATGGCGCAGCCGGCGTAGGGAGCAATGTACTGCAATGCCGCCGGTTCGTCTGCCGAGGCGACCACCACGATGGTATGTTCCATCGCGCCGTAGCGCTCCAGCAGGGCCACCGTCCGCGCCACGGCGGCTTTCTTCTGCCCGATGGCCACGTAGATACAAATCAGGTCTTTGCCTTTCTGGTTGATGATGGTGTCGATGGCGATGGCGGTCTTGCCGGTCTGGCGGTCGCCGATGATGAGTTCGCGCTGGCCGCGGCCGATCGGGATCATCGTGTCAATGGCCTTGATGCCCGTCTGGACGGGGGTGTCCACATCCTGACGCTGCACCACGCCCGGGGCAATCCGCTCGATCGGCCGGTAGCCGGTCGTGGCGATAGGGCCTTTTCCGTCCACCGGCTCGCCGAGGGCGTTGACCACGCGTCCGATCATAGCGTCGCCCACCGGTACCGAAGCGATGCGGCCGGTGGCGCGCACGGTCATCCCTTCGACAATTTCGGCGTAATCGCCCATGATGATGACGCCGACCGAATCCTTTTCCAGGTTGAAGGCGATGCCCATCACGCCGTTGGCGAACTGGACCAGTTCCTGCGAGCGGACATTTGCGAGACCGGTGACGCGGGCAATGCCGTCGCCGGCTTCCAGGACGGTGCCAACGTCGCTGATTCCGATTTCCGGCTGATAGGTTTCAATTTGCTTCTGTAAGTCGCTGGTGATTTGTTTGATCAGATCTGCCATGAGGCCTCCCGGCTAGGATACAAACGGTGAAAACCGTTAAATTTATCTCGTTCTACGCACAACAGCCCGGACGGGAATCCCAATCCGGGCGCGACAAGCGCTTCGATTGTCGAATTCGTCCGAACCAATCCATGCGATGGAGCGTCTCCACAGGCAAGATATAGCCGTATCGGACTTGCACCTGGTGAAAGGCGACGCTAATGATACCTGAAACAAGAGTGATTGTCCAGTTTGATTCTTCCGCCCCCACCTAGCAGGCGAATCGCAAGGGGTTTCCTCTTGTCATTTAGGGAGAATGCTATATACTACTCCTCTGTAAATCTCATAAAAAGAGGGCTCCCATGAATCCAAACGAACCAACAAAGGAAACCAAAAAGCCCCCCAGTCCCCGGCCGCGCCTGGCGCGCTACTGGCGGGTTGCTGTTCTGGCCAACATCAAGGAACGCGGCAAACCCTTGCCGCCCGATGTTCCCCCCGACGCCGGCGCGGACTACGATTACATCGAAACGATTGACCACATCCGGGCCGCCATCGAAACCGACGGGCATTCGACCGTCTTCATTCCGGCCGATTCCAATCTTCCCTATGCCCTGCGCGAGGTGCAGCCTGACATCTGTTTCAACATCGCCGAAGGGCTGGGAGGCGATGCCCGCGAAGCCCAAACGCCCGCCCTGCTGGAACTGCTCAAAATCCCCTACACCGGCTCGCGCGTCCTGACCAATGCCGTTTCGCTCGACAAGACCCTGACCAAACGCATCTGGCGCGACCGCAACCTGCCGGTAGCGCCTTTCCAGGAATTCACCTTCGGCGACGAGCCGCTGCGCCCCGAACTGGAAAAACATTTCCCGCTCTTTGTCAAACCGGCCCGCGAGGGCACCGGCATGGGCGTGGATTCGCGTGCCATCGTCAACAACCCGGCCGAATTGCGCGAACGCGCCAATTACATCATCCGCACCTACCAGCAGCCGGCCCTGGTCGAAATCTTTCTGCCCGGCCGCGAGTTCACCGTCGGCGTCCTGGGCCGCGCCGACGCCGCCCGCTACTCGCGCCACCCGCACTGGTACGAAAAGGATGGCTTCCACCGCTTCCCCATCCTCGAACTGGATAGTTCCCGCTCGGTCACGCCGGGCGTCTACGGCATCGAAGCCAAGGCCCAGTCGGTCGGCGCGGAAGGCGCGCCGGGCTACATCTGCCCGGCCAACATCGAACCGGACCTGGAGAAAAAACTCCAGCACCTGGCCTGGCGGGCGCATGTCGTCCTCGGCGCGCTGGACGTCTCGCGCACCGACATCCGTCTGGACGCCGACGGCAATCCCCGCCTGCTCGAAATCAACACCCTGCCCGGCCTGACCCCGGACTACTCGGACCTGTGTCTGATGGCAAACGCCCAGGGCATTTCCTACGCCGATTTGATCCTCGAAATCCTCTACCTGGGCGCCAGCCGCTGGGGCATGATCCCGCCACGCGAAGCCCATCTGCTTCCCAAAAAGCGTTCTTCCGGCCATTGAACCGGCCCATCCGACCTCCGGCGGCCTCCCCCGCCAGGAGGTCTTCTTTTACCAAGTGTTACAATCAGCACATGCAACCCATCCTCGTCACCGGCGCGACCGGCTACATCGGCGGGCGGCTCGTCCCCCGTTTGCTGGAGGCCGGCTATCCCGTCCGCGTCCTCGCGCGCGACGCGAAACGGCTGGAGGGACGCCCCTGGCTGCCGCGCGTCGAAGTCGCCGAGGGCGACGCCCTCGACCCGGCCTCCCTGCGCCGCGCCCTTGAAGGCGTCTCCACGGCCTATTATCTCATTCACGGCATGCAAGGCAGCCAATCCGGCGCCGAGCGCGACCTGCAAGCCGCCCGCAACTTTGCCCGTCAGGCCGAAGAGGCCGGCATCGAACGGATCATCTACTTCGGTGAACTGACCGACCCGGCCGCCGGCCTTTCCCCCTACCTGCGCGCCCGCCGCGCGACCGGCGAGATCCTCAAGAGCGGCCGCGTGCCGGTCACCGAGTTCCGCGCCGGCATGGTCATCGGCTCCGGCTCGGCTTTGTTCGAGATGCTGCGTTACGTGGCCGAGCGCCAGCCGTTTTTCCTCTGCCCGCGCTGGTGGTTCAGCCTGGCCCAGCCGATTGCCATCGGCGATGTCTTGGCCTACCTGGTGGAGGCCCTGACCGTCCCCGCCAGCCTGGGCGAGACCGTTGAAATCGGCGGCGCCGACCGTCTCACCTATGCGGACATGCTGCGCGCCTACTGCCGTCTGCGCGGCCTCAAACGCCTGCTCGTGCCTCTCCCCGTCTACGCGCCGCGCCTTTCGGCCTATTGGGTGCACATGGTCACCCCGGTCCACTGGCGCGTTGTCCTGCCGCTCATCGAGGGCTTGCACGCCGACCTGCTCGTCCAGGGCGACGCCGCCCGCCGCCTCTTCCCGCACATCCAACCGCTCGACTTCGAGACCGCCCTGCGCCTGGCGCTGGGACGCGTCCAATCCGACGAGGTGGAAACCTCCTGGATGGATGCCCTGGTCGTCAGTCAGGGCGACGCCCGCCCGGTGACGCTGACCACCCGCGAGGGCATGATCATCGAAACGCGCCGCCTCGTCCTCGACCTGCCGCCGGCCCCCGTTTTCCGCGCCTACACCGGCCTGGGCGGCGAGCGCGGCTGGCTCTACCTGAACTGGACCTGGCAGGTGCGCGGCTGGGTGGACAAACTGGTCGGTGGGGTCGGGTTGCGCCGCGGCCGCCGCCACCCCGACGAACTGCGCGTCGGCGAGGCGCTCGACTTCTGGCGCGTCGAGGCCATCGAGCCGCAGCGCCTCTTACGCCTGCGCGCCGAGATGAAAGTCCCCGGCAAGGCCTGGCTCGAATTCCAATCCATCCCCCAGCCGGAGGGCAAGACCCTGCTCACCCAAACCGCCTACTTTGCCCCGCGCGGACTTTCCGGTTTCCTCTACTGGTACCTGCTCTACCCCGTGCATGCCTTCATCTTCAGCGGCATGATTCGCAAGGTGGGTGACCGCGCCCGCCTGTTGGCCGGGCAAGCATCCGAAGAGAAAACTTGACCATGCCTCCTCTGCTCCTCGTCACCGGCGCCAGCGGCTACATCGCCGGCCTGCTCATCCCGCAACTGCTCCAAAAAGGCTATCGCCTCCGCTGCCTGGCGCGCAATCCGGCGCGGCTGGCCGGGCGTTCCTGGGCAGACAAGGTAGAGATCGTGCGCGGCGACCCGCTTCAGCCGGAGACGCTTCCCGCGGCCATGCAGGGCGTGCAAGCCGCCTACTACCTCATCCACAGCATGGCCAGCGGCAAGGACTATCCGCAGCGCGACCTGCTGGCCGCCCGCAACTTCGCCCGCGCCGCTCAAAGTGCCGGCATCGAACACATCATCTACCTCGGCGGCCTGGCCGACCCCAACGGCCCGATCTCCTCGCACATGCGTTCGCGCATCGAGACCGGTCAGGCGCTATGCGAGAGCCATGTGCCGGTGACCGAGTTGCGCGCCAGCATCATCGCCGGGCCGGGCAGTATCTCCTTCGAGATGATCCGCTACCTGACCGAGCAACTGCCCCTCTTGGTCGGGCCGCGCTGGCTGAGAAACCTCTCCCAGCCCATCGCCGCCGGGGATGTCATCGCCTATCTGCTGGCGGCCCTCGAGACCCCCGCCTGCCGTGGCGAGGTCATCGAAATCGGCGGCCCGACGTGCATGTCCTATGCCGAGAACCTGCTCGCCTACGCCCGCCACCGCGGCCTGCAGCGCGCCCTGGTGACCCTGCCCTACTTGCCCCTCCCACTGATGGCGCGAGGGGTCGGCCTGCTGACGCCCGTCCCGCCGGCGATTGCCCATCCGCTCATCGAGGGGCTGAAAGCGCCGAGCATCGTCCAGGACGACAAGGCGGCGCGGCTCTTCCCGCACATCCGCCCGATGGACTATTCGTCTGCCCTGCGAGAGGCCCTGCAAGGCCTGACGCCTGAGGGGGTGGAACTGCTCTACGACCCGGCCAAGCCCGTCCAAACCTTCAAGCAAGACGGCTTCTTGCTCGATGTCCGCCAAGTGGAGATCGAAGCCGCGCCCGAAGCCGTATTCCGCCTCTTGACTTCGCTCGGCGGCCAACGCGGTTGGCTCTTTGCCGATTTTCTGTGGAAGGCGCGCGGCGGCCTCGACCGGCTGGTCGGCGGCCCCGGTCTGCGCGGCCGGCCCGAGGTCCTGGCAACGGGCGAGGTGGTGGATTTCTACCGCGTACAGGCCATCGAGCCGCCGCGGCGTCTGCTGCTCTATTCCGAACTCCGAGCGCCCGGCCAGGGCTGGATGGAGTGGCGTCTGCAGCCGCAGGGGGCCTCCACGCGGCTGACGCAGATTGCCTGGTTCGCGCCGCGCGGCCTGCCGGGCTTTCTCTACTGGTATGTCCTGGCGCCCTTCCATCGCTTCGTCTTTGCCGGTCTGCTGCGGGCCCTGGCGCGCCGCAGCCGGCAAATGGGCGGATGGCAGTGATGACGAATCAAGTCTATTGTATAATCTTCTCCAGCCGAGGCCGTCTTTGCAGTTTGACCGGCTGGGGCGGGGAACGCGCCAAGCCTCTGACCGGTCAATCGGCCGATTGACGTGCATTTGATACTCTCAAAGGAGGAGGCACCATGAAGATCCATATCAAAATGTGGGGCAAAGCGCTCTCGACCCTGGTCAAGATGGACAGCAAAGAGGAATGGGATGCGCTGGACATCGTCTCGAAGTGGCTGATCGCCACCCGCTCGGCAGTGACCACGGTGACGATCTACGCCTGCGTCATGGCCGGATTTCTGGCCTGGCGCGACGGCTACTTCGCCTGGCTGCCATGGCTGATCGTGACCCTGGGCCTGTTCCTCGCCCACGGCACTAACAACCTGCTCAACGATTACACCGACTTCAGCAAAGGGGTGGACAAAGACGATTACTTCCGCATCCAATACGGCGTCCATCCGCTGGTGCAGGGCTTCTGGAGCAAGAGCCAGCAGTTGCGCTGGTTCGTCGTCAGCGGGGCGCTGGCCTGCGCGGCGGGCGGGTACGCGCTGTGGTACACCGATTTCTCGCCGATTGTGCTCGGCCTGTTTGGCTTTGGCGTGCTGATGGTGTTGTTTTACACCTGGCCGCTCAAATACATCGGCTTGGGCGAATTGATGATCTTCCTCATTTGGGGGCCGGTCTTCTTTGCCGGCGTCTATATCGTCCTGGCAAAGGGGCAGCCGGAAAATCTGTCCAACCTCTGGAACGTGGCCCTGGCCGGTGTGCCGTTCGGCCTGAGCGTGGCCAGCATCAACGTCGGCAAGCACATCGACAAGTTGAACGAGGACAAGCGCAAGGGGGTCGGCACGCTGCCGGTCAAGATCGGCGAGAAAGCCGCCCGCTACGTCAACATGGCTGCCCTCGTGTTGACCTATGCGGTCATCGTCTATCTGGTTTTTGCGCCGCGCTACTTCACGCCGGTCATGTTGATCGTCTTCCTGGCCGGCAAGCGCGCCCTGCTGGCCCTGCGCGTGCTGACTCGGCCGCGTCCGGCCGAGCCGCCCACGGACTGGCCAGCCTGGCCGACCTGGTTTTCGGGCTTTGCCTTCTACCACAACCGCATGTTTGGCGGCCTGCTCATCCTGGGCCTGCTGGCCGATACGCTCCTGCGAATCTTCCTGCCAACCTTCTGGCCCATGCGGTAAAGAGCCCCAAACCAAGCCGCGAACAGCACCGTGGAGTGGCCCTATGGTATAATTCGCCGCGCCCCAAAGGCAACCCGGAGAGGTCGCGTAGCCTGGCCTAGCGCGCACGCCTGGAGAGCGTGTTCCCCGCAAGGGGACGCGGGTTCAAATCCCGCCCTCTCCGCCAGAAAACATCCCGCAAGGGGTGTTTTGATTCTGCCGGCCGGCCGGCCATCCCGGCCCGGCTCATGATATACTCAGGGCGTCTCATGAACGAACGTCACTCTCCCCATCCACTCATCATCGGCATCCTGGCGCTGATTCTTCTGACCTTCTTGATCGGCACGCTGCAGGCCTTTTCTTCTGCCCGGGCCGCCTCCCCTCATCGGCCGCTCCTGAACGGGGCAGCGTGGCTGGCCCCCAGCCCGACCCCCACCCGTCAGGCCGCCCCCATGTCGCCCACGTTCACCCCCTCCCCCACGCCCACCCCCGTCCCCGCTGAAGACCGCCGCTCGGCAAACACCGACGGCATCATTGCTCTTGCCGCCCTGATGGTCACCATCATCCTCTTCGGCGTCTTGTGGGCCGGCCGCAAACCGCCTGTCAGGAAAAGTTCCTCTGGGGAATCGAAGCGCAAAAAGATGCGAAAAAGATGACTTTTCCGGCAAACCGCCAACGGTTTGCCGGTTTATTTATGGTATGATTCGCCCGACCTTTTCCATCTAGAACCAGGAGAAATCTATGAACGACCTGACCCCCGGCCTGAGCGCTGAAGTCGAAAGCATCGTCACCGACGCCGATACCGCCGCCCGCTGGGGCAGCGGACTGGTGCCGGTCTACTCCACCCCGGCCCTGGTCGGCCTGATGGAGTCGGCCGCCGTCCAGGCCCTGGCCGGGCAACTGGCCGAGGGGCAGACCACCGTCGGCGGGCGGATCGACGTCCACCACCTGGCGCCCACGCCGGTCGGTATGAAAGTGTGGGCGCGCGCCCGCCTGGTCGAGGTCCGGGGCCGTCAGTTGACCTTCCACATCGAAGCAAGCGACGAGGTGGAAATGATTGGGCAGGCCATCCACGAGCGCTTCATCGTGGACGAGGCGCGCTTCATGGGCAAGGTCCGGTCAAAGGCAAAGTGAGCACAACTTCCTTGTTCGAGCAGCGCACCTCCAGTAAGGAGCATCCTGCCAAAGCGACGATTTGATCCTCCAACAGCCAACCCCAACGAACGAGGGGGCTTATGGGCAGAGCCGATCTTCACATCCATTCGTTTTACAGCCTCGATGGCACCGATACGGCAGCCGAAATCCTCGAGCATGCCGCCTATCATGCCAACCTGGACGTGATCGCCATCACCGATCACGATGAGCTGCGCGGCGCGCTGGAAGCGCGTGACCTTGGCGGGAAATACGGCATCGAAGTCGTCCCGGCCATGGAACTGACGACCCTGGCAGGGCACGTTCTGGCGCTGTTCATCGAACGACCGATTCCCTCGCACCGGCCTCTTGTCGAAGCGATCCTCCGCATCGGCGAGGCGGGCGGCCTGGCAGTCATCCCGCACCCCAATTCGCGCCTGGCCCACAGCCTGACTCATGAAGACATCCGTCAGATCGCGGCTCACCCAGACGCATCGAGAGTGCTGGTCGGAATCGAGGTCTTCACCGGTTGTTTGCTGATCAACAGTCAGACCGCCCCCCTGCGCGGGCTGGCGCATCAATTACATCTCTGCGAAGTGGCCGGCAGCGATGCGCACGTACGCGAATTGATCGGCAGCGGCGTGATTCGCTTCAGCGGCTTGAGCGCCGCCGATCTGCGCAAAGCGCTCGTCAACCGCCAGGTGACGCCGATCGTGCGCTTCTCTCCGACCGGCGCGCAGGTCGCCCTGACATGGACGAAGAAGACCCTTGCCCGCCGGCGCGACCTGCTCAAATATGCCCGCCAAGTCGGCATCTACCGCGCCGGGCAAAAACGCCGCCGAGGGATCTGAAACCATCTCTTGTCCAAAAGTCCAGGAGCCGCCCCCCTTGCCGGGAGCGGCTCCTGGCTCATTCCGCCGCGCTGCTTTCATGTTTCCTGCAAAACAGCCAGCACCTCGTCGGTCGTCAGCACCCGGGCGTAGGCCCGAAAAGCGGAGAGAAAAGCGGCTTGGACATGCGCCGCCGGGACGCTCGTCCCCCCATAAGCGAGGGGGCGCGTTGCGCAGGCGTCAGCCGCCACCCACACTTGGAACCCCAGGTCGGCAGCCGCGCGCACGGTCGCGTCCACACACATGTGGGTCATCATCCCGGCGATGACCAGCCGCTCGGTCCCCAACGAGCGCAGGTGATCGAGAAGCAGCGTTTCGCGAAAGGCGTTGGGGAAATGTTTCTGGAGGACCCTCTCGCCCGCCAGCGGCGCCGTCTCGGCATAGGGTTCGACCCCCGCCGTGCCGGGCCGGAAGAACGTCGCCCCGGCGTCAACGGCCACATGCTGGATGTGGATCGGCGGCCATCCGCCGGCGCGGAAAAAATCCAGCAGGCGGCGCGCCCGACGGGCGGCCTCTGGACTGCCTTCCAAGTCCATCGCCCCGCCGGGAAAATAGTCGTTCTGGATATCGATGAGCAGAAGAGCCGTAAGCATAGTTCTCCGGGGAATCAGCGGACTGTCAAAACGAGCGAATTCATCGCCAGCAGCGAACCGTCGGCCATGCTCACATCCTGCAACTCGATCCGGATGACCGTGCCGGAGGGGACGGTGCTCAGATCGACGCTGTGATCGAACGTGCCCGGCGCGCCCATGTCGGGAGCCGAGACCATGAAAGGCAGGACAGCCAGTTCCGCGCCGCGCGAATCGTAGATGCGGCAGGCCAGATTGGCCTCGAACGGCGCGAGGGTCACACTCCCGACCAGCCGCACCGACCCGCTGACCGTTTCGCCCTCATGCGGGGAGTCGATCGTGATTCGACGTTCCAATCCGCCGGGGGTGAAGGAGGTGCGCTGCCGCAGGACCAATTCGGTCGTTTCCAACCGGTAGCGATCAACAACCCGCAAAGACGGGCAACAGCCGGGGTCCTCGAAGCCGTGGAGGACGACGTCGAGCAGAATATCATCGCCTTGTATTGTCAGGGTGTTGACGATTGGCCGGTCATCCACCAGGCGGTTGAGATAGAACTGCGGCTGGCCGTTTTGATTCAAGAAAACGACCAAGTAAACAAAGACACCGGTCCCGCCGTAATTTTCGGCGACCAGCGCCACGGCATCTTCTGCGCCGTCGCCGTTCAGATCGCCGAATGCCAGCGGGTCGAGAAGCCAGACCGAGGCGTACTCTGCCCCCTGGCCGCCCTGATAGATTCCGTTGGCCAGTTGGACGGTCTCAACAATGCCGCGCCCGCCGAGGACGTAGCGGGCATAGCGAATGCTTTCGGCCGTGAGGGGGGTGGAGGCAGGAGTCGGGCCGGCAGAAGGGGGCGTGGACTCATCGGGAACAGGCGCGAAAGGCGTCTCGCTGGGGGCGGGCGTCCAGGTCGGGCGGAGCGGCGGGGGCGGCTGGGTTTCGGTCAGGGGGCCGCAGGCCGCCAGCAGGACCACAACCACCGAAAAGGCCAAGAGGTTTCTGCGGGCCATACGCCCTCCTGCTAGGGGGTGAGCGGCGTCCAGGTTGTGCCACCGTCGTGGGTGACGTAGAGCAGGTTGCGGCCCTCCTCGCCAAAGGCAAGCGCCCAGCCGGTAGAGGCGTTGACGAAGTCCATCCGCATGAGCGTATCGCTGAGGTTGAGGTTGGGCAGGGTGGATCCCCAGGTCAGGCCGCCGTCGTGGGAGAAATACAACGCCGGGCCGCCATCCCACAGGAAGATGTCGAGCAGGCTGGCATAGGCATGCCGGCCAATGGCGTTGATCGGGAAAGTGCGTCCCCAGGTCTGGCCGCCGTCGAAGGTCAGGTAGAAGACGGTGGTGGGCACGCCCGAGAAAAGCCGCACGCGCAGGATGCCCTCGGAGGGGTTGAAGAAATGGGGCGCATCGACCTCCGTCATGCTGTTCTCGAAACCGGGCGGCAGGGTCAGCGCCTGCTGGCTCCAGGTCAACCCGCCGTCGGTGGTCAGGTAGAGGTAGGTAAAGCCATCGCGTGGAACGGCGCCGCCGACCCAGCCATAGGCGGCATCCCGGAAGGTCATGTCAATCTTCTGACCGCTGAGCGGCAGGCTGTCGCCGGCACCGGGGACGGTCGGATCGTTGACATAGACCCGCGTCCAATTGGCCCCGCCGTCGCGGGTCTGGTAGATGGCCACTGCTTCGGAGCCGGCCCCGCCTCCCAGCGAGGTCATCACAAAACCGTTGGAGGCGTCCAGAAATTGAATCTGGCCATTGCCGAAAGGCACGGCATAGACGTTCCAGGCCAGGCCGCCGCTGGTGGTGTGATACAGCATGCCGCTGGTCTGGTCGACCGGAATCAGAAGCCAGGCGTGCTCGGTATCCTGGAAATAGGCGTTGGGCAAGAGCCCCAGCGAGGCGACCCCGGCCGGGGTGACGCTGACCCAGTTCAGGCCGCCGTCAATGGTGCGCAGCACATACTGTTCGGTGGTTCCCCAACCATTGCCCTCGTCGAACATTTCGAGGGTGGTCAGAGACGGCCCGGGGATGACCGGGAAGGCGGTCGCCGTGGGGATCTCCGGGGTATCGGTGGGAATCGGCGGGACAGGGGTGTCTGTCGGCGGGATGAGGATCATCGTGGGCGTTTCGGTCGGCGGCGGCACTTCGGTGGCCGGGGCAGGCAGCAGGCTGCAGGCCAGGGTGGCCAGCAACAGCACACCCAGCGCAGCAAACAGGGACTTCGAATGAGTTGTCATAAGCATCTATCCCTTTCTTTCCCCGCCCTGAGGGCGGAGATCATCCAATGAATTCGACGATCGTTGCTTCGCCCTGACCGACGCCCACACACAGCGTCGCCAGGCCGTATTTCACGTCCCTGCGGCGGCGCATTTCGTGCAGCAGCGTGGTCAGGATGCGCGCCCCCGAACAGCCGAGCGGATGACCGAGGGCAACCGCCCCGCCGTTGACGTTGACGATTTCCGGGTCGAGGCCGAGGTCTTCGAGGACGGCCAGGGCCTGGACGGCGAAGGCCTCGTTCAGTTCGACCAGGCCGATGTCGGACAATTGCAGACCGGCGCGGGCGAGGGCCTTCTGCGTCGCCGGGACGGGACCCAGCCCCATCGTGCGCGGCGGGACCCCGGCGGCGGCCGCGGCCACAATCCGCGCCAGCGGCTTCAGGCCGAGTTCCTGCGCCCTGTCTTCGCTCATCACCAGCAGCGCCGCCGCCCCGTCGTTCATGCCCGAAGAGTTCCCGGCCGTGACCGTGCCATTCGGGCGAAAGGCCGGCTTGAGACGGGCCAGCGATTCCAGGGTCGTGTCGCGGCGCGGGCGTTCGTCGGTGTCCACCACCTTCGGCTCGCCCTTGCGCTGCGGGATGGTCACGGGGACGATTTCCTCGGCAAATTTGCCCGAGTCGATGGCGGCGATGGCGCGTTGATGCGAGCGCAGGGCGAATTCGTCCTGCATTTGCCGGGTGATGTGCGGCTTCATCTCGGCGATGTTTTCCGCCGTCTCGCCCATCTGCTCGATGCCGTACATTTCCTTCATCTTCGGGTTGGGGTAGCGCCAGCCGAGGGCCGTGTCCCAGGCGGTCAGGTTGCCGAAGGGATAGCCGCTCTCGGCCTTGGGCAGGGAGTAGGGGGCGCGCGACATCGACTCCACGCCGCCGGCGATGAAGACCTCCCCCTCGCCGGCGCGGATGGCGCGCGCCGCAAAGTTAACCGCCGCCAGCCCCGAGGCGCACAGCCGGTTCACGGTCACGCCGCCGACCGTGACGGGCAGCCCGGCCAAGAGTAGCGCCATGCGCGCCACGTTGCGGTTATCTTCCCCGGCCTGGTTGGCGCAGCCGAAATAGACTTCTTCCACCAGCGCCGGGTCGAAACGGTTGCGCTCGAGGATGGCGCGGATGACATGGGCGGCCAAATCGTCCGGCCGGACGGCGGCCAGCGCCCCGCCCAGCGCCCCGATGGGCGTGCGGATCGCGTCCAGGATGACGGCTTCGGGCATCAAACCTCCAGAGAGCAAGAGATGCTCGCTTCAATTCTACCACTTGCTCTACAAAAAATAGCCCGGAGGAGCAGGAAGAGGCCGTTCTGGTCGACCTCGGACAAGAGGAAGATTGTATGAGCCGAAAAATGACGCTTGGCACTATGCGTAACAGAGGAGAAAAGCCATAATCGAAACGGCTAGAGATTTCCGCCTAATCTTGTCCCAATTCTCAACAAGGAGGCAAGGTCCATGCCCGCGAAAGGAACGATCGAGGTTAATGAGTTATACTGCAAGGGCTGCGAACTGTGCGTATCGGCCTGTCCGCCGCAGGTGCTGGCGCTCGATATGGAGCGCCTGACGCCCAAGGGGTATCACCCCGCTCACATTGTCAAAGAGGGCTGCACCGGCTGCGCGATTTGCGCCCTGGTTTGCCCGGACGCGGCCATCACCGTTTATCGTGAAGTCACCAAG
>CALGPL010000076.1 GCA_937960595.1 uncultured Anaerolineales bacterium | reverse complement strand
GCCGAAGATGCTGTCGTAAGAGCGGGCGACGGGATTCGAACCCGCGAATGTTAGCTTGGAAGGCTAATGCCTTACCGCTTGGCGACGCCCGCATGGAATGCGATTCTACCTTGAGGCGGGCCGCCGGTCAAGCAAATCTCTCTGAAGCACAGACATGAGCCCGGATAACGGTTCAAAACGGTCACCGCCTAGATTTCTTTTCCCATTCGCGCAATTCGTGGCAGAAAAGAACTTGTGACCCTCACCAAAATCTCCGCCTCATTTCACCAATTCGGCCACATACCCCCGCAGTTCCTCGGCAGTGAGATGGTACAACCGCTCCGCCTCCGCTTCGGCCGAAACTACCTTGACCACGCCGCGTTCATTGAGCGCCGCCCATTCGAACAGCGCGTCGAGGATGCGCAGGCGCGTTTCGAGGGTCAGGCCCGGCCGCGGCCCGGCGCGGGCGATCCGCTCGATCCACGCGCCCGGCGGGCCGTAGGAAGCCGTATGTCCCTGGATTTTCTCCCTTTCGATCACCGCGCCAGGGTGCGTGAAGACCACGCCCCCTTGGATCAGATCAGCCGGATCGAGGTCGGCGGGCAGGGCACCCTCGGGCAGACGGCGCTGGAGGGTCTTGACAATCTCCTGCGCCTGACACAGCCACTGGTCATCGGGCGCCTGCTCGACGATCCGCTCCTCGACCTGCTTCTTGCCCATTTTGCCGCGCCGGCTTTGAATCTGCTTCCAGACCCCCTCCTGCTTGACAATCCGCCCGCGCCAGTGTTTGACCTCGAAAATCCACACCCCCGACGGGCCGACGACCAACACATCGGTATCTTGGGTCTGCCGGGCGGAGGTCAACAGGCCGCGCACCGCCAGATATTCGTCAGAGAGCCGGTCCGACAGACGGCGCAGAAAGTCCAGTTCGCCCAGGTCGCCGCCCTTCTCGACCATCATCTCGGCCGGGGCGAGGCTCTCCCACCAGCGGCGGGCGAGCAAATCCGCCGTCGGCTGAGGGCGCTCCATCGTCGGGCGGCCGCTGACGGCCTCCACGATATAAGCCCGCAGCGCTACCGCGGTGGTGATCAGAATGAGCGCAACCACAAAGGTCCAATAGGCCAGCAGGCAGGCCGCTTCGCGAAAGACGAAGGCGGCCACACACAACGCCACCACCGACAAGATCGAGAGCGCCAGCAAAATGAAGAAAGTACGGCGCTTCTTCTGCCACTCGCTCAGTTCTTTTCTATGCCTCTGACGGTGGCCGATCTGCACGGCTCGTCCGAATTCCGCCTCCAGTTTGAGTTGCAGGGCCTGCAGGGCGCGGTACCCATCCGCCAGGTGAGTCCATTGGGGAGCAAGGATGCGCATGGCAGGGAGTATAGCCCAAGTTCCACTCACTCGCAATACCGCCGATTTGGTGTTTCTCTCTTCTTCGCGTTATAATATCGGAGCATTGGAGTCCAAAATTATGAAAGCCCTTCGCCTGATTCTTCTCGGTCTGACGTTCGTTTCGTTCGTGCTCCAGCCTGCAGCCGCGGCGGCTTCGTCTAACATGCAGGGCGCGTCCCTCGCCCTGGTGCTGACCATCGACGACGCCATTATGCCCTCCGTGGAGGCCTACCTCAAACGCGGCCTGCAGGTGGCCGAACAGCAGGGCGCCGACCTGGTGGTCATCCAACTCAACACTCCCGGCGGTTCGCTGGGGACGACCCAAAAGATCATCCAGGAAATCCGCGCCAGCCCGATTCCGGTGGTGATCTACGTCACGCCGCGCGGCGCCTGGGCAGCCTCGGCCGGGGCCATCATCACCCTGGCCGGGCACGCGGCCGCCATGGCCCCCGAAACCGCCATCGGAGCCGCCAGTCCGGTCGGCGGGGAGGGCGAAGACCTGGGCGAAACGATGGAGACCAAGGTCAAGGAAAGCACCGCCGCCCTCGTCCGCCCGCTGGTTGCCCGCCGCCCTGCCGCAGCCCAGGACCTGGCCATGGCGATGATCTTCGAGGCCCGCGCCGTCTCGGCCGACGAAGCCCTGGCAAGCGGCCTGATCGACTTCCTGGCCGTCAACCTGGACGATCTGCTGACTCAGTTGGACGGCTTCACCGTCTACGTCAACGATCGGCCGGTCGTCCTGGAAACGACGGGGATGCGCGCCCAGTCCCTGAGCATGACCTTCATCGAGGAAGTGTTGCAAATCCTGACCAACGCCAACATTGTCTTCCTGCTGCTCTCGATCGGCGTGCAGGCCATTCTGATCGAGATTTCCAGCCCGGGCGGATGGGTGGCCGGCTTCATCGGGGCAGTCTGCCTGGCACTGGCCGCCTACGGCCTGGGGGTGCTGGACGTCAACTGGTTCGGCATCGTTTTTCTGGTGATCGCCTTCGTGCTTTTCATTCTCGACATCAAAGCCCCCACCCACGGCGGCCTGACGGCGGCGGGTATCGGCTCGTTCATCGTCGGGGCGCTGGTGTTGTTCAATTCGCCGGCCACGCCGTCGTTCCAGCGCGTCTCGGTCCCGCTGGTGGTCCTGGTGGGGATCGTCATCGGGGCGACCTTCGCGGTCATCGTCGGCTTCGCCCTGAAGGCCCAGAAGAGCCGCATCCGCACCGGGCAGGAGAGCCTGGTGGGGGTGACCGGCAGAGCGGTCAGCGACTTGAATCCGGCCGGGCAGGTTCAGGCGGCGGGCGAGTTGTGGAGCGCCGAGGCGGTTTCCGGCTCGCCAAAGATTCGCAAGGGCGACCGCGTCGAGGTGGTTCAAGTCGAAGGGTTGCGTTTGAAGGTCAAGAAACTGTAAGGGCAGAAGGCTCACAGAAAGGAAACCCATGTCGGTCATTCCCACCCGCCAACGAGTCGATCCCGAAAAGATCAACACCACGCCGCTGCGCCGCCCGGACTGGATCCGGGTGCGCGCCCCGGCGGGCGAAACCTATGCGAACCTGGTCACCTTGATGCGCGCCAAGGCGCTGCACACCGTCTGCGAGGAGGCCATGTGCCCGAACATGGGCGAGTGTTGGGGCAGCGGCACGGCCACCTTCCTGATGCTGGGCGACATCTGCACCCGCACCTGCGGTTTCTGTGACATCAAACACGGCCGCCCGGAGGCGCTCGACTGGCTCGAGCCGGAGCGCGTCGCCCAGGCGGTCAGGGCGATGAACCTCAAGCATGCCGTGATCACCTCGGTCAACCGCGATGACCGGCGCGACGGCGGCGCGCCGATCTTCGCCATGGTCATTCGCCGCATCCGCGACCTGCTGCCCGGCTGCTCGGTAGAGGTGCTGATCCCCGACTTCAAGGGCTCGCTGGAGGCCTTGAAGATCGTCATGGACGCCCGGCCTGAAATCCTCAACCACAACGTCGAGACGGTGCCGCGGCTGTTCAAACAGGTCCAGCCGCAGGATCATTACGAGTGGAGCGCGGCGATCCTCTCCTCGGCCAAGAAACTCGACCCGGAAGTGCTGACCAAGTCGGGGATCATGGTCGGCTTGGGCGAGGAGGTCGAGGAAGTGAAGGCCGTGATGCGCGACCTGCGCGCCTGGGGCGTGGACATCCTGACGATCGGGCAGTACCTGCAGC
This sequence comes from uncultured Anaerolineales bacterium, assembly GCA_937960595.1. Taxonomy (GTDB): domain Bacteria; phylum Chloroflexota; class Anaerolineae; order Anaerolineales; family Villigracilaceae; genus JAFGSI01. The sequence goes on along the minus strand of CALGPL010000076.1, from coordinate 1,426 downwards.
CGAGCAAAAAGCACCTGCCGATTGCGCGCTACTACACGCCGGAGGAATTCAAGGCGCTGCGCGATTACGGCCGCGAGATCGGTTTCCGCTGGGTCGAGTCGGCCCCGCTGGTGCGCTCCTCGTATCACGCCGCCGAACAGGTGCGGGCGCTGAGCGCGGTGCACAGGAAATTGTACGGAAGTTAAGAAGGGAGACGGGCGTCCCGGCGGGACGCCCTCGCTCGTTCAGGCCGCAGCGGGCTGTTTCTGGCGGTACTTCTTCAGCGCTTCCCAGCCGACCATCCGCTTCTCCTGCTCATCGTACAGGCGCAGCGACAGGCTCCGCAGGCTGGAACGCAGCGTCAGGGTCGGGGCGTGCTGGAAGACCTCGTTCTCCCGGTAGCATTGTTCGAGACGATAGTTGGGGATGCGAGCGTTCATGTGATGGATGTGGTGGAAGCCGATGTTGCCGGTGAACCACTGCAAGACCTTGGGCAGTTTGTAGTAAGAGCAGCCTTTCAAGCCGGCCTCGAAGAAGTTCCACTTGTCGTGCCGTTCCCAATAGACATTCTCGAACTGATGCTGCATGTAGAACAGCCAGACGCCGGACGCCGTCCCCAGCCAGAGGACGGGAATCTGCACCATCAGGTAAGCCTTCCAGCCGACGGCCCAAATGAGCAGGCCGATCAGCCCGGCCAGGGCCAGGTTCGTCCACCAGACGCTGGCCTTTTCGCGTTTGCCGGTTCCGCGCCCATAGAAACGCTGGACGACGGCAAAGACAATCGGCGCCCCAATCACGAACATGTTGAACGGATGACGCATCAGGCGGTAGCCGGCCCGCTTCCACCAGGGGGCAGCCAGGTACTCCTCGACCGTCATCGTGTACACGTCGCCGACGCCGCGCCGGTCGAGGTCGCCGGCGGTGGCATGGTGGACGGCATGATCGTGCCACCAGCGCGCCCAGGGCGTGAAGGTCAGGATGCCGGTGATGATTCCCACGATCTCGTTGGCCTTCTTGGAGGCAAAAAACGAGCCGTGGCCGCAATCGTGGAAGATAATGAAGGTCCGCACCATGAAGCCGGCAGTGGGGATGGCCAGGAGCAGCGTCAGCCAGTAGGAGATTTTCAGGCTGAGGAACATCAGCGCCCAGAGCGCGAAGTAGGGGATGAGGGTGTTTGCCAGTTGCCCCACACTGCGCCGGCGATCGGCGCCCTGATAGGGGGCCAGATATTTTTGCAGAGACTGTTTCATTTCCTGCATGGCTTGAGTAGACATAGAACCTCCTCTCATTATTATTTTACGGCAAATGGCCGCGATTTGACGTAGAAGTATTTAAACTTTCAAGAAACCATTCGGTAATTCTCATAAACCACAGATCAACGCGGATGAAAAGATGAACGTTTCTCTATTAGTCAACATACTTCGCCGAAATCAAAGATTCTGTGACG
>CALGPL010000075.1 GCA_937960595.1 uncultured Anaerolineales bacterium | reverse complement strand
TGTAGATGATGCGCCCGTCGGGGCCGGGGGTGGGGGTGGCGAATTGTTCTCCCTGCGCGGCCGGAGCGGCCAGGGCGCGGAGCGTCAGGGCAAAAGCGGCCAACGCCAGTGCCAGAAGAACAGCCAGCAGAGAAGGACGAATTTTCATGAGTTCACCTGCGACAGGATTATATCATTTCTGCGCCGCCTGCACCTGCGCCGGGAGGCAAGCCGTCCTCTGATATAATCCGCCTGCAACTGGCCGTCAGATTTGGAAAGGAAGGGTGACCATGCCACTTCAAATCATCGTTGGCGCGCAATGGGGAGACGAGGGCAAAGGCCGCATCGTGGATTGGTTCGCAGCCGGGGCGCGGTACGCCGCCCGCTACAACGGCGGCGACAACGCCGGCCACACCGTCACGGTCGGCGGGCGGATTTTCAAACTGCACCTCATCCCCTCCGGCGTCATCCATCCGCACGTCATCGGCGTCCTGGGCAACGGGATGGTGATCAACCCGCAGACTCTGCTGGAAGAAATGGAAATGTTGCAGGGCAACGGCATCGAGATTTCCCCCCGCCGGCTGCGGATTTCGTTTGCCGCTCACCTGATCACCCCGGCCCACAAGGCCCTCGATCGGGCGATCGAAGCGGCCCGCGGCCGGGCCGAGATCGGCACCACCGGGCGCGGCATCGGCCCGGCCTATACCGATAAAGCCGCCCGCAGCGGCCTGCGCCTGGCCGACATGCTCGCCCCCGATTTTGCCGAGCGGGTCGGCGACCACCTCGCCGCGGCCAACCGCGCCCTGCGGCAGTACGGCGCGCCGCCCCTCGACTCGGCCCCTGTTTGCGACCAGTTCCGCCTCTACGCCGAGCGCCTCCGGCCCTATATTGCCGACGCCGCTTTCGAACTGGACTCTGCCCTGCGGGCGGGCGAGGTCGTCCTGGCCGAGGGCGCCCAGGGGACGCTGCTCGACCTCGATCACGGCACCTATCCCTTCGTCACCTCGTCCAGCACCGTCGCGCCCGGCGCGCTGACCGGCCTGGGCCTCGGCCTGACCGCCGCGGCCGGGGCGGCCGTGAGCGGCGTGGTCAAGGCCTTCCAAACCCGCGTCGGGGCCGGGCCTTTCCCAACCGAGGTCTCGGGCGAACTGGCCGAACGTCTGCGCGGCTCGGGCAAAAACCCCTGGGACGAGTTCGGCACTACCACCGGCCGGCCGCGCCGCGTCGGCTGGCTGGACGGCGTCCTGCTGCGCTACGCCGCCCGCCTGAACGGCCTGACCGAACTGGCGGTTACCAAACTGGACATCCTGACCGGCATCCGGCCCCTGCGCCTGTGCGCGGCCTATCAGACCGCCGACGGCCGCCGGCTGGAGGAACTGCCCTTTGGCCCGGCCGATCTGGGCCTCTACGAACCGGTCTATGAAGAACTGCCCGGCTGGGACGAGCCGCTCGGTGAAATCCGCCGCTGGCAAGACCTGCCCGCTGCGGCGCGCGCCTACCTGGAGCAGATCGCGGCCTTGTGCAAGGTGCCGATCCGCCTCGTCTCGGTCGGCCCGGAACGTGAACAGATCGTGGCAAAAGGATCGGCTTGATTGGCAATCCCTCTCACCGCCAAGATGCCAAGCGGATAGGCAAGCCGTTCTTGGCGCTCTTCGCGTCTTGGCGGTGATTGAAATATGGCTACTCGTTCGTCCGGGCGCGGACGTTCTTGTAGCGCTTGCGGATTTCGGGCAGGAAATACTCCTCGAAGAAGCGATCCACATCGTAATCGGGCTGCCAGCCCCAATCGCGGCGGGCGGCCGAGTCGTCCACGTCCTCCGGCCACGAGTCGACGATGCCCTGGCGGCGCGGATTCGGCTGGAAGGTGATCTGGGCCGAGGGGAAAGCCGCCAGCGCCCGCTTGCGGAAGTCGGCGGCGGTCAGGCTGAAGGCGTCGATGTTGTAGACCTGGCGGGTCAACTGCTCGCGCCGGGCGTCCATCAGCATGAAGATGGCCTTGATGGCGTCGGGCATGGCCATGAACGAAATCTTGGTGTCCTCGCGCACGAAGCAGGCGTAGGGCAGGCCCTGGGCGGCGTGGTGGAGCATTTCCGGCCCGTAGTCGCTCGTCCCGCCGGAGGGGACGGTGTAGGCGCTGATCAGGCCGGGGAAGCGGATGGCGCGGAAGTCGCACATCACCGGCGGGTCGGGGTCGAGGTGGCGCTGGCCGTAATAGCGGCTGTAGTAGATGCCCAGTTTCTCGCAGTACAATTTGTTGCAGCCGTACATGGTGTGCGGGGTGTTGTACTCGTCCTCCTTGACGCGGCCGGCGCGGCGCTTTTCCTCCAGACTGGAGAATCCATAGGCGGCAATCGAACTGGGGAAGAGGAACTGCACCGCCCGCCCGCGCTTGGCCGACTTGTAGGCCGCCAGCATCAGCAGTTGCATCGTCCCCTCGACGTTGATGCGGTGGGCCTCCTCGGTGGCCACCTCCGCCTTGGACGAAAGCGAGGCCGCCAGGTGAAAGATGATGTCGAAATCGTAGTCGTAGAATTGCTTGACCCGGTAGACCAGGTCGCCCTGGACGTGTTCGGCCACCAGCGGCTGAATGGCCTCGGCGGGCGGCAGCAAGTCGGTGGTCACGATCCGGTAACCGCCCCTCTTCGCCAGCCCCTGCACCAGTGCCTGGCCGATCTCGCCGCACGCGCCGGTCACCAGGACGATTTTTTCGCTCATATTTCTCTCCTTCTATGCTAGAATGAGGTGAATGAAGCCCCGGAGAACCTGCTGGCCGGGGTCTTTCGGAAGATCTCTGCACTTGTATTGTACAACAGCCAAACCAAAATGCGTTGCGATATTTGCAACCGCCTGGAGGGATTAAACTCACATGCTTCTTGCCAGACGATATCGGTGGACGGTTGGATTGACCGTAGGCGGCCTGTTCCTGACCCTCGGCCTGCTGACGGCCTGTCTGCCTGCCCCGACGCCTCCGCCGACTCCCACGGCTACGGCCACGGCCACCGCTACCGTCGTCTGGTTCCCGCCTACCAACACCCCCACGCCCCTGCCGCGTCCGCCCGCCCGGCCGACCTTCGAACCGCGGCCCGGCGTGGGCGACCTGCTCCTGGAGGATTCGTTCGACCAGCCGCAGGTCTGGCTGACCTCCTCGACGGCCAGCACCGAAATCCTGATCGCCCGTCAGCGCCTGACCCTCTCGATGGACAACGGCCCGGCCGGGCGGCTGCTCTTCAGCCCGCGCAGCGAACCCCTGCTGCGCGATTTCTACGCCGAGATCGACGCCACCTTGAGCCTGTGCCGCGGCCGCGACCAGTACGGCCTGCTCGTGCGCCTGATGTCTTACCAGGATTACTATCGCTACGCCGTCAACTGCCAGGGCGAGATACGCCTCGAGCGCGTCCAGGGCGGGGCGGCCATCCCGTTGCAGAACTGGCAGCCGAGCGGCGACGCCCCCCTCGGCGCGCCCGCCCAGGTGCGGATCGGCGTCTGGGCCGCCGGCCCGGAATTGCGCTTCTTCCTCGACGACCACTACCAGTTCACCGTCCGCGATCCCGTCTTTGCCCAGGGCGCGCTGGGGGTGTTCATCCTCTCCAGCAGCGGCTCGCCCGTGACGGTCAGTTTCTCCCATCTGCGCATCTACCCGGTCACTTACTCGACCCCCACGCCCTCGCCGTCTCCCTCCCCCTCCCCGACGCCAACCCGCACGCCCCTTCCCTGATCTCCTTTGGGAGCCATGCCTATGCCCAACAAACTCAACGACCTCGATCCGAAACGGTGGCTCAAATTCCAGAAATCCTGGTTCGTTCACAACCCGCCGCCCCGCAAGAAGGGCGTGCTGGTCCACCCGGCCAAGTTCCCCGAGACGATGGCGCAGGAATTCATCGAATTCTTCACCAAGCGCGGCCAGACGGTGCTCGACCCGATGGCCGGCACCGGTTCGACGCTCGTGGCCGCCCTGCGCGCCGGACGGCATTCCTACGGCATCGAGTTGAATCCCAAATATGCCGAGATTGCGCGCCAAATCCTCGCCGAAGAACGCCTGGCGCTCGGACAGCCGGCTGATGCTCTGAAAGCCGAAGTCATCACGGGCGATGCCGGCCGCGCCGGCGACTTGGGATTGCCGACCTGCGACTACGTGCTGACCTCGCCTCCCTATTGGGACATGCTTCACGCCCGCGGCGCCGAGACGCAAAAGAAGCGCCGCACCGCCGCCGATCTGGATGTCTTCTACTCGGACGACCCCAACGACCTGGGCAACATCCATGACTACCAGGCCTTTCTGGAAAAACTGGTGGCCATCTACGCCGGGCTCAAGCCTCTCCTGCGCCCGAACGCTTACCTCACCATCATCGTCAAGAACGTCAAGAAGGGCGGCAAAATCTATCCGCTGGCCTGGGACCTGGGCCGCGAACTGGGCGGAGTCTATGCCCTCAAGGACGAAAAAATCTGGTGCCAGGACAATCAGCCGCTGGCCCCCTACGGCCTCGGTTCGGCCTGGGTCAGCAATACTTTCCATCACTATTGTTTGCAATTCAGAAACGAGGGGTAGTTTGACGCAACGCCGGCCGCCTTGCAAGTTCAGGGGAGAAATTGCATGCTTCGATCGTCCGACCTCATCCGCCTGCCCTACACGCCCGACCTGACGGAAGGCGGCATCGCCTACGCCTGCCGCTCCCTGGCCTATACGTATGACCGCATGGGCGGCTCGCCGTTGCAGCGTCTGCGGCGCATTGTGGCAGGGGTAGCCGTGGAACTCGCCTTTCGCCGTTTCTTGGGGGAGCAAGCCGTCCCGTTCGACGTCTTGGGGGCGACGCCTTTTACCGAACCCGACCGCTACGACGTGGCTCTTGGCGGTCACCGCTGCGACCTGAAGAGTTATCACCTCTCGCGCCGTCGTCAGATCGCTCTCGTCCGCCGCGACCCTGGCCTGCTGTTCCAAGCTCCGGCGCTTGTTCCCCTCGACCAATGCGCCGCGGAGGATTACCGCCCCGACGACATCTACCTGTTTGCCTTTTTGCTGGGGATCGTCGCTGCCTCGCAGGACGACGCTGCGCGGGCGCAAGCCGCTGGTCAGCCGCTGTATTTTATCGCTCCTTTGCCCAACGCCTGGGCGCGCCCGGTTTCCTGGCTGCCGTTAGAACGACTGGCCTTGAAAAGCGAATGCGACCGGCCCATCCAGGTCGAACTCGGCGGACAGGATGCCGAGCGACGCTTCATCGTACAGACCCTCGACCTGCCGCCGCGCCGGCGCGTCTTCGTCCCCGGCGAATGGTACACCGTCGCCTATCTCCATGCCCGGCGGCGGCCGGAGGCGCGTCTGGGCCTTCACAGCCCGCAGCGGGGCGCGGCCCACATCGTTCACCCTCACGAGTGGGGAAATCTCTGGGTGTATGGGATGGATATCTTCCTGGCAGGCTGGATCACGCGCCAGGAATTTCGCCGCCAGGCTTCCCTGTTGAACGCCGGGGCCTCTATCTTCCAGTATACGCGCACACGCACCAAAAACCTGGCTCTGCCGCTGGCCCAACTCCATCCGCTCGCCCCCTTACTCGATCAGGCGCGCGCCTGGGAAGCAGCCAAGAAGAATCAACGATAAGAATCCTCCTCTGCCCTTGCCCACGAATGAAACCGGTTTTCTACGCTTCTTCCTGGTAACTGTAGCCTCCCGGCCAGGTCTGAATCAACTGGGTTTCGCTGCTCTCGGTGCCCAGTTTCTTGCGCAGGCGATAGACCACGTTCTTCAACAGCGCCGGATCGCTCTGTTCATAAAGCCCCCACACGCTCTGGATGATTTCCTCGGTCGAGAAAACATGCCCGGGCCGGCTCATCAGCAGGTGCAGCAGGCGAAATTCGAGATTGGTCAAGCGAATCTCGCCACGCTCGGGGTCGACCACCGCCCGGCGGGCCGGGTCGAGGCGCATCCCGCCGGCTCCCACCGGCGCCAGACGCGTCACCGGCACTGCCCGCCCGCGCCGCACCCAGGCGCTGATCTTGGCCAGGAAGATGGCCGGGCTGATGGGCTTGACGACGCATTCATCCACCCCGGCCTGATAGGCCTCCAGGATCTCGGTCTCGTTGTGGGTGGGCAGGAAGAGCAGAATCGGGCTGTCGCTCAGGGCGCGGAATTGGCGGCAGAGATTCATTCGTTCGGCGTGGGGGACGTTGACGTCGATGACGATCAGGTCCGAGGTAATCTCGGCCGTGCGCGTCATGGCCTTGCCGACCGAAGTTTCCAGCAACGCAATCAGCCCTTTCTCGCGGATGATGTACCCCCAGATAGGGGCCGTGTCGTTCTGGTCGCACAGGATGAAGACGCGTAACGGGTTGATCGGTTCGGTGGGGATGTCTGCACTCATCGAATCACCTCACTATCTGGAACGGCAGGGGTCTATGCAAATTCTTGCTTTTCTGTTATTATACCCCTATTGGTCGCAAAAATCTCAAAAAGAGACCAAAATGTGACCAATGGGTGATATGCCGGCTCGATCCGCGCAGTATACTGAAGTCAAACCAGAAAAAGGAGAGTGAAGATGAAAAAGTCATTTCCCGTCTTTTTTGCCATTCTGATTGTGTTGACCGCCTGCTCGCTGGGAGGCGGAGGCGGCCAGGAGGCGCAACCCACGGCGATGACCTTCTCCACGGCCGCGCCGACGGTCACGCCGATCGTGGTCAACCCCACCCCTGAGCCGCAAAACCAGACGGCCAACGCCGGCGATGAGCGCGTCTATCCCATCGACGGGATGACGCAGGTGTACATCCCGCCGGGCTCGTTCCGCATGGGCGGCCTGGATGAGGGCGGCGCCCCCGACGAGGAGCCCGATCGCCAGGTGACCATGACGCGCGGTTACTGGATCGACAAGGTCGAGGTGACCAACGGCATGTACCTGCTGTGCGTCCAGGCCGGGGCTTGCAACCCGCCGCGCACCTTCGCTTCTTCCTCGCGGCCTTCGTACTTCAACAATAACCAGTTCAATAATTACCCCGTCATCGGCGTGACCTGGGATGATGCCGCGGCGTACTGCACCTGGGCCGGCCGCCGCCTGCCCACCGAAGCCGAGTGGGAATACGCCGCCCGCGGCACCGACTTCCGCATCTACCCGTGGGGCAGCGACCATCCCACCGCCCAGCATGCCAATTTCAACTTCCTGGTGCGCGATACCATGCCGGTTGGCTCCTACCCGTTGGGCGCCAGCCCGTGGGGCGTGCTGGATATGGCCGGCAATGTCTGGGAGTGGGTCCAGGATTACTACGTCCAGAATTTCTATGCTATTGCCGGCAACCAGGATCCGATGGGGCCGCTGGCGCCTGCTTCGGCGCAGGCCGGCGAACTGCGCGTCGTGCGCGGCGGCTCGTGGCAGGACCCGCGCGAGGAACTGCGCGTTTCCAACCGCGGCTTCTCGGCGGCTCCCGATCACAACGCCCAGCCCAGTTCTGAACGCTACCTCGGCGAGGCCAACCAGAAGACCGGCTTCCGCTGCGTCTCCGATAACTAACCCCCCTTGCCCGCTTTTCCCCGACCGCCGGCCTCCCCGGCGGTCGGTTCTTTGGGACGCCGAAGTTAAAATTGACGCCCCTTCCAACCTGTGGTATCATCCCGCCTACAATTTCATAGCCCTTAGCGGCACTCTTATCCAGAGAGGCGGAGGGACCGGCCCGATGAAGCCTCGGCAACCCCACGAGCGCGTGGAAGGTGCCAATTCCGGCAGTAGGGGAGACCCTTGTGGTCGCCCGGTATCTGGAAGATGAGAGGGCAGCCGTGCCTCTTGCGCAATTGCCCTTTCGTCTGAAGGGCAATTTCATTTTCAACGAGGTGAAAATCTATGAGTACCACTTTCATGACTTCGCCCAGCCTGATGTTCACGTCCGAATCGGTCACCGAAGGCCATCCCGACAAGATCTGCGACCAGATCTCGGATGCCGTCCTGGACGCCTGTTTCGAGCAGGACCCGATGAGCCGGGTGGCCTGCGAAACGGCCACCAAGACCGGCTACGTGATGCTCCTGGGCGAAATCACCACCCACGCCCACATCAACTTCGATGACCTGGCCCGTAAGGTCATCACCGAGATCGGCTACGATTCGAGCGAGAAAGGCTTCGACGGCAATTCCTGCGGCGTGCTGGTCGCCATCGCCAAGCAGTCGGGCGATATCGACATGGGCGTCAGCAAATCGCTGGAGGCCAAAAGCGGCGACGATGAAGACCTGGACAAAATCGGCGCCGGCGATCAGGGCATGATGTTCGGCTATGCCTGCAACGAGACCCCCCAACTGATGCCGATGCCCATCTACCTGGCCCACAAACTGACCCGCCGCCTGGCCGAGGTGCGCCGCGCCGGAACCCTGCCCTGGCTGCGCCCCGATGGCAAGAGCCAGGTCACGGTCGAATATGCCTACGGCAAGCCGAAACGCATCGACACCGTCTTGATCTCCACCCAACACGCCCCGGATGTCTCGCATGCCGAAATCCGCGAGGGCGTCGTCGAACAGATCATCATGCCGACCCTGCCCGACGGCATGGTGGACAAGGACTTGAAAATCTACGTCAACCCCACCGGCCGCTTCGTCATCGGCGGGCCGATGGGCGACGCCGGCGTGACCGGGCGCAAGATCATCGCCGACACTTACGGCGGGATGGGCCGCCACGGCGGCGGCGCGTTCTCGGGCAAAGATCCCACCAAAGTGGACCGCTCGGCTGCCTACGCCGCCCGCTGGGCCGCCAAGAACGTCGTCGCCGCGGGCCTCGCCGACCGCTGCGAGATTCAGGTCGCCTACGCCATCGGCGTGGCGCACCCGCTCTCGGTCAACATCGAAACCTTCGGCACGGGCAAGATTTCGGATGAGAAGATCGCCCAACTCGTCCTGGAATACTTCGATCTGCGCCCCGGCGCCATCATCCGCGATCTCGACCTGCGCCGCCCCATCTACCGCAAGACGGCTGCCTACGGCCACTTCGGCCGCGACGATATCGAGTTTCCCTGGGAACGGACCGACAAGGCCGAAGCGCTGCGCAAGGCCGCCGGTTTGTAAGAGCAAGCCCTCCGATCCCCGCCAGGACGCCGGGAACGTCCAGAATCTTCCTGCGTTCGCCCAAAAAAGCCCTGGGCGTCTTTGGCGGCGAAGAAGAGGGTCCATAAAGTCGAATGAAAATGCGACGCCCCTCGAAGTGCGTCGCATTTTGTTTATTGTCACCGTCTAGCCGGCGCAGAAGGACGGCCGTGAATATTCACGGCTTCTCCAACCCGTGGGCTTCCAGCAAGGCCGCGTCGGCCAGCAGTTCGGCGGCCGGGCCGTCGGCGGCCACGCGGCCCTCGTCCAGGATGACCATGCGCGGCAGGAGTTCGCGCACCATCGCCAGGTCATGGGTCGAGACGAGCATCGTCATCGGCAGGCTGCCCAGCAAGCGGATGAGACCGCGCCGGGCGCGTGGGTCCAGGCCGGCGGTCGGTTCGTCCAGCACCAGCACTTCCGGGTTCATCGAGAGCACGGTGGCGATGGCGATGCGCTTCTTCTCGCCCGCGCTCAGATGATGCGAGACGCGCCGCGCATAGGCGCTCATCCCCACGGCTGCCAGCGCCGAGGTCACGCGCGCCTCCACTTCTGCCGGCGGCAACCCCTGATAGAGCGGCCCGTAGGCTACGTCGTCGAAGACGGTCGGGGAGAACAACTGATCGTCCGGGTTCTGGAAGACCAGGCCGACCGCGGCCCGCACCCGGCCCAGGTTCTTGCCCTCCACCGGCAGCCCGCAGACGGTTACTTTGCCGTCTCCCTTCAAGATGCCGTTCAGGTGCAGCAAGAGGGTGGACTTGCCCGCCCCGTTCGGCCCGACAAGGGCCACTTTTTCGCCCGGCGCAATGGTCAGCGAGACATCTTGCAAGGCCGGGTGGCCATCGGGATAGACAAAGGAGAGATGTTCGATTTCGATGGAATGATGCATATCAACCCCAGAACAGCAGGCCGAAGCCAAGCAGAAGCGCCAGCAGAGCCAGCCCGGCGGTCAGAGTCAGCCAGTGAGCGGCGGTGAAAGCCGGCAGCGGCAGAGCGCGGACTTCCCCATCGTAGCCGCGCGAGAGCATGGCGACGTAGATGCGGTCGGAACGTTCGAAGGCGCGCAGGAAGAGGCTGCCCGCCATCCCGCCGGTCACGCCCGCCCGCCAGGCCACGTTCCCGCCGGCTTTGAGCGAAGTCGAAGAGACGGCCCCCGAACGCGCCGCCCGGGCGCGCATCAGCCGCAGGGCCTCGTCGGCCAGGACGAACAGGTAGCGCCAGGTCAGGCCGAACATGGCCACCAGCAGGCGCGGCAGGCCCACCGCCCGCATGGCTTGCAGCAATTCAGGGAACGGCGTGCAGGCCGCCAGGACGATGGCTGCCTGTACCGAGAGCCAGGATTTGAGCGCCACGCTGACGAAGCGCGCCAGCCCCTCGACGGAGGCCGTCAGAGTCCAGGCGCCGAGGGGCAGGGAGAAGAGCGCCTGCCCCTCGACGGTAAAGACCAGCGGCAGCGCCGCCAGGACGAACGGCAGGGCCAGCAACGAGCGTTTCAGCACAGGGCCGACCCCCAGCCCGGAGAGAATCTCGATCGAGAGAATCAGGGCGAGGAGCAGAATATACACCGGCCAGGCCGCCGGCGGCGTCAGGGAGGCCGTCAGGATGAAGGCCAGTGTCAGGACGAATTTCAGGCGCGCGTCCGCAGCGTGGAGGGGGCTGTTGCCGGCCCGGTAGGGGTCGAGGAAGTGGATATGCATCGGAGGGTCGTCAGTCATCTGTCGTCTGCTGTCAGCGGTCTGCCGTCTGTTAGCGGTCTGCCGTCCGTTAGCGGTCTGCCGTCTGTCTGCGGCGAAGATAGGCCACGCCCAACGCCACGCCGAAGACAAGCAGCGTGCCGAGAATGCCCGCCGCGATGGTCGCCAGGGCTTCGTTGGAAATGCCGGGGAAAACGTAATCGGGGATGATGCTGTAGAGCGGCTCGCGGGCGGCCTCCAGGAAGCCCTGCTGCTCGGCGACCCATTCCAGCCCGTCGGGGTGGGCCGAGGCCAGGGGCGAGAGGACGGCCAAGAGGAGAGCGATGACCAGGCCGCCCACCCAGACGACGCGTCCGCCCTTTGGGGCTGCCTCGCCGATGTGGAGCAGGTCGCGCCGCGCCGCGTAGAGGAAGGCCAACGCGCCGAGGGTGATCAGTCCCTCGCCGACGCCGATCAGCATGTGGATGCCGCCCATGGCTGGCACGGCGACGTTGGCCGGCGAGGTGCCCGAAAAGGCCAGTTCCAGGGCGCAGGCCAGCGCGGCGATCACGATGGACATCCACGCCGCCGCAAATCCGCCGACGAAGACGCCCCAGCGTTGGCCGCGGGCGGCTTTCTGCACGCTGACGTAGACGAAGTACGCCACCGCCACGCCGATGACCGCCATGTTGAAGAGATTGCCGCCCAGCGCCAGCAGTCCGCCGTCCTGAAAGATGAGCGCCTGAATGCTGACGACCGTCGTCATGACGATGATCGCTGCCCAGGGGCCGAGCAGGATGGCCGCCAGCGCCGCGCCGAGCAGGTGACCGGACGTGCCGCCCGCCACGGTGAAGTTGAGCATCTGCCCGGCGAAGATGGCCGCCGCCAGCACGCCCATCAGCGGCACCTGGCGCTCGCCCAGGTCATTGCCTACCCGCCGCAGGGCGTAGGCAATGACTCCGGCCGACAGGATCCACAAGACCACCGCGACCAGGGTGGAGAGGAATCCGTCCGGGATGTGCATGGGAGCAGGGGAATACAACATGTGAACCTCCTTGAGATGCTTTTTTAACGACCAGAGACCAGGTCTCTTTAAGAGACCTGGTCTCTGGTGTCTCGAGGCTCTGGGTCTCTGATCTCGTTACAAGCCTGACAATTCGGGCAGAGACCGAACAGCGTCAGATGGCTGGCGTCCAGACGGTAGCCGCTCTGCTGTTCGAGGCAGGCAATCAGCCTCTGGAGGGCTTCCGCTTCCAGGTCCACCTGCGCCCCGCAGGTGCGGCAGATGAGGTGATGATGGCTGGCGCCGGCCAGTTCGTAGGTCAGGTGGCCGCCTTCTCGTTGGGCCGCGAAGAGGATGTTGTTGGCGCGCAGGAACTCCAGCGTGCGATAGACGGTCGCTTCGGTCATGCCGGTCTGGCGGACGCGTTCGTACACCTGGGCCGGGGAGAGATGCCCCTCGTGATGCAGGGCTTCGAGGATGGCCAGCCGTTGAGGGGTGACGCGGTAACCGCGGGCGCGCAGGCTTTGGCTGAGGCGGAGAATGCAAGACATAAAAATAGTCTTTATTGCAAAAATTATCAATAAGGATTATACCAGAAAAAAAAGTAACAGCCTACCCTGATTGATGCGCTACGCTGAGCTGTCGCTTTGGGCGGGGAAAACCGTCCACGAATAGCACGAATATCGTCACGAATGCTCGAATACAACGAGCGCGCAGGTCATGAAAGCGCTTTGGCAGGTGGGGCCATTCGTGCATTTGTGGTTGCATTCGTGAATTCGTGGCCAGCA
>CALGPL010000074.1 GCA_937960595.1 uncultured Anaerolineales bacterium | reverse complement strand
GCCCACCGGCGGCTCCGTATGTGCAGGCCGACGCCATCCTGACCGACCGGCCAGGGCTTACGCTGATGATGCGTTTTGCCGACTGCGCCCCGATCCTGTTCTACGATCCCGAGCACCGGGTAGCGGCCATTGCCCACGCCGGCTGGATGGGGACGGCGCGGGATGTGGCCGGGGCGACGGTCGCGGCCCTGCGCGCCCGCTTTGGAACGCGTCCGGCCCATCTGTTGGCGGCTATCGGCCCCTCGATCGGCCCTGACCATTACGAAGTCGGCCCCGATGTGGTCGTACAGATGCAACAACGCTTCGGCGCCGAGAGCGCTGCCGTTTTGCAAGCCCGCGGCGGCCGCGTCTACCTCGACTTGTGGGCGGCCAACCGTCTCCTGCTGGAGCGGGCGGGCGTCCGCCAGATCGAGGTTGCCGGATTGTGTACCGCTTGTCATGTGAACGACTGGTATTCACATCGTCTCGAGAAAGGTCGCACCGGGCGATTCGGCGCGATCGTCGCTTTGCGGGAGTGAAGTATGGATCAGACCCTGGTTACGGCGATTGGCGAGCGCTATCAGCGGGTGCTGGCGCGCATCGAGGCCGCGGCCAGCGCGGCGGGGCGCGATCCCCACTCTGTCCGCTTGGTGGTCGTGACCAAGGCCCAACCGTTAGGAGTCGTGCGGGCCGCGCTGCAAGCGGGGGTGCGTCTCCTGGGCGAAAATTACGCCGAGGAGGCAGTCGAAAAAATCAATTCCCTGAAAGAGGAATTTGTTGTAGAATGGCATATGATCGGCCATGTGCAGAGCCGCAAGGCCGAACTGGTGGCCCGCCACTTCGACTGGGTCCACTCGCTGGACAGCCTCAAACTGGCCCGCCGCCTGGATTCTTTCTGCGCCCAGGCCGGTCGGAGACTGCCGGTGATGCTGGAGTTCAACGTCGGCGGCGAGGAGAGCAAGTTTGGCTTCCCGGCCTGGGACGAGCATGCCTGGCCCGCCTTGCTGCCGGAAGTGGAAGCCATTCTGCAATTGCCCCATTTGCGTGTGCGCGGCCTGATGACAATGCCGCCGCTCTTCGACCAGCCCGAGCAGAGCCGACCCTATTTCCGCAGGCTGCGCCGCTTACAGGAATTCCTGGCCGGACGCTTCCCGGCTGCCGACTGGAGTGAACTCTCGATGGGCACCAGTTTGGATTATGAGACCGCCATCCAGGAAGGCGCCACCTTCGTCCGAATTGGAACGGCCATTGTAGGGCCGAGATTACCCCGTTGAACGAGGAAGACAATGATCCAGGTTTTGATTGCCATCATCAACGTCACAGCCGATTTGCTCGTCTTGCTGCTGATCGTCAATGCAGTCATGTCCTTCTTTGTCAGCCCCTATCACCCTGTCCGCCAGGCACTTGACCGCCTGCTCAATCCGCTCCTTGCACCGATCCGCCGAATAGTACCTCCGGTGGGTATGTTCGATTTCAGTCCGCTGGTATTAATAATATTGGTGCAGGTTTTGAGTTACATCTTGGTCACTTTTTTGAATACGCTGAGGTGAGACATGAGTCCTCGAAAATTCCGTTTGCATGATGGAAAGAAGGGGGCCGCCTTGGCCGTGCGGGTGACGCCGCGCGCCAGCCGGAACGAAATCGTTGAGGTGCTGAGCGATGGGACGGTCAAAGTGCATCTCGTCGCCCCGCCCGTCGAGGGGAAGGCCAACGAGGCACTGGTCAAGTTCCTGGCAGAGGTGCTGGAGGTGGCGCCCAGCCGGATTGATGTGGTGGCCGGGGCGAGCGGCCGCGACAAACTGGTCTCGGTCCTCGATATGGATGCCGAGACGCTCCACAAGAAGATCATCGAGAATCTGAGTTAATTCGTCTTTCTTTGCCGAATCGCAATCCCCTCTGTTTCCCACCGCCGGAGGCGGCCCAGGGAAGCGAGGGGCTGTTTTTTCTGACGGCTGGTTAGGGGATCGTTCCGTACAGGGAACGATACATACCGAAGAGTTCATAGATGCTGCGGATGTAGAGGCGCGTCTCCTGATAGCGGACGACCTCGACGAACAGATCGGGGTCATTGCCGGCCAGGTCGGCCCAGATGGCAGCGTTGCCGGGGCCGCTGTTGTAGGCAGCCAGGGCTACGTATAAGTCGCCGCCGAAGTAGTCGCGGTTCGAGGCCAGGTAGTGGGCGCCATAGGTGATGCTGACCTGCGGCCGGTAGAGGTCCTCCTCCGTGTAATCGGGTGGCCAGCCGACGCTGACGGCGAGGGTGGCGCCGGTGGCAGGGATGATTTGCATCAGCCCGCGTGCCCCGGCCGAAGAACGCACATAACCTTCGAAGAGACTCTCCTGCCGGATGACGGCGTACAGGAAGAGCGGGTGGAAGCCGTACCGTTCGGCGGTCGGAACGACAATCTCCTGGTAATACGTCCCGTAGCGGATATGCTGGAAGTAGCGCGGGGCGGCCAGGGTGGAGGCTTGGGTCTCCATGCCGGCCAGGGTCAGGATCTGGCGGTCGAGGAAGATGGCTGTGCGGTACATGCCCAGATCGAGCAGGTAGTTCATCAGGCGATAACCATCGGCCGGGTTTTGGGCGACGGCGGCTCGCAAGTCCTCGAATTCCAGTCGGGCTTGATCGTAGAGGCCCAACTGCCACAGTTCGGTGCCGCGTATCAGCCGGGCGTCCTGGAGCAAGGCGCCGGGGCCGCTCAGGTCGGTCTCGGGCGGCAGGTTGAAGGTGATGCGCAGCCAGGCTTCGGCTTCGCGGCGCTCGGCGGCCCAGTCGACAGTCAGGTCGTAGGCGGGGGGAGATTGGAAGGGCCGCTCCCCCAGCAGCAGGTCGCGCGAGCGCAGGCCGTAGTAACCGAGCGGGTCGAGACCGGCCGCCTGCTGGAAAGCAACCTGAGCCGCCCCGGAATCGCCGAGGGCCTGCTGCGCCTTTCCGATCCAGAAATAAGCCCGCGCCTGATCCTCGGCGGTCGCAGAGGCCTGCAGACTGCGGTGGAAGGTCAGCAGGGCGGCCTCGCGGTCGCCCAGGCGATAGCGGGCGATGCCGGCCCAGAACAGTCCCTGAGAGGCTTCCGGCGTCCCGGCATAGGAATCTCCGATGCGTTCCCAAACGGCGGCGGCCTCGGCCAGGCGGTTGTCGCGCTCGAGGATGCGTCCGGCGCTCAACATGGCCTGGGGCGCGTAGGGACTGGTGGGCGCGGCAGCGACGAAGTCGAGCAGGGTCTGAGCGGCCTGCGGATACTGGCCCAGATAAGCCCACTGCAGGTAGGCCTTGTCTTCCCAGGCCGTCTGCCAGTAGGGGTTGGAGGGGTAATTCTGGATGAAAAAGGTCAGTTCATCAACCGCTTCGCTGTAACGGCTGAGTTGTTCGAGGGTCAGGGCGCGGTAGTAGCGCACGGTGCCGTCGTGTTGCGGATTGGCGGCCAGATAATTGTCAAAAGCCATCAAGGCGAAACCGTACTGACCGACGAAGTAATTGATCAGGCCGCGGTTGAATTCATTCACCGGCACGCCGGCGTTGACCAACACCACCAGGGCGGAGTACGAGTCGTAGGCGCGGGGATAGTTGTCCACCGCGTGCCGGAAGCGTTCGTAGGCCAGATCGTTCTGGCCGCGCTGCAGATAGAGTTGACCGATGAGAAAATCTGTCTGGGCTTTGAGGTAATCGTCGCTGGCGCGCAGGCTGATGTCGTTGTACATGGCAATCGCGGTGTTCGCATCACCGGCGGCGACGTAAGCCTGGGCGATTTTGATTTCCAGGGGCAGATTCTCGAGGTGCGAGGCGTTCAGGGCGGCCTGGTAAGCCGCAATGGCGCCCGAAGCATCGCCGGTCGCTGCCAGGGCGTCGCCGCGCCGCTCTTGCGCATAGGTATCAATCAGGCCGGGACGCAGCGCGAGGTAAGCAGTGTAGGCCTCGGCGGCCTCGCTGAAGCGTCCCAGTTCGGTATAAATCTCACCCATCAGGAAATGAGCGTAGGCGGCGTGGACCGAGCCGGGATAGGCAGCGGTCAACTGACGCAGAATGTCCAGGCTGGCAGCCAGGTTGCCGTCTTCGTACTCGACTCGTCCCAGCCCCCACAGGGCGGCGGCTTGGATGTCGGCTTCGCTGCCGGCTGCCAGGGCCAGGCGGTATTCGTCGCGGGCCGCGGTGAAATCGCCATAGAACAGGGCCTGATCGCCGCTTAGGACGCGTCCCTGCGGGGTGGGCGTCGGCGTCGGCGTGACGGTGGGGAGGGTTTCCGGCGGCGGGGAGGTGACGGAAGGGGTGTCTGGTCCTGGGGTTGGAGTGATGTCGGGAGAGACGGGCGCCCCGCAGCCGATCAGGGAAAATAGGACCACCAGAGTCCACATCAATTTCCAGTAACTCTTCATAGTGTGCTTATAACGGAGAAAAGATTCGGTGTCAATGCTTGTCAATCTAGGCAGGCCGTGATAAACTACGCCCGCATTTCATGGCGCTCTCTGCAGAGAGCGCCTTTTCCTGCGGATACGATGCGCACGGTTTTCTGGGAAAACGATTCTCTTCATCTGATTGACCAGCGCCGCCTGCCTGCCGCGCTGGAAATTGTCGTTTGCCGCACGTACGCGGAAGTGGCGGAAGCGATTCGCAACATGACCGTGCGCGGCGCCCCGGCAATCGGTGCTGCGGCCGCCTTTGGACTGGCGCTGGCGGCGAACGAATCCCGCGCCCGCGACGCCGCCTCGCTTCTCGCCGACCTCGAGGCTGCTGCGCGCACCCTCAAGTCGGCCCGCCCGACGGCGGTCAACCTGGCCTGGGCGGTCGAGCGGGTGCTCAAATCCGTTTCTCAATCCGTTTCTCAATCTGTTTCCCAATCCGTTTCCCTCCGTGAATCCGTGACAACGTCCGTTAACGACTCCGTTCCTCTCCGTGAATCCGTGACAACGTCCGTGAACGACCTCCGTCTGTCCGTCCTCGCCGAAGCCCAGCGCATTGCCGACGAAGACGTGGAAACCAACCGGCGCATGGCCGAACACGGCGCGGCGCTGATCGCAGACGGCGACACCATCATTCATCACTGCAACACCGGCGCGCTGGCCGTCGTGGACTGGGGCACGGCGCTGGGCGTCATCCGCACCGCGCACGAGCAGGGCAAGCGCATCCACGTCCTGGTGGACGAGACCCGTCCGCGCCTGCAGGGGGCGCGGCTGACGGCCTGGGAGTTGGAGCAGTACGGCATCTCCTACGAAATCATCACCGACAACATGGCCGGTTTCTTCCTCAGCCGCGGCCAGGTGCAAAAGGTGTTGTTTGGCGCCGACCGAATCGCCGCCAACGGCGACGTGGCCAACAAAATCGGCACGTACATGCTGGCCCTGGCGGCCCACGATAACGGCGTGCCGGTCTATTGCGTCGCTCCTACCTCCACGCTGGATCTTTCGCTGGCGCATGGCGGCCTGATTCCCATCGAAGAACGCGCGCAAGA
>CALGPL010000073.1 GCA_937960595.1 uncultured Anaerolineales bacterium | reverse complement strand
TCATCGCAGACCTGACCGAAAACCTCACCGAAGACTTCATTGAAGACCCCATCGAAGGCCCCACCGAAGACCTCACCAAAGGCTTCATCGAAGGCCCCACCGAAGACCTCACCAACGAAACCGACCCAAACCATTAACCATTAACCATCAACCATCAACCATCCTCTATCCTCCATGACCCTCCTCCACTCCTTCCTCCTCGGCCTCCTGCAGGGCCTGACCGAATTCATCCCCGTCTCCTCCACCGCCCACCTGCTGATCGGACAGCGCCTGCTCGGCCTGCCTGCCGACGAGGCCATGTTCTCGTTCCTGGTCATCGTCCAACTCGGCACGCTGGTCTCGCTCTTCGCCCTTTACGGGAAAGACTTGTGGGAGATCGCACGCGCCGTGTTTGCCAGCATCAAACCGATACTGAAACGTGACAGCGGAACCCTCTCCGCCGATGCCCGCCTCGGCTGGCACATCCTCCTCGCCACGATTCCCGCCCTGCTGGCCGGCTACCTGCTCAAGGACGCGGTGGAAGCCCTCTTCCGGCAGCCCCTGCTCGAAGCCGCCATCCGTCTCTTCGCCGCGGCCCTCCTGCTCAGCCTGGCCGAATGGCTGACGAAGAAATCCCGCCGCCTGGACTCGATGACCTGGCTCGACGCGCTCGTCATCGGCCTCTTTCAGGTCATTGCGGTCTTCCCGGGCGCCTCGCGCTCCGGCACGACCATCTCCGCCGGCATGTTGCGCGGCTTCGACCGTCCCTCCGCCGCCCGCTTCGCCTTCCTGATGTCGGCGCCGGTCATGCTGGCCGCCGGGGGCTACGAAATGCTGGACGTGCTCAAAATGCCCAACCTGGGCAGTTTCCTCCTGCCGCTGGCGGTCGGATTCGTCACGGCGGCGGTCGTCGGCTGGCTGGCGATCAAATGGCTGCTCGCCTACCTCGGCAAACACTCCCTCTACGTCTTCGCCGCCTACTGCGCCGCCCTCGGCCTGATCGTTTTGGCATTTCACGTTTTCTAGGTAACCCTATGGACTTTGACACCCGCCTTCCCGAAATGACCGCTCTGCTGCAAGAACTGGTCGAAATCGAATCGCCCTCCCACGACAAAGCCGCAGTGGATCGCATGGCTGAGCGAGTTGCCGAAGAGTGCCGTCAGCGAGGGGCGCAAGTCGAACTCGTGCCGGAAACCGCCGCCGGCAACCAGGTCATCGCCCGCTGGCGGCCAGCCCGTCGGCCCGACCCGCAAAAATCTCGCCCCATCCTGCTGCTCGGCCACATGGATACCGTCTTCCCCCTCGGTACCTTGGCCAAGATGCCCTTCTCCGAACAGGACGGCAAAATCTACGGGCCGGGCGTCTCGGATATGAAAGGCGGCATCGTCGTCGCCCTGACCGCCCTCGCCGCCCTGCACGCCTCCGGCGGACCCAGCCGCCCCGTCACCGCCCTCTTCACCCCCGACGAGGAGAGCGGCAGCCGCGTCTCGCGCCCGTTGATCGAAGAACTGGCGCGCCAGGCCGCGCTGGTGCTGGTACTCGAACCCGGCTTGCCCGACGGCGCCGTGAAGACCTGGCGCAAAGGCGTCGGCGAGTTCACCGTGCGGGTCCACGGACGGGCAGCACACGCCGGCGGCGACCACGAACACGGGCGCAACGCCATCGAGGAAATGGCCCATCAGGTGTTGGCCATTCAGCGCCTGACCGACTACGAGCGCGGCACGACCCTCAACGTCGGCCTGATTCGCGGCGGGACGGCCTCCAACGTCGTCCCCGATGAAGCGGTCGCCGAGGTGGATTTGCGCGTCATGCAGCCCGGCGAGGCCGAACGGATTGCCGCGGCTCTCTTCGCCCTGCGCCCTGCCCTAGATGGCACGCGCCTCGAGGTGACCGGCGAACTGAACCGCCCGCCCATGCCCTTCGACGAGCGGATGAAAACCACTTTCGAGAAGGTCAAGGCGATTGCCGCCGGGGCCGGAATCGAACTCAAGGCCGGCGGAACCGGCGGCGGGTCGGACGCCAACTTCGTCGCGCCGCTCGGCATCCCCGTCCTCGACGGCCTCGGCCCGGCCGGAGAAGGCTACCATTCCGAACGCGAATACATCTTCGCCAACAGCCTGGTCGAGCGGGCCAAACTCCTGGCCGCCATCCTGGAGGCCTGGGAATGAAAGTCCGCCTGCCGCTTCTGGCTCTGCTCTTGCTGCTGGCCGCCTGCGCGCCCCCCTCGACCGAGACGCCCGTTGTCCTGACCGTCCAGCACACGGCTGCGGCGCGTCCCTGGCTGGTTGCCGTCGAGGACTGCGCCGCAGCAGCGGGCGCGATCGTCCGCCCCGAAGAGCGCGCCGCCGCCGCCTTCGACCCCACTGTGGATTTGGCTATACGCATTGGAGAGCCGGACGTTTTCCCCGCCCCCGCCTACCAGATCGGCGAAGAACAAATCATCTTGGTCGTCCACCCCCAAAATCCCGTTGCCGCCCTCGACCTGCCCGCCCTGCAATCCATCTTCAGCGGCCAGGCGGCCAACTGGCGGGATGTTGGCGGCCTCGACCGGCCTATCCAGGTCTGGGTTTACCCCGCAGGCGAAGACCTCCAGCAGATTTTCCACGCCGCCGTCCTGCAAAACCGCCCCCTCGTCTCGACCGCCCGCCTGGCCGCCAGCCCCGAAGACCTGGCCGCCGCCGTCGGCAGCGACCCGGCCGCCGTTGGGTTTCTGCCCGGCCGCCAGGTCCCCGAAACGCTCCGCCGCCTGAGCCTGCCGGTCGAGGCGCAAACCGCTCTCACGGCCCCCGTCCTGGCCCTGCTCGGTCCCGAACCGCCCGAGGCGATCGGCGACCTTCTTCCCTGCTTGCAAAGATAAAACGAACGCCAAGAGAGGCGGCCTCGGCAAGAGACCGCCTCTCTCACAACGGTGTTTTGCCAGACGCCCGATCATTTCCGGCCGGGTGTCTGCCGTCGCCTGTCAATCCCCCGCCTGCGGCCCTGCAAATCGCGTCGACAGACCTGCTCCAGAGACTGTCAGGTCACTAGTACCTTTATAGGATAAAAATTATCCAAAAAAACATTATAATGACTTTGTCCTAACAATTTTTTTAGGTTTCGAGGAGGAAAAATGGCCAAGCGTTCTGTTCACCTTCTGTTTGCACTTGTGATCTTTCTGGCAGCCTGCACCTTCAGCCGATCAACGCCTGTTCCCACAACGGCGGCGACCGAAGCCTCCGTCTTCCCCACCTCGACCCCTGCCCCAAGCATGGCCTCCTTCACCATTCTGCCCGGGACGCTCATGCGCTGGTGGGATGGCAGCGCCTTCATCTACGTTCCCGCCGGAAGTTTTCTCATGGGCGACCCAGAGGCCGAAGAAGGAGATAACCTCCCCGCCCACCAAGTCAGCCTGGACGGCTTCTGGATGCACCAGAGCGAGGTCACCAACCGCATGTACGCTCAGTGCGTGGCGGCGGGCGTCTGCGCGCCGCCGGTGTCGCCTCCGGGAACGACCAATCGTTTCAACGAGACCCGCTACCAGAACCACCCGGTGGTCAACGTCACCTGGCAGGATGCAGTCAACTACTGTGAATGGATCGGCGGCGCCCTCCTGACCGAGGCCGAATGGGAGTGGGCCGCCCGCGGCGATACCGGCCACCCCTATCCCTGGGGAGACGAGACGCCCTCTTGCAGCCGCCTCAACTACGCCGATTGCGCCCTGCCGGCCTTTACCGCTCCCACAGGCAGTTATCCCCTTGGCCTGAGTCCCTTCGATGCCGCCGACATGGCCGGTAACGTCTTTGAGTGGGTTCACGACTGGTACGGCGAGGATTATTACGCCAATTCGCCGACGGGCAATCCTCCCGGCCCCGAGACGGGCGAGCAGCGCGTCATCCGCGGCAGCGGATTCCGCACCGGGCGGCCGCTCCTGCCGGTGACAGAGCGCTTCAGCCAAACGCCCGACTCGCGGCGCGACGATGTGGGCTTCCGCTGCAAACTGACCGGCGAGACCATCCAGACCCCGCCGCCGCCGCTGTGTACGATGCTCTCTTATGCGCCTGGTCCTGCCACGCCCGACAATCCTCCCACCCCTCTCACCGGGCTCGATTATCCTGGCGCAGGGGTTTGGCCGTTCTGCGGGCTGGACAACAACGGCAACCAATACGGCACACTCGAAATCAACCTGGAGCCCGGCACAGATCCGAGCAACATCACCATTTCCTCTCCCAATGGAACCCTCAACTGCACCCCCGATCCCGGCGATCCCCTTCATCTCTACTGCACAGGCTCGGCACTCCACCCCGGCGATTCGGTGACCATCAACGTCTGCTTTATAGAATCTACCGGTTCGGACGAATTTACCTACGATGCGACCTGTCCGCCGCTGTATTCCCTCGACCCAACTACGGGAACCTGCTTCTACATGGGGCAAGGCGCTCCGTTGATGTGTGAACCGCCCGAGGTAGCCGTTCCGGGCTACGGCTGCATGCCGCCGCCGGTCAGCGGCCAATGCCCGCCGGGCTATTATCAGGCAGAGTTCGAAGGTCAGCCGGTCTGCATCCCTGCCGGCGGGCCGCCCTGTATTACAGAATGTCCGACCATCTGTCCGCCCGGCCTGACCTTCAACGCCAACCAATTCTGCTGCGGCTACCCCCCGGACCAAACGCCGGTGTGTCCTGCTGGCTATGTATATGACAGCGCTCTGGCCACTTGCGTGCTCGAGGTGCCTCACTTGCCAGGCTGCACAACCTTCACCTTGAAAATTCCCACTTGCGCCCCAGAAGATGAACCCGATCAACCCGATCGGCCGGGGCCGACCGGATGTTGGATCACCATCTACTTCGGAGCCGGGCAAGTCACGCAATGCGTATCGCCTTGCCCCGTCGGCATGCCCAACGGAGGGCCTTGCACGCCCTGAGCGCCGGCAACCCCAACGACAAGACCAGCCCTGCCGTTCAGGGCTGGTCTTCTTTTTCCCAGAAGCGTGGAACAAACCTTCCGAGGGCGGCCTCCAGCGCCTGGGCCGCCGTCAGGGCTTTGCACTCCTGCCAGGGAGCGGCCACAATTTGCAGGCCGACAGGCAGGCCCTCCACCAAACCGCAGGGCAGGGAAATCGCCGGCAGGCCGGTCAGATTGAAGGGGGCGGTGAAGCGCATCAGCAGCGCCGCCTGGGCAACCGAATCGACGCCTTCGATCGGCGGGGCCGTGATGGGGGTGGTCGGCATCACAAGGAGATCGTATTTCTCGAAGAAGGCTTCGAAACGGCGCCGCCCCTCGGCCTGAGTCCGCCGTGCCAGGACATAATCGCCGACCGGCAGCGCCGCGCCGGCCTCCAACCGCGCCCGCACGTCCTCGCCAAACCGGTCGGGATGTTCGGCCAGCCGCTGACGGTGAAAAGCGGCCGCATCGGCCTGAGTCATGCGCCGGTTGGCAAGCGCCAAATCGGCCATCCAGGAGAGATCGACTTTCTCGACCCGCGCCCCAAGCGAACGGAGCGCCCCGGCCGCCTCCTGCACGCTCTGCCAGACCCCCGAATCACACGCCTCGACGTACTCGCCGACCGCCAGGGCAACCTGCCAGCCGCGCACGCCCTCATCGAGGCGACTCAGAAAATCTTCGACCGGTGCGTTGACCGAGGCCGGGTCATGGGGATCATATCCGGCCAAGACTTGCAGCAAGAGCGCCGCGTCGCGCACCGACCGCGTCAGCACCCCGACGTGGTCGAGATTCCACGAGAGCGGAATCACGCCGGACAAACTGACCCGCCCATAACTGGGCTTCAGCCCCACCGCCCCGCACAAGGCGGCCGGGATGCGGCTGCTGCCGCCGGTATCGGTGCCCAAGGCGGCCAGGCACATGCCGGCCACGACGGCAGCCGCCGAGCCGGAGGACGACCCGCCGGTCATGCGGGCAGAGTCCCAGGGGTTGCGGGCCGCCCCATAGTGCGGATTGATGCCGGTCACGCCGAGGGCCATCTCGTGGGTGTTGGCCTTGCCGACCAGGCAGGCGCCGGCGGTCTTGAGACGCAGGACGGCCTCCGCATCCTGCGAGGGGATATATTCGGCCAAGAATTTCGAGCCGGCAGTGGTGCGGATGCCGGCGGTCTCGAACAGGTCTTTGACTCCCACCGGAATGCCCAGGAGAGGGATGTCTCTGAGATTGGACGGCTGCAAGGCAACCAACGCGTCGGCCTGAAGGGCCGCCCGGACGGCCAGTTCGGGGGTGGGGGTCAGGATGGCGTTCAGCCGCGGGTTGAGCCGCTCGATTTGACGGAGACAGGCCTCGGTGAGGGCGGCAGCGGTGAACGCACCGGCGCGGAGCGATTCGAGAGCGGAGGCAACGGTCAGGGAGGCGAGATCAAAGTCCATTGCGGAAATCCATTCCCCAAAGGGCAGACAGGAAGTCTGCCCCAGGTACGTTCACTCGAACCAATCCGTTCCGGCGGATCAGAACAGGCCGACCACCTTGCCGGTCTCCAGGTCGAGGTCCACGTCGTAGAAGACCGGACGGGTGGGCAGGCCGGGCATGGTGCGCATCTCGCCGACGAGCGGGTAGAGGAAACCGGCCCCGACCGAGGCGCGGATGTCGCGAATCGGGACGCGGAAGCCGGTCGGGACGCCCTTGAGCGCCGGGTCATGGCTGAAAGAAAGGTGGGTCTTGGCCATGCACAAGGGCAATCGGTCGAAGCCCAGTCTGGTGTAGAGGGCAATTTTTTCTTCGGCTTCGGGCAGATAATCCACGCCGTCGGCGCCGTAGATTTCACGGCAGAGGATCTCGATCTTGTCTTTGATCGGCATCTCGAGCGGATAGAGGAAGCGGAAACGGCTGGGCCTGTCGGCGGCGCGAATGACGGCCTCGGCCAGTGCTGCCGCCCCGGCGCCGCCGTCCATCCAGTTGGTGCAGACGACGGCGTCCATCGCCCCCGCCTGCAGCGCCGCCTGGCGGATGAGTTCCAGTTCGGCCGGTTTGTCGCTGGCAAACGAGTTGACCGCCACCACCACGTTGACGCCGAATTTGAGCGCGTTCTGGATGTGACGGGTCATGTTCGGCAAGCCTTTGCGCACCAAATCGAGATTCTCGTCGGTATACTCCGGGGCGAGCGGCCGGCCGGCGACGACCTTGGGGCCGCCGCCGTGCATCTTCAGGGCGCGCACGGTTGCCACGAGGACGACTACGTGCGGGATCAGGCCGGAATAGCGGCACTTGATGTCGAAGAATTTCTCCATGCCGATGTCGGCCCCGAAGCCCGATTCGGTGACCACGAATCCGTCCGGCCCGACCAGTTTGAGGGCAATCCGGTCGGCGATGATGGAACTGTTGCCGTGGGCGATGTTGGCAAACGGCCCGGCGTGGACAAAGACCGGCGTGCCTTCCAGGGTCTGCATCAGGTTGGGCTTGATGGCATCTTTCATCAAGACGGTCAGCGCGCCGGCAACGCCCAGGTCTTCGGCGGTGATTGCCTCGCCGCGTCGGTTGGTGCCGATGACCATCCGGCCCAGGCGCTCGCGCATGTCGGCCAGGTCGCTCGTCAGGGCCAGGATGGCCATGATTTCGCTGGCGACGGTGATGTCGAAGCCGGTGCGGCGGGTCTTGCCTTTTTCTTCCGGGCCGAGGCCGATTTCGATTTCGCGCAGGAAGCGGTCGTTCGTGTCCACCACGCGCCGCCAGGTGATCGAATCGGGGTCGATGTCCAGGCGGGCAAAGCGGGAACGTTCTTCGGGCGTCAGGTCGTTCGGGTCGGTCTTTTCGATGCCGAGTTTCTTCAGGCGGCGCAACATGGTCGGCGAGAAACGGCGGTTGCCCTGCTTGTCGGACGGGCAGAGGGCGTTGAACAGTTTCTCGTCATCCTGTTCGCTCTCGTGGAAAATGCGGGCGTCGATGGCCGCGGCCAGCAGATTGTTGGCGGCGGTGATGGCATGGATGTCGCCGGTCAGGTGCAGGTTGAAATCCTCCATCGGGATGACCTGCGAATAGCCGCCGCCCGCCGCCCCGCCTTTGATGCCAAAGGTCGGCCCCTGGGAGGGCTGACGGATACAGGTGAAAACCCGCCGGCCCAAATGCGCCCCCAACGCCTGCGAGAGACCGACGGTGACGGTCGTCTTGCCTTCGCCGAGCGGCGTGGGGGTGATGGCGGTCACGTCAATGTACTTGCCGTCGGGGAGGTCTTTGAGGCGTTCGAGGATTTCCAGGCGAACCTTGGCCTTGTAGGGGCCGTAGAATTCCAATTCGTCCGGCAAAATACCCGCCTCCGCCGCGACCGCGGCGATGGGCTTGATTTCGGCCTCCTGGGCGATTTCGATGTCGGACGGCACGGGGCGGCGAAGCCGCAAGGGGGTGGGGGTAAATTCCTGATTCATTGTCAACTCCATGGACTGGATTATAGTGCAAAATGGCACAAAAAGACGCACCGCTCAACCGGTGCGCTAAAAATAGGGCGGGTGGGGGTCGAACCCACAAGGAGTGTCACCTCCGGAGGATTTTAAGTCCCCTGCGTCTGCCAGTTCCGCCACCGCCCCGCGGCCGTTATTATACAACTTTTTTGCGCAGACGGGCATGACGGGAGAGGAAATGGACCCAGAAGGGGGACAGTCCTCCGCGCACCTGCGCCGCGCCGATAACCTGCCGCAAACCGTCCGGACCCTCGAACGGCGGCAGCACGAGATGGGCCGCGCCGACCTCGAGGGCGGCGTGAGCGTCCGAACCGGCCGTGCCGGCCAGCCCGTGCTGACGGGCGAACGCCTGCGCCTTGAGATTGTCTCCCCGAAACAGACAGCGGGCGTTGAAGATTTCGATCGCGTCTACCAGGGGAGCAATCTCCAGCAAATCGTCCGGCCTCCAGGCGCCGCTGCGCCAACGGTCGAAGGGATGCGAGACGCTGATGAAAGCGCCCTGGTCGCGCAGGCGGCGGACGGTCTCCTGCGGCGAGAGGCCGCCCGGCACTTCCTTGCTGACGAAGGCGGCCAGGATTTCGCCGCGCGTGGTCATGATTTCCTCGCCGACGATGATTCGTTGCGGGTCGAGGGCCTGGGCGGCGAGCGCCCCGGCGATGGTGTTGTGATCGGTGACGACCAGCCGATCGAGTCCCCGCCGCCGCGCGGCGCGGATGAGCGCTTCGGGCGCGGTCAGGGAGTCTTTGGAGGCAGAGGTGTGGGTGTGGAGATCGAGAAGCATTCCGTTTTTGGCTTGACAAAGATGTTTTTCGCAGTATATACTGATTTTGTCTGTACCGGCAAGCCTTTCTGCAAACTGCTGTGGAGGCAGTGGCTATGCAAGTCGTCCAAGCAATTGACAAATTCTTCGAGGCCGTAAATAACGGTTTGGGCATCTTGCTGGCAGGTGTCGGGCTGGGAGGGATTCTTTATTATATTTTTTTTCACTTTGTAAGAAGAAACATTCGCAAGACGAACGAAGATTTACGACAGGGCAAACAGCCAAAATATACGCGTGGGGAAATCTATCTGGACGCCTTGTATCTGATGATGGCCGCAGCATTTATTGTGGTAGTGTTCTGGTTTCTGCCGGGGCTGTTCCAAGGGCCCTGGGCTTGGGTCGGTTGGCTTCTACGCTGGATCGAAGTGCTAGGGGCGACATTATTGCTGGCCTGGCTTTTCGGCCATGAACTCGGCGAAAAGCGCTGGCTGTTCTCGGCGCTGGGCCACTATATCGTTCTTCTGTTTGGTTGGCTTGCCGACCGCTGGCTGGGTATTCTATTTATTTCGATCCCCTTGATTTTGCTCTACTATCTAGGGCTTTACGAACTGGCGCACATCCTCGTCCCTGCCTCGAACCCCGACGACAAACATGAGAGGTGGAAGCGTTTTCTGATTCTTGTCTCCTACACATGGGGAGTCCAGTTGCCGCTCATTGTGGTAGAAGGACACGCCTGGAAGAAACCGGAAACGCGTATCGCCGGAGATTTTACGCGCGACTTGCCTTTTCCTGGGTTGATATGGATGAAAGCCCACCAGGTGGCCGCCATCACAGGCGGAAATCAGTTCAAACGCATCGACGGTCCAGGCGTGGTTTTCACCGGCAAACTGGAGCGGCCTTTGCAAATTATCGACCTGCGGCTGCAACTGCGTACCAACGAAATTGATGTGGTCAGCAAAGACGGGATGAATTTCAAGGCGCGCGTCTTCACGGCTTTTCGCATTGACAACGAAAACTGGGATGAGGCGACGTTCCGAAAACTCTCTCAACGAAATCCTTTGTTGAAAAATGCCGGCCGTCTCGATCACACCGAAGGAAGTTTCCACTTCTCGCGCCCCCGCATCCTGGCAACCATCAGTGTCACGGGAGCGAAGGTCTCAGAAAACCAGGAGCCGATCTTCTGGGATCAATGGGCACTTAATGTGGTCGAGAATGCGGCCCGCAAAGTGGTGGCGGAGAAGAATCTGGATGAATTTTGGAGACCGGCACAGGACACGCGGTTTGCCAATGCCCTGGAAGTCATTGCCCAGGAAATTAAAGACCGCTGTGCCGAAACCTTACGGGCGGCGGGGATTTTGCTCTATGCGGCCCGGATTGTGAATTTCTCCTTCCCCGGCAGCGAGGAAATCGAAAAACAGCAAATCGCCTCCTGGGGCGCCCGGTGGGCGCGCAAGCGGGTCGAAATCCTGGCTCGCGCCGAGGCGGAGTCCGAGAAGATGCAGCAAGAGGCCAGAGCCTATGCCCATTCCATGCTGCTGGAGGCGATTGCAGAAGGCTTGAAAAAGACGCAGGAAATTCATCCTGGCTTGCCACGCTATGTGATTGCCATGCGCTTTCTGAGCGCGCTTCAAGATTTCATTCATAAACGCCCGGCAGGTGAGGCGACCAACGTCGAGGCCGAGAGGCGAATCGGCGACCTGCAGAATTACCTGCGTGAATGGCAAAACGTCTTCTTCTCCGGGTCCGACAAGGAATAGATGCCATGCCTTTTAAGCCCCCTTCCACGTTTGAGCAATGGCAAAGCGCCTACACCCGCGAGGATGCCTACCGCGACTCCGAACGGAGAGGCGAGCGCCTATTCTTCTATGCCTACACTCCACTAATAATAGCGCTTTTGTACTGCCTATTTGTCGGCATCCGTCATTTCTCCAATCCTGTTCCCCAAGTCTCGCTCTGGCTGCTCTTGGGACGCTGGACGGCGGCGGCTTTGCTTGTCCTTGGCCTGCTGGTCCTCTATTTCCTTGTCCAAAGATGGGCTAACCGATGCGCCCAAGATTTTTTCCGCGCCTTCTATCGGCCTCCAGAAGGCCTGAACGTCAAAGAGATCATCGATGAACGGCTGTACGGCAAATATCGCCTGCCGCCTCCGTTCAACATGTTGTCCCAATTCAAGTACATCTTGGTGAAAGATGGAGAAATCCTCCAGAAAGAGGACATCAAAGACCGCTGGCCAGCCTGGATGGCCTGTAACGTCGGCGGTCCGATCTTGTTGATCGTCTTCGACGGTAGCGCCCTCTATTTGGAGCGCGGCAACAAATTCTCGCGGGTGGTCGGACCGGGGGAAATTGCCCCCTTCCTGGAATGGTTCGAGACGATCAAGTACGTGGTCGACCTGCGCCCGAAGGTCAAAATCGGCAGTTTCGATGTCTGGACGAAGGACGGAATCAAAATTGCCCTGACCGTGCGCGTCGAAAGCCGCATCGGCGACCCGGCAAAGCGCGACCCAGAGGG
>CALGPL010000072.1 GCA_937960595.1 uncultured Anaerolineales bacterium | reverse complement strand
TGTTGGTGCCGGGGTCGGGCAGCCAGGCGGTCAGCGGCAGGTCGGGATTGCTGACATAGTACCAGTCGAAGCCGCCGGTGTTGTAGCCGTTGAGGAAAACAGCCAGTTCGGCAAAGCCTTCGTCAATGAATGAGCCTTCGTTCCCATCCTGATACCAGTGGATCATGTGCTGGAACTCGTGGGCCAGGACGCTGTAGGTGTAGTCGCTGCTCAGGCTTTGCGAGGCGTTGATGTAGAACATTTCGTGGGCATTGGAGTAGGGTTGCACCAGCGGATGGTATTCGTCGGAGGGGGAGTAGTAGCCGGCGACCGAAAAGCCGAGGTTTTGTGCATAGAGGATGTAGATGTGAGGATCGCCGTCCACGCCGGGCGTCCATTCGGAGCCGAAGAATTCGCGGTTGGTGGGGTAGATCTGGTTCTCAAAGGTGTCCATCAACCGACTCATGGCGTTCTCGTTGACGTTGACGCCCTCCTCGGCCCAGAAGTAAGCGTGAGGCGTGATGTAGCGCAGGGTTGCCTGAACCTGGAAACTCTCGTTGGTGTCGTTGTTGCTGACCCAGAAGGTCTGGCGGGCGCCGACGGTGAGCGGGACAGCGGGCGGGTCGAGCGTGGCAGGCACGCCGCAGACGCCTCGCAGACGGCAGGCCAGCGCCGGCGGATCGGCGATCGGGACGATGGTCTGCTGCAGGGTGAGCAGAGTCTCGTGGGGCACCTCGCCGGACGGGATGCGGGGCACCTCGAAGGGGGTGGGGGTGGGGCCAAACGGGTCCGGCCCGCCGCGCGGGGAGGCAGGGTCGGCAACGGCATTGCCGACTTGATAGAAGAGGAAGAATATCCCGGTAGAGACCAGGATGAGGCAACAGCACAGCACCAGCAGCACACCGACGACGATGGAGACAACTGAGGAGGATTTTTTCATAAGAGTATCCTGATAGAGAATGTCCTATTTTACTATGATTGCCTGGATTCTCCATCCCTCTTCGGCAGGAGGTGGTTTGTCGAGTCCGGTTGTTTCGCGCCGCGGATGGTGTTTCAGGAGAGCGGCCAGGTGGGCAGAATATCAATGGAGAGATCGTCGTGGTGACCGAGAGCCAGGCGGTAGTAACCGGCGGCGGCGACCATGGCGGCGTTGTCGGTGCAGAGCGACAGGGGCGGGATGTGGACTGGGAATTCGTCCTGATTCTGGAAAGCAGTCCGCAGCGCCTGGTTGGCCGAAACGCCGCCTGCCACCAGGATTTCTCTGGCCCCAAACCGGCGGGCGGCTTTCAGGGTTTTCTGGAAGAGGACGTCCACGACGGCGGCCTGGAAGGAGGCGGCCAGGTCGGCGACGGGCAGCGGCCGGCCCTCGAATTTTTTGGTCTCGTTGAGGACGGCGGTTTTCAGTCCGCTGAAGGAGAAATCATCACTGCCCTCCAGCCAGGCGCGTGGGAACTTGAAGGCGGCCGGGTCGCCCGTCGCGGCGGCTTGCTGGATCGCAGGGCCGCCGGGGTAGGGCAGGCCCAGCAGACGGGCGACTTTGTCGAAGGCCTCGCCGGCGGCGTCGTCGAGGGTTGCGCCGAGGCGCCGATAACGGAGATGGGCGTCCATGAGGTTGATTTCGGTGTGGCCGCCGGAGACGATCAGGGCGACGAGCGGAAACTGCGGTTCGGGCGGCGGAGTCTGGTCGGGGAGAGAAACCCAGGCCGAGTAGATATGCGCTTCGAGGTGATTGACGCCCAGGAGAGGCAGGCTGCGCGCCAGCGCCAGTCCCTTGGCCAGGTTCAGGCCGACGACCAGCGAACCGGCCAGGCCGGGACCGCGCGTCGCGGCCACGGCGTCGATGTCGGCCAGGCTGAGACGGGCCTGGTTGAGCGTCTGTTCGATGACCGGCACGGCGGCCAGGACGTGTTGACGCGAGGCCACTTCGGGGAAGACGCCCCCGAAGCGGGCGTGAATCTCCATCTGCGAGGCGACGGTCGAGGCGAGCAGGAGGCGTCCGTTCTCGACCACGGCCGCGGCGGTTTCGTCGCAGGAGGTTTCGATGGCCAGGATGCGGGCGGGGGGGAGGTCAGTCATGAGTCGCTAGTCGTTCGTCATCCGTGAGTAATTGCCGGTGATCCGCCCGTCGGGGTGCGGCGAGCGGCGGCGCGGCGTTTCATTTCCAGGACGAAATCGTAAGGGTAGTCGGCCAGTTTTTCGATTTGACCGTCTGGCCTGACCCAGTAGGTGTCTTCGATGCGCACGCCCATGCCCTTCTGCGGGTAGTACAGGCCCGGTTCGATCGTGATGACAACTCCCGGCTTGAGCAGGTTGTCGTCGGCGGCGGTCAGCCCCGACCAGGGGCGCTCGTGGACGTTGAGGCCCACGCCGTGGCCGAGCGAGTGGACGTAGCCTTCGACCGGTGCCTGGGTATGCAGTGGGGTGGGGTGGCCGTTCGCCTCGAAGGCCTCGCAGACCAGTTTCTGGTAGTCTTTGAAGGGGGCCTGAGGGGTCAGGGCCTCGATGACTTTGTCGTAGACGGCTTTGACTTCATCGTAGAGGCGCTGGGCTTCAGCGGTGGCGTAGCCCAGGCTCCAGGTACGGGTGAAATCGTAGAAGTAGCCGCCGCCGGCTTCGCAGGGGTAGATGTCGAAGACGATGGTCTGGCCGAGGCGCAGGAGGTCGCTGTCGGTGCCGGCAGAGTGGGGGACGCCGGCATCCCGTCCGATGGCGAAGATGCAGCCCTCGGGATTTTCGGCGCCGAGTTCGGCCAGCCAAAGGTTGATGCGGCTGCGCACGTCGCCGATGGTCAGCGGAGAGCCGTCTTCTTTGAGCAGAACCTCGTCGGCGCGCACTGCCGATCCGGTCAGCAAATCGGCGACGCGGCCGACGACCGTCGTCGTGATGCGGCCCATCTTGCGGATGCGGGCCACCTCGGCCTCGTCCTTGGTTTCCATGGCGTACATGAAGAGCGAGCCGTCACGGGTCTCGCCGACCAGTTCGAGGTCTGGCATTTGCCGGCGCAGGTGGTCGAAGACGGCCAGGGCCGAGCCGACCTCGGTGTGGCCGTAAACGCCCACCCGGCCGCGCACTTGCTGGTCGCTGAACATGCGCCGATAGCGCAGGGCGGCGGCCAGGGCCGGGTCGCCGTTGGCTTCTTTCAGCAATTCTTCGTAAGGATAGAGGCTGTAGGAGAGGACGTCGAGGCCCGATTTGGCGGCTTCGTCGCGTTCCATGTCGTTGCAGTAGAGGACGGCCGGTGCGCCGCGCTTCTTGAGGAGCGTGGCCGCCGAGACATGCCCGCCGCCGGTCAGGTAATACATGGGCGGGTTGTGGGTGGCGTTGCCGACCACCAGCAGAGCGTCGAGGTTCTTGGACTGCATGAGGGAATCGAGGTCGGATTTCATCGGGTCCTGTCCTTTTTGAGGTTGTCGAGGTCGTTCAGCGCCTGCTGCAGGGCGGCCAGCAGACCGGTCTCCTGCTCCGGCAGGACGGTGCGGGGGTCGAGCAGGACGCTTTCCCGTTCGGCGCGGGCGATGACCGGCGGTGAGGCGCGCCGCAGGGCGGCGAGGAAGGAGTCGGGATTCCTGACCGCCAGGCGCAGGACGAAGGTCGGCAGCGTTTCGCCGGGCAGGCTGCCGCCGCCGACGGTCGACTCGCTGGCCGTCACCTCGCCCTGGCCGAGGGTCTTCGCCCAGGTCTGTGCCCGCGCCTGGAGTTCTTCGGGCCGGGCGGCAATCATGCGCCAGACGGGGATCGCCTGTTCGGCCTCGTCGCGCAGGTAATGCAGCAGGGTGGCGCTGAGGGCGGCCAGGCAGGTCTTGTCGGCCCGGACGGCGCGGGCGAGGGGATGCTTTTTGACCTTTGCCAGCAGGTCGGCGCGGCCGAGGAGGATGCCTGCCTGGGGGCCGCCGAGCAGTTTGTCGCCCGAAAAGCAGACCAGGTCGGCGCCGGCGGCCAAGGATTCCTGGACCATCGGTTCGTGGCCCAGGCCGTAGCGTTCGGTGGGCAGCACAGCGCCGGAGCCGAGATCGGCGAGGCAGGGGACGCCCGCCCGATGGGCGGCGGCAGCGATTTCGGTCAGCGGCGGTTCTTCGGTGAAACCGATGATGCGGAAGTTGGAGGCGTGGGCGTGCAACACCAGGGCGGTGGGTTCGTTCAGGGCCTCCTCGTAGTCGGAGAGACGGACTTTGTTGGTCGTCCCTACCTCGACCAGCCTGGCCCCGGACTGTTTCATGACCTCCGGGATGCGGAAACCGCCGCCGATTTCGATCAACTGTGAGCGGGCGATGACGACCCGTCGGCGGGCCGCCAGGGCGCTCAGGGCCAGCAGGAGGGCGGCGGCGTTGTTATTGACGACGACGGCTGCTTCGGCGCCGGTCAGGCGGACGAGCAGGGCTTCGGCGTGGATCAGGCGCGAGCCGCGCTTGCCGCTTGCCAGGTCGAATTCCAGGGTCGAGTAGCCGCGCCCGGTCGCCTCGATGGCGGCGAGCGCCGCCGCCGAGAGGGGGGCGCGTCCGAGGTTGGTGTGCAGGATGACGCCGGTGGCGTTGATGACCGGCAGCAGGCTGGGATTCGTCCAGGCAGCCAACAGGGCGGAGGTCTGGGCGAGCAGATGGGCGCGGTCGGGCAGGGGCGCGCTTTGCGCCGCGGCGGCGCGCGTCTGTTGGAGGGCGGCCCGCACCGCCGCGACGGTCAGAGGGCGGCCGTAGCGGGCCATCAGGTCGGCGGCCTGGTCACTTTGCAGGAGTTGTTCCACAGACGGGAGGGCGCGCAGGTCAGTCATCGGAAGTCGGCGGTTCAGCAGGGGGCGGCGCGTCTTCTGTGATCACCGGCGGGCGCCAACGCGAACGCTCGATCATCCGGACGATGTATTCGACCGCCATCAGCCCCAGCGCCCAACCCAGGGCGATCCAGATGGTTACCACACCGTTGATCTCCAGCCAGGCCAGCACTGCCCCGTAAACGCCGAACCAGATGGCCTGGCGCAGGATGACGGACGATTCGACAGGCGGGTTGCTCGGAAAGCGCAGGTTCAGGTACCAGACCGCCGGCAGGGCGGTGCCGGTCAGGGCCAGGGTCAGCAGAGCGAAGAACAACCAGCGCGCCCAGACAAGGGGAGGAAGGGTAAAGACGGTCAGCCCCAGCCCTCCCCAGCCAAGGCCAAAAAGGACCAGAGTGGGGGCCAGATAGGGTCGAAAGGAGGTCGAGGAGGGCGCTTCCATGCTGCAAATTATATCTCAGATGGGTATAATAGGTGTGAACCGGAGCACAGAGGACTGTTGTGTGTCATCGAGCATGGCGGCCTGCCGGGATGACCTCCGCTTCTGCACCATGATCTCTCTGACCAGGTGGCGCGCAGGAAGCGAGCAAAGGAGGCAAGATGAGCATTGCCATTTTTTCCCAGAATGTCCTGGTGGGCGGTGTCTTGATCGAGAGTGAGACGCTCGGCTGGCTCTATCGCGGCGCCGAGCGCATCGGACGAATCGAGGTGGACTGGGGCGAGGAAGATCAGGAGCACGAAGCGACGACCTTCGTGGCCGGCAACCTGTGCGCCAGTGTGGTCGTCGAGCGCTATGGACGCGGCAGCGGCCGCATCCGGCGCGGCCTGACCGATGTGGGCGAGGTCCGCAGCGAGGGAATGGGAACGTGCGGAGTCTACCACCAAGACCAGAAGGTCGGGCGGCTGGAAGCAAGAGGGGCAGGGGTCAGCACGAAGCACTTGATGTTGTTTGGAGGGGCGGGGGCGGCTGTTCTCCTGGGTTTGTGCGATTAGTCGGCGCGTCCGCGCTCAAAGCGCGGACGTTTTCTCGTCCGGCGGCGTCTCTGCGTCGGCAGATATTTCACATGACAGAAAGGGATTCTCGCGATGGATGCTTCTTTACTTCCCTTTTTCGATCCCAAGGGTGTGGTCGTGATCGGCGCCTCGACCAATCCGGTCAAACCGGGCTACGGGGTGGCCCGCAACCTGGCCAATTCCGGCTACCGCGGGGCGATTCATTTCGTCAGCCAGAAGGAGGGCGAATTGTTCGGCCGGCCGATCTACACCTCGGTCGCCGATGTCCCCGACCCGGTGGACCTGGCGGCCATCATCGTCCCCTCGCCGGCGGTCCCGCAGGCGCTGGAGGCCTGTGGGGTGCGCGGCATTCGGGCAGTCATCATCCTGGCGGGCGGATTCCGCGAGGTTGGCCCGGAGGGCGAGGCGCTGGAGGCCGAGGTGATGCGCATCGCCGGCGAGTACGGCATCCGCATCGTCGGTCCCAACTGCGTCGGCCTGACGGACGCCTATCTGCCGCTCGACACCAGTTTCCTGCCCGAACCGGCCCCACCCAAGGGCAACGTAGCCATCGTCTCGCAGTCGGGGGCCATGCTGCTGGTGATGATCGACTGGGCGCGCAGCGAGGGGCTGGGCTTCTCGCGCCTGATGAGTCTGGGCAACAAGGCCGACGTGGTCGAGGCGGACGTGCTCGAGGCCGCCGTCGGCGGCGAGCAGACCGCCGTCCTGGCGCTGTATATCGAGGCGTTGGTAGATGGGCCGCGCTTCATTGCCGAGGCGCGCAAGGCTGCCCGCCGCAAGCCGCTGGTCGGGCTGAAGGTGGGACGCTACAGCGCCGGTCAGCGGGCGGCCGCCTCGCACACCGGCGCACTGGCCGGCTCCGACGCCGCCTACGCGGCCGCCTTTGAGCGCGCCGGCATCTTGCGGGTCGAGACGAGCGAGGAACTCTTCGACTTGATTATGGCTTTCTCCTACTGCCCGCTCCCGGCCGGGCCGCGGGTCGCCATCCTGACCAACGCCGGCGGGCCGGGGGTGATCGCCTCGGATGCGGTCGAAGCCTACGGCCTCGAACTGGCCAAACTCTCGGAGAAAACCGTCGCGGCTCTCAAGGAATTCCTGCCGCCGGCGGCCAATTTTCACAACCCGGTGGACATGCTCGGCGGCTCGCTGCCGCAGGACTATTCCCGCAGCCTGCAATTGCTGCTCGACGATCCCGGCGTGGACTCGGTGATAGTCATCCTGCCGGCCCCGCCGATGTGCAAGGCCGAGGAGGTGGCCGACGCCATCATTCCGCTCATCCAGGCGACTCCGAAGCCGGTGGTCATGAATCTGCTCGGCCAGATGCTGGTGGCCGAAGCGCTGGAGCATTTTCGGCGGGCCAAGGTGGCCACTTATCCCTTCGGTGAACGGGCGGCGCGGGCGTTGGCCGCTCTGACCCGCCGGGCCGAATTCGAACGCACCCCCGACCTGCCGCTGCCCGACCTGACCGGCATCGACCGCCAGGCGGCGGCCCGCGCCCTCGAGTCGGCCGTCGCCGGCGCCTGGCTGGACCCCGATTCTGCCGACCGCTTGCTGAGCGCCTACGGCATCCCGACCGCGGCCGTCAAACTGGCGCGCAGCTCCGAGGAGGCGTCCGCGTTGGCGGAGCGCCTGGGCTTTCCGGTGGCCGTCAAGGTGGCCTCGGCAGACATTCCCCACAAGTCCGATGTCGGCGGCGTGATTCTGGGCGTGGAGACGGGCGAAGCCGTGGCCGAGGCCTTCCGAACGGTCACCGAGCGCGCCCGGGCGGCGATTCCCTCGGCGCGCATCGAAGGCGCGCATATTCAGCGCATGCTGCCGCCCGGTCAGGACGTGATCGTCGGCGCGGCGCGCGACCCGGTCTTTGGCCCGCTGATGATGTTCGGTTCCGGTGGCGTGGAAGTGGAAGGGCTGAAGGACGTGGCCTTCGACCTGGCCCCGCTGGCCGAGGCCCATGCCGAGCGGATGCTGGCCCGCACCTGGGCCGGGCGCAAACTGGCCGGATTCCGCTCCATTCCGCCGGCCGACGCTGCGGCAGTCCAGGAGGTGCTGATCCGCTTGGCGCGCCTGGCGCACGATTTCCCGCAGATCGGCGAGATCGAGATCAACCCGTTGCGCGTCCTGGCTCCCGGCTCCGGCGCGGTGGCGGTGGATGTGCGGGTCAAGATGTGAGAGGCGCCGGCGGCCGCACACGGTCGGGGCGAGGGCCTCGGCTCCTCTTGACTTTGACTGCGAAAAAGCCGATAATCTAACTGGTCATAACCACATAACCTTAAGGGCCTCTGATGCCGGATACCATTGACCCGAACGATTTTCTGCCCCGCTATTACCAGTTGGCCAACATCTTGCGCGAACGGATTGCCAACGGTGAATTTGCTGCCCGCCAGCCGATTCCCTCGGAACGTCAGTTGGAGGAGCGATACGCGGTCAGCCGCATCACCGTCCGTCAGGCGATCGACCTGCTGGTCCGCCAGGGGTTTCTGTACCGCGAGCATGGGCGGGGGACGTTCGTCTCGCCGCAGAAATTGCAGAAGGGCATCTCCGAACTGACCAGTTTCACCGAGGATATGAAGCAGCGCGGCCTGGAGCCGGGGCAGCGGATTCTACAGATGGGGCCGGTCCGGCCGCCCGAAAAGGTGCGCCAGCGCCTGGAATTGCCGGAGGATTGCGGCGAGGTGTTGTACATCGAACGTCTGCGCCTGGGCGACGGGGTGCCGATGGGATTGCAAACCTCCTATTACGTCCTGCCGGAAGGCGGCACGATCACGCGGGAGGAATTGGAAGCCTGCGGCTCGGTCTATCGAATCTTGCAGGAAAAGTTCCATCTCATCCCGACCGAGGCCGACGAGACGCTCGAGGTGACCGTGGCCACCCCTCAGGAGGCCGCCCTGCTGCAAATCCCGGCCGGCAGCCCGTTGCTGCTCAGCGAGCGGACGACGTATTCGCAGGATCGGCGGGTGATCGAATTCGTCAAGATTCTCTATCGGGGGGACCGCTATCGTTATTACGCCCGCTTGACCCGCTAAAATACGCCCATTTCTCTTGACGCTTGACTTTTGGTGGCCATCGTGCTACTATAGAGAGGTAATATGGTTATGTGGTCATAACCAGTCGGCGTCTATTCCTGCTCAGCAAAAGGATGTTCGGTGAATCCGGTTGAAGAGGACGAACTCCAGCGCATCGTCCGGCGGGTGGTCGGTCAGGTGATGGGCGCGCCGGGTCCCTCTGCGCCTGCTCCGCAGACCGAACCCAAAGGCGAGACGCCTGCCGCTCAAGCAAAGGTAGTCGCGATCGGCTGCGACCACGGCGGCTACGACCTCAAAGAAAGCCTCAAACCTTACCTGAGCGAACTGGGCTTCGATGTGCGCGACGTGGGCGCTTACAACAAAGGGCCGGTGGATTATCCCGATTTTGCCCACGAGGTGGCCAAATGGGTTGCCGGCGGCAAGGCCTGGCGCGGCATCATGATTGATGGCGCGGGAATCGGCTCTTGTATCGTTGCCAACAAGGTGCCGGGCGTGCGGGCCGGCCTGGCTTACGATTATTCGTCGGCGGTCAACAGCCGCGAGCACAACGACACCAACGTCCTGACGCTGGGGGCCGGGCTGATCGGCGTCTACCTGGCCAAGCAGATCGTCAAGGTCTGGCTGACGACCGAATTCGGCGGCGGGCGGCATCAGCCGCGCATCGACAAGATCACTGCCGTCGAGAAGCAGTATTTGAAGTAGAGGCAACTATGGTCACCGATCCGAAACTGGTCGAGCAACTGGTCGAGATCATCACCCGCGAGGTGCTGATTGCCCTCCAGGAGCAAAAGGAAAAGGACAAGATTCCGGCAGACGGGCAGTGCAAATTCGACTGCGCCGAGTCGGTCTGCGTCCGCACCTGTTTCGACCGGGCCGGCAACGTGGTCAGCGCCGGGGCCGAACGGCTGACCTCCACCCTGGGCGTCATCCCCGGCGACCTCAATCTGGCCAAGATGATCGATCACACCCTGCTCAAACCGGATGCCACCCAGGAGCAAATTGCGCAATTGTGCTTCGAGGCGCGCAAGTACGGTTTCGCCTCGGTGTGCGTCAACCCGGCCTGGGTCGAGTTGTGCGCCCAGTTGCTCAAAGGCTCGGAGGTCAAGGTCTGCACGGTGATCGGTTTCCCGCTCGGGGCGACCGCGCCGGAGGTCAAGGTCTTCGAAACCGAGAACGCCATCGAACACGGCGCCGGCGAGATTGACATGGTCATCAACATCGGGGCGCTGAAAGCGCGCGACCTCGACCTGGTTGCCCGCGACATCCGCGGGGTGGTGGCAGCCGCGCATGCCCGCGGCGCCATCGTCAAGGTCATCATCGAGGCTGCCCTGCTGACCGACGAGGAAAAGACCATCGCCTGCCTGCTTGCCAAGGAGGCCGGCGCGGACTTCGTCAAGACCTCGACCGGCTTTGCCGGCGGCGGCGCGACCGTTCACGACGTGGAGTTGATGCGCCGGGTGGTCGGGCCGGAGATGGGCGTCAAGGCTGCCGGCGGCGTGCGCACCTACGAGGACGCCGAGAAGATGCTGCGGGCCGGGGCGACGCGCATCGGCGCCAGCGCGGGCGTCAAGATCATCCAGGGCCCCGGCAAGGAGTCTCCCGCGGCGGCGAAGAGTTATTGACCGGGGATGAACGAAGATGAACCCGATGATCGGTTCATCAAAACCGTCTTCGTTTGTCGCCGTTCCCCGGCGGAATTCAGGAGAGTGGCCATGTTGATCGCCAGAGTGATCGGAACGACCGTCGCGACGGTCAAAGACGAAAAACTGACCGGCCGCAAACTGCTCATCGTCCGGCAGACGGACGAGAGCGGCGCGCCGGTCGGCAAGCCCTACGTGGCCGTGGACACGGTCGACGCCGGGGTCGGCGACCTGGTGCTGACCTGTGCCGGCTCCTCGGCCCGTCAGACGGCGCTGACCAAAGACTCGCCGGTGGATGCCGTCATCATGGCGGTCATCGACTCGCTCGAAGTGGACGGTCAGGTGACGTTCCGCAAGTCGTGAAGGAAGCGAAATGGACACAGACCTCGCCTCCATCCAAGAAGCCCGCGACCTGGTAGCGGCGGCCCGCGCTGCCTGGGAAACCTGGCGGCGCGCCTCGCAGGACGAAGTCGACCGGGTCTGCGCGGCGATGGCCGAGGCCGGCTATCAGGCCGCCGAACGGTTGGGGCGGCTGGCCCAAGAGGAAACCGGCTACGGCGTGGCCCTGCACAAGAAACTCAAGAACGAGTTCGGTTCGCGCTGGATCTGGGAAAGCATCCGCGACCTGAAGACGGTCGGCGTCATCCGGCGCGACGAGGCCCGCCGCGTGGTGGAGATCGCCTGGCCGATGGGCGTGGTGGCGGCGCTGATTCCCTCCACCAACCCGACCTCGACGACCTTTTTCAAGGCCCTGATTGCCGTCAAGGCCCGCAATGCCATCGTCTTCTCGCCGCATCCGGCGGCGCGGCGCTGCACCTACGAGGCCGCCCAGACGATGGCCCTGGCAGCCGAGAACGCCGGCGCGCCGCCGGGGCTGATCGGCTGCCTCCAGCAGGTCTCGCTGCCGGGCACGCAGGAACTGATGACTCACCGTCAGACGGCGGTCATCCTGGCGACGGGCGGGGCGCCGATGGTGCGGGCGGCGCACTCGACCGGCAAGCCGGCTTACGGCGTCGGCCCGGGCAATGTGCCGGTCTACGTGGACCGCAGCGCGGACCTCGAGAAGGCGGCCCGTTACATCGTCGCTTCCAAGGCCTTCGATTACTCCACCATCTGCGCCACCGAGCAGGCCGTCATTGCCGACGCGCCGATTGCCGCCCGCCTGGCCGACCTGATGCGGGCGGAGGGCGCCTACTTCTGCGACCCGCAGCAGACCGATGCCCTGCGCCGGACGGTTTTCAACCCGGACGGCAGTCTCAACGGCCGTGTAGTCGGCAAGTCGGCGGAGGTGGTGGCCGAGGTGGCCGGTTTCCGGGTCCCGGCCGGGACGCGCATCCTGGTCACCCCGCTGACGAAAATCGGCCGCGACGAGCCGCTCTCGCACGAGAAGATGACCACCGTCCTGGCTTGGTACACGGCCGAGGGCTGGGAACAGGGCTGCGAGATGTCCATCGCCGTCATCGAGGCCGGCGGGCTGGGACACACCCAGATCCTCTACGCCACCGACGAGAAAGTCATCCTGGCCTTTGGGCTGGAGAAGCCGGTCTTCCGCATCCTGGTCAACACGATGGGGACGCTGGGCGCCATCGGCCTGACCAGCGGTGTGCTGCCTTCGCTGACCCTCGGCCCGGGCGGCCTGGGCGGGGCCATCACCAGCGACAACATCAGCGCCCAGCATCTGCTCAACATCAAGCGCCTGGCCTACGAGACGTTGCCTCCCCCGCCGGAGGCCTTCGCGCCCGGCGAGACGATGGCCGGCCTGTCGGTGGACGAGATCGAGCGTCTCGTCCGGCAGGTGGTGAACGAAATTTTAGGGAAGTAATCCATCACAAGGAAAGGAAGGAAATCCATGGCTCAAGATCCCTCTTTGATTGCTCTCGGCATGGTCGAGACGAAAGGCCTGGTGGGCGCCATCGAGGCGGCCGATGCGATGGTCAAGGCTGCCAACGTGGTCCTGCTCGGCTCGGAGTATGTCGGCGGCGGGTACGTGACCGTGATGGTGCGCGGCGACGTCGGCGCCGTCAAGGCGGCCACCGACGCCGGCGCGGCAGCCGCCAAGCGCGTCGGTGAACTGGTCTCGGTGCATGTCATCCCGCGCCCGCACGCCGATGTGGAAATGATCCTGCCTCAGTCGAGCAAGGGCGTCATCGGCGGCCGGACGGCCGAACCGAAGGCCAAGTAATCGGCCGGTGACGGTTGGCTGCCCGGTGGACGGTCCGTTCCTCGGGCCGCGACGGTCATCCCGCCGCGCCTTGCGGGGCCGGTCTTCTTGCCCGTCCTCGGCCGGTTCTGGAGGGCGCGAGAAAGAAAAGGAAATATGGCTGAAGCATTCTCCTTGCGCTGTTATTGCTATCTCGACCGCATGCAGCCGCAATTTGCCGCCTTCATCGGGACGATCACGCAGGGCGACTTGC
Organism: uncultured Anaerolineales bacterium; assembly: GCA_937960595.1. Classification (GTDB taxonomy): domain Bacteria; phylum Chloroflexota; class Anaerolineae; order Anaerolineales; family Villigracilaceae; genus JAFGSI01. The sequence goes on along the minus strand of CALGPL010000072.1, from coordinate 7,632 downwards.
CGACCGAGGGCATGGCGGCCCTGTATGTCGAGATGGCGCCCGGCAACGAGGTCTTCCGGGTGGTAGACATCGCCGTCAAGGCCACCGAGGCCCGCCCGGGGGCGCAAATCGTCGAGCGCGAGTTCGGCATGTTCGAGGTCCATTCGCCCAACCAGGCGGCCGTCCTCGAGGCGGGGGAGGTGGTGCTCAAGCGCCTCGGCCTGACCGTCGAGGACCGCATCCGCCCGCAGGTGGTCTCCACCCAGGTGGTGACGCGCATTGACCCGTACCAGGCGCAGTTGATCAACCGTTTCCGGCGCGGCAGCATGCTGGTGGCCGGCGAGACGATGCTGGTGCTGGAGTGCGCCCCGGCGGCCTACATCAACTTTGCCTGCAACGAGGCCGAGAAGACCGCCAGCATCAAGATCGTTCACGTCTCCTCGGTGGGGCGCTTCGGGCGCATGTGGCTGGCCGGCACCGAGGCAGAGATCGTGACGGCCAAGAACGCCGCCATCCAGGCGCTGGAAGGGCTGGCCGGCCGCGAGGGCGCCTGAAAGGAGCCGACGATGCCGAAGGAATTCTATACCGAACGCGATATCGAGGACCTGTGGAAGCGCGGCGTCATGTCGCTGCAATTGAATGACAACGTGGTGCTGACCGAACTGGCCTACGAAAAAGCCCAGCGGCTGGGCATGCAACTGGTCAAGGATCGGCCGGTCGAGCCCCCGGCCGCGCCGGTGCGCCCGTATCTCTCGCAGACCTCCAAGCCTGCCGCGGCTCCCGCCCCCGCCCCGGCCGCGGACGCCGACCTGGCGGCCCGCATCCGCAGCGCGGTCAATGCCCGGCTGGGGACGCAGGTGGACCCGCAATTGCTGGAGGTCATCATCCAGCGCGTCCTGAAGAGCACGGGAGTCAAGTAGATGCTGTTCGGGCGGGTGAAGGGCAGCGCGGTCTGCACGCTGAAATATCCCGGCACCGAGGGGTTGAAGTTGCTGGTCGTCCAGCCGCTCAACAAGCGCCTCGAGCCGGTCGGCGCGCTGCAGGTTGCCGCCGATGTGGTTGATGCCGGGCCGGGCGACCTGTGCGTGATGGTGCGCTCGCGCGAGGCTGCCCTGGCCATGCCGCAGGTCAAGTTCGTGCCGGTGGACCTGGCCCTGGTCGGCGTGGTGGACGAGGTGGAAGTCCGCCCGGACGGCGAGTTCGACTTCACCCTGAAACGCGGCTGGAATGCATTTTCCTGAGGCAGACGATGATTCTCGGAAAAGTTGTCGGCACGGTCGTGACCACCCTCAGCCATCGCGATTACAAGAACCGGCGGCTGCTGGTCGTCCAGCCGTTGGGCCTGGCGGGGGAGGCGCCCGACGAGGATTTCCTCGCCCTCGACAACACCCAGGCCGGGATCGGCGACACGGTGCTGGTCAACCGCGAGGGCAACGGGGCGCGCCAGGTGCTGCGCAATCCGGATGCGTGCGTCATTTCGGTCATTGTGGGCATTGTGGACTCGGCCTATTTGGGCGATTGAGCCGGGAGAAGGACGGGCCGGTTCCTGAAACGGGAACCGGCTCGTTTGATTCGGGGAGGTCTGATTGCAGGGGGACTGCCTGGAGAAAATCCTAGATATCCAGGTTTCTCACGCTTCTGGCATGCGTCTGGATGAATCGGCGCCGGGGGTCCACCGCGTCGCCCATCAGCATGTCGAAGGTGCGGTCGGCCTCGGCGGCGTCCTCGATGGTGACCAGCAGCAGGGTGCGGTTCATCGGGTTCATGGTCGTCTCCCACAATTGCTGGGGGTTCATCTCACCCAGGCCTTTGTAGCGCGAGAGACTGACCTTGTCGGCGCTGACGCCGAGCGACTTGAGCAGTTTGTCTTTGTCGGCCTCGGTGTAGGCGTAATGCACCTGGTTCTTGTAGGCGATGCGGTAGAGCGGCGGCTGGGCGATGTAGAGGTGGCCTTCCTCGATGAGTTGCGGCATGTAGCGGAAGAAGAAGGTGAGGAGCAGGGTGCGGATGTGGGCGCCGTCCACGTCGGCGTCGGTCATGATGATGACGCGGCCGTAGCGCAGGCCCTCTAGGTCGAAGTTGTCGCCGATGCCGGTGCCGAGGGCCGAGATGAGCGCCTTGATTTCGTTGCTGGAGAGAATCTTGTCGAGGCGGGCGCGCTCGGTGTTCATGATTTTGCCGCGCAGCGGCAGGATGGCCTGGAAGTGCCGGTCGCGGCCCTGCTTGGCCGAGCCGCCGGCCGAGTCGCCCTCGACGATGTAGAGTTCGGTCTTGGACGAATCGCGCTCGGAGCAGTCGGCCAGTTTGCCGGGCAGGGTCAGACTTTCCAGCGCCGACTTGCGGATGACCAGGTCGCGCGCTTTGCGGGCGGCGTCGCGGGCGCGGGCCGAGGTGAGACACTTCTCGACGATGGCTTTGGCCTCGCGCGGGTTTTCCTCGAGGAAGGTGGCAAATGCCTCGCCGAGCGTTTGGGCGACGTAAGTTTGCACCTCGGGGTTCATCAACTTGACTTTGGTCTGGCTCTCGAATTGGGGGTCGGGGTGTTTGACGCTGACGATGGCGGTCAGGCCCTCGCGGGTGTCGTCGCCGGAGAAGTTGGGGTCGGCGTCCTTGAGCAGGCCGGCCTTGCGGGCGTAATCGTTGATGACGCGCGTCAGGGCCGAGCGCATGCCGGTCAGGTGGGTGCCGCCGTCTACGGTGTTGATGGTATTGGCAAAGGAGTAGACCGACTCGGTGTAGGCGTCGGTGTACTGGACGGCGCATTCGATACCGATGCCCTCGATTTCTTTGTCCACGAAGACGACCGGGTGGAGCGTCGCCCGGTTGCGGTTCAGGTAGCGCACGAAGGAGGTGATGCCGCCCTCGAAGTAGAAGGTCATCTGGCGGTTGGCGCGTTCGTCGAGGAAATGAATCGTCACCCCGCGCGTGACGAAGGCCATCTCGCGGAAGCGCTGCACGAGGGTGTCGAATTTGTAGTCCAGGTCGGACATGAAGATGAGCGGGTCGAATTTGAAGGTGGTGGTCGTACCGGTGTCGTCGGGGTGGGTCTTGCCGATGACCTTGACCGCCTCCTGGGGATAGCCGCGCTCGTAGCGCTGGAAATAGACCTGTCCGCCGCGCCGGACGCGCACCTCGCACCATTCGGACAGGGCGTTGACCGCGCTGACCCCCACGCCGTGCAGGCCGCCCGAAACTTTGTAGCCGCCGCCGCCGAACTTGCCGCCGGCGTGCAGTTTGGTCATCACCACTTCGAGGGCCGACTTCTTTTCGGTCGGGTGCAGATCGACCGGGATGCCGCGCCCGTTGTCCTTCACGGTGACCGACGAATCGGGATGGATGGTAATCTCGATGCGCGTGCAGGCCCCTGCCAGGGCCTCGTCGATCGAGTTGTCTACGACTTCATAGACCAGGTGATGGAGGGCTTTGATGTCTGTGCCGCCGACGTACATGCCGGGGCGGCGGCGGACGGCTTCCAGCCCTTCCAGAACCTGGATATCTTTTGCTTCGTAACTTCCGTTGACTGCCATAGAAACCTCTTTGGGATTCTCTTCGCCTCCTTGCTGGAGGAGGGGCGGAGAGGTTAGATGCGTGCCGATTTCGGCTGCCGATTCAGGCGCTCGAAGACCACGTTCAGCCAGGTGTTTACATCGCGGTAGTAGATGAAACTGGCGGCCAGCAGGGCCGTCGAGACGAAAGCGTGCCCGCCGATCCCGACCAGTAGCCACCACGAGTCGGCGGGCGGCGTGCTCCACAAGAAGCGCAGTCCCTGGCTGATGAGCAGCATCAGGATGGCAAACAGGCCGCTGGCCGGCAGGGTGAAGCGCACCATGCGCAGGCTGGAGAGAATTGCCAGGAAGGCATTCTGCTGGTAGGTGTAAATCCCGTGCGGCGAGAAGAAGACCGGCAGGACCAGCCAGGTGCAGATCACGGCCAGGAGGATCAAGGCGATCTGGGCCAGAGCGGGATTGAACATGCCGAGCACGGTCACCATGGCCAGGAGGGGGAAGCCGAGGGCTGCCAGCAGTCCCCACCAGACCAGCGAGAGCAGGATCACCTGTCCACTGGCGCGCAGGGCAAGTTTCAGGCCTGCCTCCGTCTGTCGCTTGAAGGCCGCGCCCGAAACGGCGTGGAAGTAGAGGCTGCCGAGCAAGAGTCCGACCAGGATCAGCAGCAGGCTCCAGCCCAGGGCGGGCAGGAACGGCCCGGCGTCCAGCGCGGCCGGGGCGCCCAGCGGGGAGACGGTCGGCATCTGCAGGCTGAGCAGGCTGGAGGTCCCGACCGGATAGGTACGCAGGAGCATGAACAGGTTGAATCGGTCGAAGAAATCGCTCCACATTTGCTGGACAGTGCCCAGTTCGGGCAGGTCGGGCATGGGCGGGACCGGCATGAGCGGGATGCTTTCGATGAAGGGCCGGAAGAGTTCTTTCAGGCGCAGGCGCGGGCCGAGCCACAGGAAGAGGTCCAGCAGGACGGGCAGCGTGATGACGGTGATGTGGCTGGCAACCGCTTCGAAGCCGGCTGCCAGGGAGGGGATCAGTCCGGGGGGAGGAGGCAATTGATCCGGTTCGGTTTGCATCGGCTCTTATTCTACCACACGCCCCTGGCGCGGCAGGTGAAGGCAGGGCTTGGCAGGCAAGCGGGAGACAGGTACAATGCAGGCAATGCCTGAACAGAGTCATTCTCCCGATGCCGGGCGGCTCAGCGTTCTGACGGCGATGGTGCTGCTGACCTACGCCCTGACGCATGTCATCCGCACGCCGTTCTATCCGGTCAGTTTTACGCTGGCGGAGATGAGCCTGGATTTCGAACTCAATTTGAACGCCGCTTTTGCGCTGCTGGCCGCCGCCCTGAGCGCGGCCGGGGCGGACTGGCTGCTGCGCGGTCACCCCTCCATCCAGGCGGGCGAAACGGTCGAACACTGGCTGGTTCCCATGTTGACCGCCCTGGTGGTGGGCATTGCTCTGTATACCTTGCCGACCGGCATGGTCTGGTGGGCCGCTTTCGGGCTGGGCGGTTTGCTCCTGGTGGCGGTCTTTACGGCCGAATACGTGGTGGTCGATCCCACCGACCCGCGTTATCCGGCGGCCTCGGTGGCTTTGACCGTGTTGGCTTTTGCTTTGTACCTGATTCTGGCGGTGGCTTTACGGGCGAGCGGCACGCCCTGGCTGCTGCTCATGCTGGCGCTGTTTGTGGCCGGCGGCCTGGCGGCGCTGCGGACGCTGCACCTGCGTCTCAACGAACGGTGGGAGTTCACCTGGGCGCTGGTGATTGCGCTGGTGGGGATGCAACTGGCAGCCGGCCTGTATTTCTGGCCGCTGACGCCCATCCGCTTTGGGCTGATTCTGCTGGGGCCGGTCTATGCCCTGACCGGGCTGGCCGTCAACCTGGTGGAGGAGGAACCCTTCCGGCGGGCGGTTATCGAGCCGGCGGTGATGTTGGTCTTGTTTTGGGGGCTGGCAATTTGGTTGGGATGAGTTGCGGGAATCTTAGAGTCTTTTAATCTTCAGCAACCGGTTTGACCGATTCGTGTTACCATTTGTGCCACTTCTCGTGCGCCAGGAGGAGAGTTCTCTATGCAATTCTTGATCGATGCCGGGCTGTTGATTGCCGCCTATATTTTTGGCTCGATTCCTTTCGGTTTGATCATCGTCAAGATGATCAGCGGCAAGGATCTCCGCCGCGTCGAGAGCGGGCGGACAGGGGGGACGAATGCGATGCGCGCCGCCGGATTTGGGGCCGGCCTTTTCACGGCCCTCCTGGATATTTTCAAGGCTGCCTCGACCGTCTGGCTGGCGCGGGCGGTGACGGGCAATCCATGGGCTCATGCCCTGACGCCGGTGGCGGCCGTTCTGGGGCATAACTACTCGATCTTTCTGGCCGAGCGCGGCCCCGACGGCCGTCTGCGGTTGCGCGGCGGGGCCGGCGGGGCGGCTGCCTTTGGCGGCGCACTCGGTTTGTGGCCGCCGGCAGCCCTGATCATATTCCCGATCGGTTTCCTCATTTGGTTTGGGGTCGGCTATGCTTCTGTCACCACCATGAGCATCGGTTTGATGGCAGTCATCATTTTTGGCGTCCGCGCTGCGCTTGGACTGGGGCCTTGGGCGCACGTGATCTACGGCGTGCTGGCCGAGATTCTGCTGGTCTGGGCGCTGCGGCCGAACATCAAACGTCTGAGAGAGGGGACGGAACGCTTGCACGGCCTGCGGGCGATGCTCCAGAAGCGCCGGCAGGCCCGTCAGGTGGCTGTCGGCGAGGGGCCGAGACACTAAAGGGATCGAAAAACTCACCTGCTGCGGGTGAGTTTTTCGATCGGTCAGACGGGGGCGGAGTCGCCTTCTTTGCTGTCTTTCTCTTGGCGATAGAGGGCGCGCAGGTTGCGGCGGTGCAATTCCTCGGCCAGGCCGCTCAGGTGAACGCGGCTCTTGCCGCAGGTCTCGATGTTCATTTTATCCAGATATTCTTCGGCGGCCCGCCGCCGGACGGCGGTTTTGACCACCTTGCGGATGTTGTTCAAGTAGGCGATGTTCTCCTTGACCGCCGCATCGATCTCGCCGCGCAGGATGATATCGCCGTGGCCCTGGATGATGTTTTCGAGGCCCATGCGGCCGATTTTCTTGATGGAGGCGGTGATCTCGTCCAGGTTGCCGTCGACCAGGTAGGGCAGGGGCATGAACGAATCGCCGGCAAAGAGGACGCGGTCTTCTTCGACCAGGACGGCGATTCCATCTGGGCTGTGGCCCGATGCGGGCAGGATGGTCAGATTTTTCTTCCCGATTCGCAGGCTGAGGTTGCCCTGAGAGAAGGTGAGATGCGGCAGGACGATCTTGACCTGCCGGAAGGCTTGATTCTGTTTGCGGGCGGCTTCCAGCGAGGGGATGCCGCGTTGGGCCAGCAGGGTGCGGCAGAGCGAATGAGCGATGATGACCGCCCCGGGGAAGAAACAGTTGCCCCAGGTGTGGTCGGCGTGGTAGTGGGTGTTGATCACATAGCGGACCTGGACGCCCAGTTCATGTTCGATGAAGTCGCGCATGGTCAGGGTTTCTTCGGGCAGGGCCAGCGTGTCGATGACGATTGCCCATTGCGGCCCGACCACCACGCCGGCGGTGACCTGGGCATACACTTCGGACTGGAACCAGTAGACGTTTTCAGAAACGCGTTCGCGATGCATGGAATTTCCTGTGAGGTGAGATAGCCTAAATCTAGCACAAAAGAGGGACAAAAGTCAAGTTTTTGGGCTTTGTTTATCTTTTTGCTTTGTTGCAAAGAACTGGGCGTGAGGCCGATCTGGCCGAAAGAATATCCCCCTGCGGGTCGAAAGCCGCAGGGGGAGGCTCGCTCGGCTCGAGTGGCTGTCGGTTACGGGGCGTGGACGGTAATGGCGTCGATGTCGATGTAGGTGCCACTCTTGTGGACGATGCGGATGGTGTGCGGGGTGGCGCCGGGCAGGATGCCGCTGGTCCAGGTGCGCTGCCAGGCCAGCGTGCTGTTGTATTGATTGACGGTGGCGTACAATGCCCCATCCACGTAGATTTCGGCCTGGCCGCGGTTGGTGAAACCGGTGTAGGTCAGCGTGAAGCGGTTGCCGTTGATCTGGAAGGTCGCTTCGCCGCCCGTCACGGTCGAGTAGTGCAGGGTGTTGTTGGTCGGGCCGCT
>CALGPL010000071.1 GCA_937960595.1 uncultured Anaerolineales bacterium | reverse complement strand
CGAGGGGGATGGCGCAGCGCAGGGCCGGGTCGTCGCCGCGGGCGCGTTCGACTTTCTCGGCCAGGAGCGCCGCTTGCTCCTGCCAGGCCAGGAAGAGGTCCCAGGCGCGCTGACGCTGACGCTCCAGGGTCTCGCGGCGCGTCTGCGCCTCCTGGCCGATGAGGCGGATCTTTTCATAGACTTGCCGGAAATTGAGGGCCATGCCTGTTCCTTAGAACATTTGTATCGGATTGTACAGGGATTTGGGGTAAAATACAAGGCGTGAGGGGAACATTTTCTCGTCCGGCAGCGTCTGGGTCCTGTTCACCTATATTCCAAAGGAGGTTTGTATGCGTTCCAAATGGTTCTTTCTTGCGCCGCTTCTGGCTCTGGCCCTCATTTTGACGGCTTGCGGCTCTCGGTCTTCGTCTGCGGAGGCGCCGCGCACCCTCAACGTGACCGGCACCGGCACGGTCTATCTGACTCCCGACATCGCCTATGTGTACATGGGCGTACACACGGAGGATGCCGATATTTCGGCTGCTGTGGAGGAAAACAACCGCCAAACGCAGGCGGTCGTGGATGCGCTGCTTGGGATGGGCATCGCCGCCGGCGACATTCAGACCAGCAATTTCTCGGTCTGGGGGTCGCAGCAGTACGATCCGGTCACAGGCATGTACACGGAGATCATTTACATGGTGGACAACACCGTCTATGTGACCGTCCGCGATCTGGAGGCGCTGCCTCAGGTGTTGGACGCCGCGATCGCTGCCGGCGCCAACAATATCAACAGCCTGCAGTTCGACGTGGCCGACAAATCGGCTGGCTTGCAGGAGGCCCGCCGCCTGGCGATGGAAAACGCGGCCAGCCTGGCCGATGAATTGGCCCAGAACGCCGGCCTCGAGTTGGGCGAGATCCAATCTCTTTCCTACAGCGACTCGTTGCCGGTTTACTACGGCTACGGAATGGGCGGCGGCGGGGAAGGCGGCGGAGCGCCGACCCCGATCAGCCCCGGCCAATTGCCGCTGACCGTCTATCTCAATGTGGTCTACGAAGTCCGCTAATCTTCTGCTCGAGCCGCCCTCCCCGGCCGGGGAGGGCGGAACTTTTTCGAGGGAAGCGCCGTCCGAAGGACATCTTCATACGCTCATTTCATCTCGAGGAGGAAACCATGCATACTCGCTCTTTGTCCCTGTCCATGCTCCTGGCCCTCGCCGTCCTGCTGGCTGCCTGCAGACCGACGACCATCTACTCCCAGGCGGCGCCGCCGGAGCGCACGATCACCGTCACCGGCAGCGGGATGGTCACCCTGACTCCCGACACGGCCTACGTCTCGATTGGCGTCCACACCCAGGATGCCAGTGCCAGCGCGGCGATCAACGCCAATAACAGTCGCGCCGAGGCGGTCATTCGCGCCATCCGCAGTTTTGGCGTCGAGGAGCGCGATATTCAAACCACCAATTTCAGCATCTATCCACAACCGGTCTACGATGAGAATTACAACCAGATCGGCGTGACCTATGTGGTGGACAACACCGTCTACGTGACCGTGCGCGACCTGGATGTGCTCGGCGAACTGCTCGATGCGTCTGTGCGGGCCGGCGCGACCACGATCGGCAGCATCTCTTTCGATGTGGCCGACCGCACGGAGGCTCTCTCGCAGGCGCGGCTGGCAGCGGTCGAGAACGCCCGCCGTCAGGCCGAGGAACTGGCCTCTGCCACGGGCGTCACCCTCGGCGAGGTGCAGACCATCTCGTACTACGATAGCACGCCGCTGCCCTACACTGATTTTGCCCGCCTCAACGCGCCCATGGCCGAGATGGCCGCCAGCGTGCCGGTCCAGGCCGGGACGCTGCAGATCACCACCACGGTGACGATTGTATATTCGCTTCGTTGATGCCCCAGGCCCCGTTCGCGAAGAGAACGGGGCCTGGCCTTTGCGGTTATAATCTCCCCATCTTTCCCGAAGGAGTTTGCCATGTTGACGGTCGGTTACATTGGTCTGGGATTGATGGGCAAATCCATCGCCCGCAACATTCTCAAGGCCGGTTTCCCGCTGGTCGTCCACAACCGCAGCCGGGCGGCGGTGGACGAACTCGTTGCCGAGGGGGCGCGCCCGGCCTTTTCGCCCGCCGAGGTGGCCTCGCAGGTGGAGGTGGTCTTCACCAACCTGCCCGACACGCCGGACGTGGAACAGGTCGTGCTGGGCGCGCAGGGAATCATCGAGGCCGCGAATCCCGGCCTCATCTGGGTGGACAATTCCACCATCCGGCCCGCCGCGGCGCGGACCCTGAGCCTGCGTCTGGCCGAGCGCGGCGTCCTCAGCCTCGACGCGCCCGTCTCCGGCGGCGACATCGGCGCCCGCGACGGGACGCTCGCCATCATGGTCGGCGGGCCGGCCGAGGCGCTCGAAAAGGTCATGCCGGTCTTCCAGGCCATGGGCCGGACGGTCACGCACGTCGGCGAGGCCGGGGCCGGCCAGGTGGCCAAGGCCGCCAATCAAATCATGGTCGCCGCTCAGATGGTGGCCATGGCCGAACTACTCATCTTCTCACAAAAAGCGGGCGTGGACCCGGTCAGGGTGGTCGAGGCCATCCGCGGCGGCGCGGCCCAGTGCTGGACCCTGGACGTCAAGCCGCCGCGCCTCTTCGCCGGCAACCGCGCCCCCGGCTTCAAGGCGTCCATGCAGGCCAAGGATTTGAACATCATCCTCGAAACTGCCCGTCAGTACGGCATCCCGCTTCCCTCCGCCGCGCTGGACGCCCAGTTGTTCAACGCCATGCTCCAGAACGGCATGGGCGACCTGGATAACTCGGCAGTGATCGGGATCCTCGAGAAATTGGCCGGAGAAAAATTAAACACGAAGTAACACACAACGGCAAAAAGGAGAGTTCTTCGCGGCCCTTCGTGGTGAAAGAGAGAGTGAATGCGTTCGTTACGTTCCCCCTGGCCCTCCATCTGTGACTATGTCCTTATTGCGCTTGGGACTCTGATTCAGGCCATCGGCCTGCGCCTCTTCCTGGTGCCGGCCAAACTGGCCTCCGGCGGAATCAGCGGCATTGCCCAGTTGGTTCATTACTATACCGACTGGCCCATCGGCTTGATGGTGTTTCTCGGCAATGTGCCGCTTTTCTTGCTCGGCTGGCGCTATCTGGGCGGACGGCGCTTTGCCCTGCGCACGGCGGTCGCCGTGGCGACTTATTCGTTGTTTGCCGATTTGTTGGTGCTGTTGCCGTTCTTTCCCCAGCAGGGCATGACCGACGACCTCCTGCTCAACTCGCTCTACGGGGCGGTGATCAGCGGCGTCGGGTATGGGTTGGTCTATCGGGCGCAGGGCACCAGCGGCGGGTCGGATGTGCTGGCGCGCATCCTCAATCACTGGCGCGGCGTGCCGATGACGCAGAGTTATCTGATCACCGATGCGGTGGTCGTGCTGTCGGCCGGTTTCGTCTTCGGCTGGGAGGAAGCCCTGTACGCCGTCATCGTTCTCTATGTCAGCGGCCTGGTGGCGGATGCCGTCCTCGAAGGCGGCGGCACGGTCCGCACGGCCATCATCGTCACCGACCGCATGGAAGCCATCGCCGACCGCATCCTGCACGAGATGGAGCGCGGTGTGACCATCCTGCACGGCACGGGCGGCTACACCCTCTCGTCGCGGCCGGTGCTGTACTGCGTGATCAGCCGCTCCGAGGTCCAGCAGTTGAAGACCATCGTCCACCAAAGCGATCCGAAGGCCTTCTTGGTCATCGGGACCGCCCACGAAGCCCTCGGGGAGGGATTCAAACCGCTCAAGAAGACCTGAAACCGCGCCGCGGCGCAGCCAGCATCACTTCCCAAATTGGAGCAGGGCGCCTGCCGCCAGGGCGAACTGGCCGAGGTGGTAGGCGATCATGTTGAACAGACGCCCGTTCTTGACCGGCCGGACGAATTTGTTCCATGCCAGCAGCAGGTCTGAGACGTAGAACAGCAGCGCCCCCAGACTGACCAGCCCCGCTGCGCCGGTCGACCACTCGGCCCGGTAGAGGGTCAGCAGCGCCGACAGGAGCATCACCGTGATGACGAAGCCGTACAGCACCACCGGCCGCACCAGACGGCGCAGTCCTTTCTCGCGCAGCCCGGCGACGATGCGCTGCAAGACGCGGCGGGCGGTGAGAGCCAGGACGAGCGCCAGCGCGAACATCCAGAACGGCGAGACCTCCGCCAGGGGAATGTTCAGCCCGACGATATAGGCCACATGCGCCAGCAGAAAGGCGACCAGCCCCGGCAGGAACCAGCGTTCCGAGAAGCGAACGAACGAGACCAGCAAGAAGACATCCCCCAACAGAGAAAAGAAAATGCCCAGCCCGAAGCAGGCCAGCGGCAGCGACTGCAGTCCGCCCGCCGCGCCGACCACTGCCAGCAGGAAGGCCATCGTCGCCGGTTTGGCGGCCAGTTCGAGGCGCTTCCAGCCGCGAGAGACGGCCAGCCAGTCCAGCACGGCCGCCAGGAACGTCAGCGCTGCCAGAGCAAGGATCATTTCTTCCTCGCTTTCAAATTGTACCCGAAGCGCCGCAGCACGTCCTCTCGCTCGCGCCAGTTCTTCTCCACCTTGACGCGCAGTTCCAGGTACACCTTGCGCCCGCTCATCGCCTCGATCTCCTGCCGCGCCTGCGTGCCGATCTTCTTCAGCATCTGCCCGCCCTCGCCGATGACGATGCCCTTCTGCGACTCGCGCTCCACGAACAGGGTGGCATGAATATAGGCCATCTCCTCGCTGCGCTCTTTGAACTCATCAATGCGCACGTTCAGCCCGTGCGGCACCTCGTCGCGCAGCAAGAGGAGCGCCGCCTCGCGAATCAGGTCGGCGGCAATCTCGCGCTCGTAGAGATCGGTCAACTGGTCTTCGGGGAAATGCGGCGGGGCGACGGGCAGACGGGATTCCAGCGCCGCCAGCAACGCCTCCAGCCCCCGGCCGGTGACCGCCGAAAAGGCCGCCGCCGGAGCGTCCGGGACGAGAGCCTGGTACGCGGCCCGACGCGCCTCCCACGCCTCGGCCGGGACGAGGTCAATCTTGTTCAGGCCGAGCAGCAGGTCCGGTCGCCGCTTGAGGGAGGCCAGCAGCGCGGCGATGCGGCGGTCGTCCTCATCGGGGTCGGCCCCGGCGTCCACCAGGAACAGGACCACGTCCACGCCCTCGAGGGCTTCCTCCGCCTCCTGGTTCAGGAATTCGCCCAGTTTGTGGCGCGGGGCGTGGATGCCGGGCGTGTCCACGAAAATGAGTTGCGCCGTTTCGCGGGTCAGAATGCCCAGTTGACGGCGGCGGGTCGTCTGCGGGCGCGGCGAGACGGCGGCGATCTTCTGCCCCAAGAGGGCGTTGACCAGCGTGGATTTGCCCACGTTGGGCTTGCCGAGGATGGCGATGAAACCGGAATGAAAATCTGTCATGTTTGCCTTGTTCTTGGGCAACTGCGAGCAGTCGCCCTACTCCACAAAAAGATATTTGGCCGCCGCATTGCCCAGCACCACCGCCCGGCCCTCGACCTCGACCGTGATGGTCTGGTTGAACGGCAGGATTTCGCTCACGCGGAGAGTCGCCCCGGGCAAGAGACCGTTGCGCTCGAGGAAGGCCAACAGATCGGCGTTCTCCTCGGCCAGTTCGTGGATGCGCCGCAGGGTGGCCGTCTGACCGAGGGTGATCTGCGTCAGCGGAACCCAGCCGGCGACGGCCTCTTCGCAGCCGGGCAGCGGGTTGCCGTGCGGACAGGTCTGCGGGTGGCCGAGTTGCTCCAGCAGGGCGGCTTCGGTCATGGCCGAGATGGCGTGTTCGAGGTGATGCGCCTCGCTGTGCAGTTTCGACCACGGCAGGGTGGCGCGCATCATCCATTCCATCAGCATGTGACGGCGCATGACGACGCGGGCGGCCTCCCAGCCGGCCTCGGTCAGGTGCGTGCCGCTCTTGTCCATAGTGATCAGTCCGTCGCGGGTCATGCGCTTGAGCGTGTTGGTCACGGTGGGCGGGGTGACGCGCAAGAGTTCGGCCAGGCGCGAGCCGACCACCGCTTCGCCGTCCCGCTCCATGACGTAGAGGAGCGAGAGGTAGTCCTGGATGGTGGCGCTCAGGCCGGAAATTTCGCTTTCGCCGGAAGAAGTGATTTTTGTCATGGTGAAAAGTCTCAATTTTTATTATGCTAATCTAGGAAATTAGCATATAATAACTCTGCTGATGTATGAGGTAATTATAACTTGAGTCTGGTGCAAAAAAGGCTCTTAACACGAAGGACTCGAAGGGAACACAAAGAGCACGACGAGAAAAGTAAAAATTCTTCGTGCTCTTAACACGAAGGACTCGAAGGGAACACAAAGATCAGGACAAGAAAAGTAAAAACTCTTCGTGAACCTTCGTGTATCCTTGGTGACCTTTGTGTTAAAAAAAACAGAACTCGGAGATTCGTTGATGACAGACACCCTCCTCTCCCTCGCCGACCTGCAGGCCGGCCAGCGCGCCACCGTGCGCGAGTTACGCGCCGGGCGGGCGGTGGAAAGCCGCCTGGCCTCGCTTGGGATGACCCCCGGCGCGGCGCTGGAAGTCGTCCAGAACTACGGGCGCGGGCCGCTGATCGTGACCGTGCGCGGGACGCGCATCGCCCTGGGGCGCGGCGAGGCAGCCAAAATCCTGGTCGAGCGGAGCAACGGCAGCCATGGCTGAGTGTCACCCTGCCGCCCCCGCCGCGCCGACCCGCACGCGGGTTGAGGCCGGCGCGCCGCTCCTCGCCCTGGCCGGACAGCCCAACATGGGCAAGTCCACGCTCTTCAACCTGCTCACGGGCCTCAATCAGCACGTCGGCAACTGGCCGGGCAAGACGGTCGAGCGCCGCGAGGGGCGCTTCGACCTGCACGGACGGGAGGCTATCCTGGTGGACCTGCCCGGCACCTACAGCCTGACGGCCAACTCGCCGGAGGAGGTCATCGCCCGCGAGTTCATCGTCCGCGAAAGGCCGGACGTGGTCATCGCCGTCGTCAGCGCGGCGCAACTGGAGCGCAGCCTGTACCTGGTGGCCGAACTGGCCGCCCTGGACGCGCCGCTGGTGCTCGCCCTGAACATGGTGGACGTGGCCGAGCAGGAGGGTCTGCGCGTTGAGCCGCACGTCTTGGAAGCCGCGCTGGGCGTGCCGGTCGTGCCGATGGTGGCCTCCAAGGCGCTCGGCGTGCGCGACCTGCTTGAGGTGGTCGAGGACATCCTGAGCGGCAAGCGCCTGCCCGCGCCGCGCCCGCCCGAAATCCGCCCCGATCACGCCGCCGTGCTGGCCGAGATTCAGGCGCGCATCGCCGCCCACGTCCCGGCGCCGTACCCGCCGGCCTGGACGGCGCTCAAACTGCTGGAGGGCGACGCCGAGGTGACGCGCACGATGCAGGCTGCCCTGCCGCCCGAAACCTGGCAGGCCGTCCACGCGATTTTGCGCGCCCACGACGACGCCTTCCTGGCGGTGGCCTCCGGCCGCTACGAGTGGATCGGGCGGATGGTGCGCGCCGCCGTCACCCGCCCGCGGGTCGGGCAAATCGGGCTGACCGAGCGCCTCGACCGTTGGGCGGCGCATCCGTTCTGGGGGATGGCGCTCCTGGCGGGAATCCTCGGCCTGGTCTTCGGGCTGACCTTCACGGTCGGCGCGCCGCTTCAGGCCTGGCTGGAATCGGCGGTCATCGCGCCGCTCGCCGGTCTGACCGCCGAGGCGCTCGTCGAGGCGCCCGCCTGGCTGCGCGGCCTGGCCGTGGACGGTCTCATCGGCGGGGTCGGCTCGGTGCTGACTTTTCTCCCCATCCTGGTCATCTTCTTCGCCGCCTTCGCCCTGCTCGAAGACGTGGGCTACATGGCGCGCGCCGCCTACGTGATGGACAACCTGATGCACCTGATGGGGCTGCACGGCAAGTCGTTCCTGCCGCTCTTCCTGGGCTTCGGCTGCAACGTCCCGGCGGTGATGGGGACGCGGGTGATCGACTCGTGGCCGGCGCGCCTGCTGACCATCCTGATCGCTCCGCTCGTCCCCTGCACGGCGCGCATGGCGGTGGTGGCGTTCCTCGCCCCGGCCTTCTTCGGGGCAAAGGCCCTGTGGGTCACCTGGGGGCTGGTCTTGTTCTCGCTGCTGGCGCTCGTCCTGAGCGGGACGCTGCTCAACCGCCTCTTGTTCAAGGGGCAGCGCTCGGCCTTCATCATGGAGATGCCGCTCTACCACCTCCCCAACCCCCGCACCATCGGCCTGCTCGTCTGGCAGCGGACGACGGCTTTCATCCGCAAGGCCGGGACGGCGATTTTGGGGATGGCCGTGCTGGTTTGGGCGCTCTCGTACCTGCCCGGCGGCGACCTGAACACGAGTTACCTGGCGCGCCTGGGGCAGTTCCTTGAGCCGCTTGGCCGGCCGATGGGCTTCGACTGGCGGCTGACGGTGGCGCTGCTGACCAGTTTCCCGGCCAAGGAGAACGCCATTGCCACGCTGGGCGTGCTCTTTGGCGTTTCGCCCGAAGCCGGGCTGAGCGAGTTGCTGACCGCCGCCTACTCTCCGGCCGCGGCGCTCTCGTTCCTGACCGTGACGATGCTCTTCATCCCCTGCATGGCGACCGTCGCCGTGACCAAGCAGGAGACCGGCTCGTGGCGTTGGGTGGCCGTCAGCCTGGCGCTCTTCCTGGCGCTGTCGTTCCTGGCCGGGACGGCGGTCTATCACCTGGCCGCGTGGGCGTTGCGGTAGTTCGGATTGCCAATCCGAACCGCAAAAAATCGTAACTACCTAGCTATCCGCAGATGTCGCAGATAGCGCAGATGGCGTAGAGAAAGAAAAACATACTCATGATCTGTGCAATCTGCGGATCAATTTCGACATTTTGCGCCCTCGAGCAGCGACTTTTGTATGCCGGCTAGGCAGTTACAAAAAATCTCAAAAAGACAGCCTCGAAAGGCTGTCCTACGTGTAGAACAGGCTTTTAGCCTGTCCAGTAGGATAGACTTCTAGCCCATCCAGAAAAGACAGCCTCGAAAGGCTGTCCTACAAGGATGACAAGGATAAACCATGCTCCAACGACTTCTCGCCGAAATCCGCCTTGGCGGCACACTCGAAGTGAACTCCCTGGCCGCCCGCCTCGAGACGACCCCCGAACTGGTGACGGTCATGCTGGAGCACTTGCAGCGCGCCGGGCATCTGCGCCCCTATGAGACGTGCGCTGACGCCTGCGGTGGGTGTAGCCTAAAGAGCGCCTGCCAGGCCAAAGGGCAGACGGGGGCGAGGTTGTGGAGGGGGTAGACGGTGGACGATGGACGGTGGACCGGAGACGGTGGACGGTGGCTAGGCCATTGTCTCGGCCTGGGCAAATTCGGCGGGGGTATTGATGTTCCAGAAGGCTCGGCCAGAAGGGTCGAGGGCGGCGATTTCTATCAGTGCAGCGAGAAGGAAGCGGCAGAGCCAATCTAACGGCTAATTGCGACGCGGTTGCGGCCTTTGTGCTTGGCCACGTACATCGCCTGGTCGGCGCGGGCGATCAAGACTTCGAGCGTGTGGGTGTGCTCATCGCAGGCTGCTACCCCCAGGCTGACGGTGATGCGAATGTTCCCCGCCGTTGTCTCAACCTCCATTTTTTCGACGGCCTTGCGCAGGCGCTCGGCTACCTGGCGGGCGGTTTCCAGTTCCGTTTCCGGCAGGAGGATGACGAATTCCTCGCCGCCATAACGACCGACCAAGTCAATCTCGCGCACATTGACGCGAATTTGCTCGGCCAGGGCTTTCAAGACGGGGTCGCCGCCAAGCGCGTGACCGTAGCGGTCGTTGACGCGCTTGAAATGGTCAATATCCGCCAAGATGGCAGCAAAGGGGCGCTGAAAGCGGCGGGCGCGGGCGAATTCAATCTGGCCGAGTTTGAGCAGGCCGCGGCGGTTATACAGGCCGGTCAACGTATCGGTGAGCGCCAGTTCCTGCACCTCGCTGAAGAGGCGGGAATTTTCAAGGGCGATAGCAACATGATCGGCAAAGGCGGAAGCCAGGCGAGCATGCTCGGCAGTGAAATGGCGAGGCTGCGAACTGTCAATGGCCAGCAGACCAATCACCTGCTGGCGAATGATGAGCGGCACGCCCAGCCAGGAACGGATGTGATTGTGCGGCGGATGGCGAAATTCTGGATAGGCTTTGTCGGCTTCTTCTAGGATATAAGCCGCCCGTTTTTGAACAACGATCGTGTTCGGGTTATCCCCCGGCATAGGGAAACGCAAGCCGACCACCGTTGTAGGGTCCGGCCAGCCGCGCCCGCCGACGATCTCCAGATAGCCATTGCGCAGCAATTGCACGGAGGCGCTGTCGTGCGGGACGACCAATTGCAACTGATCGAGGATGAGATTGACCGCCTTGTGGACATCCAGCGCAGCGGTCACTGCCGCCCCGGCTTTACGCAGGGTTTCGGCTTCCTCGGCGCGGCGGGTGGCCTGCTCTACCGCCTGCACTTTGGCCAGCGCCAAAGCCACCAGTTTAGCAGCCTGCTCGCTGATGGCAATCTCTTCCGGCGTGAATTCATGCTGGCGGTCAAAGGGCAGCAAGATGGCGCCCAGTTTGTTCCCGTTTGCCGTCAGAGGGATGGCCAGCATCGAGCGCGAAGGGAACTGCCTGGCCACACGGCGGCTGATGTAAGGAGAATTCATCACATCGTATATGACAAGCGTATGCCCGGCTTTCAAGGCCGAGGCAGTGAGGGTCTTTTCGCGCGGCTTGACAGGAATGGAAGAATAAGTCTCTCGGAATTCTCCATACGCGGCGAGAGGGATGGTGCGTTTCGCCTTTTCGTCCCACAGCGTCAGAAAACAGCCGTCGGCGCCGATGAGTTCTCCCAAGCGGTCCACCAGAGCCTGGGCAGTTTGTTGCAGGTCAGAGGCCTGCAAAGCAGTGTGGATGATCTCGTGCAGCAGGGTGAGGGAACGCTGGCGTTGGCGCAGGGCTACGACGGCACGGCTGCGCGCCAGGGCTGCGCCGAAGATGTCGGCAGCGGTGCGAAGCGCTTCCAGTTCTGCAATGCTCCATGCCCGCGCGCGAACGCAGTCGTCAAAGCCGATAAAGCCCCACAAGGACTCTTCGACAAAAATGGGCATGACGGCAATCGAAAGAATGCTCTGACTGACAAGCAGTTCCTGTTCCGAATCGGGCAAATCGCACACGCGTCCAAAGATGGGCCTGTGGTTCAGAAATTCGTCATCCCAGCGTGTAAAGCCTGCCGAACAATAAGGGAAATTTTGCAGCGTTGGATTACCTGCCTGCGGCTCAATTCCGGGGGCGGCCCATTCGTAGCGCTGGCTGACGAGAGGGACGCCATCTTCTCGGAGATGGCGCTCAAAAATGTACACCCGGCTGACCTCGGCTGCTTGTCCGATTTGCGCCAACACGTCTGGAACACTCTGTTCCCAGGCTTCTAGGCGTAGGAATTTTTCGGCTGCCAGACTGACCGCCTGAAGGATGGCATCCCGGCGGTGGATGGCGGCATTGACGTTCCTCTTCTGCTCAATATTGCGCGCCACGATGAGCCAGCCGCTCTGCCTTCCTTGCCGGTCGGCGAAGGGAGTGATGTCGAGTTCGTGAAACTCCTTCACAAGCCCGCCCGGCGCAATCTCGATCTGTTTTCTGCCCGAAGAGTCGGGGAGAGATTGCAGCATGTGCCAGTCGGGCAGAATGCGGCGGATAGGCTCGCCGTAGGGCACTTTGTCCATTTGGAAGATTTGTTGCGCGGCGGCATTTGCATCCAGTATCTGCGCTGCCTCATCGAGCACAATTATTCCATCGGGCATGGCGTCCACCAGGGTGGTGCGCGCCAGCGGGACCGCGTCCAGCAAGCGAAGTCCGAAGACGATGTAAGCGAGAATGCTTCCGGTGATGAGCATCAGCAGAGGCGTCAGTTCCAGACCGGGAAGCGGGCTACCGCCCGCTATATAAATCAAATTTCCTCCCCACGGAATGGCGATAGCGATCAGCAAAGCAAGCGTCCGGCAGCGCGCCTTGAGCGGCAGGGTAAAAAGCCCGCGCAAGAAGCAGAAGAAGGCCGCCATTAGCATCACATAGGAATATCCAACGACGCCAACCCAGAAAGCCGGACCGTGTTCGTAAATCAAGAGGTTTTGACCTGCCGGATTGGGCGTGAAAGCGGTCCAAATCAGGTGATGCCAGGAATTGGTGGCAGCCAGGAGAAAAGTAATCGCCGGGACGACCCAAAGGAGCGCTGGGAGGCGTTTCGTCAGCCGATATTCCTGGCAGTTATACTCAAGCGCAAAGAGAAACAAGAAGGGCGGGGCGCTCAGGGAACCAAGATATTCCACCACCGACCAGAATATCTTTGCCGGAATGCCTACGGCAGCATATTCGAACGCGTTGGCAAGAGACCATATCGTCAGGGACGTAGTGAGCAGCGCCAGCGGCAATCCCCCCTTTAGACGAATGTGTTTCCAAGCCTCGCCTGACACGATACCAGCAACAAGCGCAGCGACGAAAGAAAGCACAGAATATAACGTTATCTCAAATTCCATGGCCGCGCTCACACTTTGGTCAATTTTCTATCTTTCTTCCATTGTACCAAGCCTGAAAAGGTGCAGGCGTATCATAACCCTTGCAGTCGGCAACCACTTAAGCGGGGGGAAACAGCCCGGCTATGCCGTCATGGTATACAGTTTCTCCACCCTCTGCGCTCTGGCTACGTTTTGCGGCGACTGTAGTTTGAAAAGCGCCTGCCAGGCCAAAGGGCAGACGGGGGACGATGGACGGGGGACCGTGGACGGTGGACGGTAGACGGGGGACGGTGGACGGTAGACGGGGGATGGTGGCTAGGCCATTGTCTCGGCCTGGGCAAATTCGGCGGGGGTATTGATGTTCCAGAAGGCTCGGCCAGAAGGGTCGAGAGCGGCGATTTCCGCTTCCCCTACCTCGCGCACCTTGACCTGCGGGAACCAGCCGATGACCTTGAACTGACCGGCCTGAAGGGCCGCCTGGATGACCGGCAGGCAGGTCTCGCGGCGATAGACGGCGTGGAGCGGCTCCAGCCCGGCCGCCGAGCGGGGGATGACCACGTCGGCGCGTTCCTCGACCAGGAGGCGGGCGCAGGCTTCGAGCAGGGGGGCGCTGGCGAAGGGCATATCGCAGGCGACGACCGCCACGAGGGGGTGAGAGGCAGCGGTCAGCCCGGCGTGGAGTCCGCTCAGGGGGCCGCAGCCGGGAACGAGGTCCGGCACGAGGCGCAGACCGAGGAAGGCGTAGCGCTCGAGGTCGTTGGTCGTCACCAGGATTTCGTCTGCAATCGGGGCGAGACGTTCGACGACGCGCAGGATCAGCGGGCGGCCGCGCAAGGGCTTGAGGGCCTTGTCCTCGCCCATGCGGCGGGACTGGCCGCCGGCCTGGATGAGGAGGGTGAGTTTGTCGCTCATCATGCGAATGGTGCAGTGCCTGTTTGATCTCTTTGTAACTTTGGGCCGATCGAGTTGGCCTATCCAGGGTCGGGCTGAAAGAGTGGTCAAAACCTCAGGCGATCAAGGCGCCCTCCAATTTGAGCAGCCATTCTTTGGTCTTCGTCCCCTCGCCCAGGCTGTAACCGTGTAATTTGCCGTCTGTGCCGATGACGCGGTGACACGGGATGACCAGCGGCATCGGGTTGGCGGCCTCGGCGCGGCCGACGGCGCGCGCCGCCCGCGGTTTGCCGATCTGCTCGGCGATTTGCTTGTAAGTGCGCGTCTCGCCGTAGGGAATTTCGTAGGTAGCGCGCAGCACTGCCTGCTGAAAGGGGCGCAGGAGGGTCCAGTCAATGACGAGGGTGAAGTGCCGACGTTTGCCGGCCAGGTACTCGCGCAATTCGGTCGCGGCCTGGGCGGTCATTTTGGGGTTGGGTTCGACCGGGCGCTTGAAGCGCCGGATCAGCCCGGCCTCGAATTCGGCCTGCGACTGGCCCCAGGCCACTGCCGCCAGCCCGGCCTCGGAGACAGCGATCCACAGGTCGCCGAGGGGAGTTTGGCTGGCGTGGCCGATGGAGAGAGGCGGAAAATGCGGGCGGTGGGACGACGCGGCTCGAGGGTCCATACTCATGCTCCTTTCGTTCGGCAGGCGCGTTCTTTAATGATTTTACACCTTTCAGGTGGCTTAAAATTCGCTTACAGAATTGTCAATCAAGCGTAGGGCAAGCGTAGGGGAATCGTCATGTACTTTTTAGACCAAGATGGTATTATATAAGCGTAAGGCGATTTCTCTTCTCCTCCTTTCAAATGAGTGCCGGGGTCGGCGTCCCCGGCACTCAAGATTCTAGCCCATGATATACTCGAGGCTGTCGAATGAAATGAGCAGCCTTGTCTATCGCAGCCGTCAGTTCTGGCTGGCGCTGACCGCCCGTCGCGGCGGCCTGCCGGCGGATCAAATCGGCCTCTACCTTTCTCCCACACAACAAACGCTTTTCCGCCGTTTGCAGCCGGCCGAACAGGCACACGCCTGGCTGGTTCTGAAAAGGTTGCAGGAAAGCGGACAAGAGGATCCCGACTTGCTGGCCGCGGCCTTACTCCACGACATCGGCAAGATCATCGCCCCGCTCTCGATCTGGGAACGGGTGCTGATCGTCCTCGGGCAGAGGCTGTTCCCGCGCCGGGCCGCAGCATGGGGGCAGGGTCAGCCGCGCGGTCTGCGGCGGGCGTTCGTTGTCGCCGCCCAGCACGCCCACTGGGGGGCCGACCTGGCCGCCCGGGCCGGCGCCTCGGCGCGCACCGTCGCCCTGATTCGCAGACATCAGGATTCGGCCTCCGCCGGCGACCGGCTCTTGGCGGCTTTGCAAGCCGCCGATAATGAGACTTGATTGCGAGGAGAAACTCCATGCCAGTGACTCTCACCATCATCGGCCTGGGCAAGATCGGCGCTTCGATTGGTTTGGCCCTGTCGGGCCAGCGCGGCCGCCTGACCCGCATCGGCCACGACCGACAACCGGAGACCGCCCAGAAGGCCAAAGCGCGGGGCGCCATTGACCGCCTGGCCTATAATTTGCCGGCCGCCGTCGCCGGGGCGGATGTCGTCCTGCTGGCGCTGCCTGCCGATCAGGTGCGCGAGACGCTGGCAATTCTCGCCGCCGACCTGCGCGAAGATGGGTTGATTCTGGATCTCTCGCCGATCAAGAGGCAGGCAGCCGCCTGGGTGCGGGAACTGCTGCCGCCGCGGCGTCATTACATCGGGCTGGCGCCTGCCCTGGCGCTGGAGAGCGTTGGCCCGGCCGACGAAAGCCTGGAGGCCGCCCGCGCCGACCTGTTTCGCGGCGGCCTGATGGCCATCGCCGCCCCGCCCGGCACACCCGGCGAGGCGCTCGAACTGGCCGCCGATTTGACAGCCCTGCTCGGCGCCCGGCCCTACTTTGCCGACCTGACCGAACTCGACGGGGTGATGACGGCGGCCCATCTCTTGCCGCAATTGGCTGCCGCGGCATTGGTACAAGCCAGCGTCGCCGAACCCGGCTGGGGCGACATCCGCAAACTGGCCGGCCGGCCCTATGCGTCGGCGACCGAAGCGGCCCTGGCTCCCGATCTTCCTGCGGCGCTGTGCGCGGCCGTCCTGGCCAACCGCAGCGAGGCGTTGCATGTTTTGGATGGTCTGATTGCGGCTCTCCAATCCCTGCGCGCTGCCGTGGAGGAAGAGGATGCCGCCGGCCTGACGGCGCGCCTCGAGTCGGCCCGCCAGCAGCGTCAGCAGTGGGGGCAGGCGCGCCGGTCGGGCCTGTGGGAAGCCCAGGAGAGCGGCTTGCCCGACCTGCCCCGTTCGAGCGAGGTGTGGAAACGCGAACTGGGCACCTGGTTGACCCGCCCGGCGCCGGCGGCCAGGAAGAGACGGCCATGAGGTCCTTTTATTGTTACCTGCTCGAATGTGCCGACGGCACCTACTACACCGGCTGGACGACCGACCCGCCGCGCCGCCTGGCCCAGCACAACGCCGGGCGCGGGGCGCGCTATACGCGCAGCCGGCGTCCGGTCCGGCTGGTGTACCTGGAGGAATTGCCCGACCGGGCCGCGGCCATGAAACGCGAGCGGGCGCTCAAACGCCTCTCTCATCAGGAGAAAAAGGAACTGATGGCCCTCACGACAGAAAGTATAATTTGATTCCATGCTCCCCGACCTGAATCTGCGCGACACCGTCCGCCTGCGCAAACCGCATCCCTGCGGCTCCTACGAATGGACCGTCACCCGCCTGGGGGCAGACATCGGTCTGGAATGTCGCGGCTGCGGCCGGCGCGTCCTGCTCACCCGCCGCGAACTGGCGCGGCGGCTGAAGGCCGTTCTTCCCAAGGAGTCCGATGAACCAAAAGAGTAGAGGGCGCAAGCCCCATATCCTGTTCCTTTTTTCCGACACCGGCGGCGGTCACCGCGCCGCGGCCGACGCTCTCATCGAGGCCCTCGGGCTGGAATTCGGCGACGCCCTGACGACCGAGATGGTGGATTTCCTCAAGGATTATGCGCCGCCGCCCTACAATCAATTGCCGCGTTTCTACCCGGAGATGGTCAAAGTGCCGGAACTGTGGGGGGTGGGCTTCAGAATCAGCGATGGCCGCCCGCAAGCGCGCCTGGTGACTTCCACGCTGTGGCCGGTGGTGCGGCAGGCCGCCCGGCGGCTGGTGCAGGAGCATCCCGCCGATTTGCTGGTCAGCGTCCATCCGCTGGGCAATTCGTTCTTTCTCCAGGCCCTCGGCCACAATCGCCCGCCCTTCGTCACCGTGGTGACCGACATGGTCACGACCCATGCGCTCTGGTACGACAAACGCGCCGACATCATTTTTGTTCCGACCCGCCTGGCGCGTCAGCGCGCCCTGGAGTACCACATGCCGCCCGAAAAAGTCGTCGTTGCCGGGCAGCCCATCTCCGAGCGCTACACCCGTCCCTGCCAGGACAAAGCCGGCCTGCGGCGCAGCCTGGGCTGGCCGGAGGACAAGTTCACCGTCCTGATGGTTGGCGGCGGGGAGGGGATGGGGCCGCTGGCCGAGACGGCCCGGGCGGTGGACGAATCGGGTCTGGACGTGACCCAGGTCGTCGTCGCCGGACGCAACGAGAAACTGAAGGCCTATCTGGAAAGCCTGACCTGGGAGAATCCAACGTTCCTCTACGGCTTCACGCGCCAGTTGCCCGACTTCATGCGCGCCGCCGACGTCATCGTCACCAAAGCCGGGCCGGGGACGATCGCCGAGGCGCTGGCGGCCAGCCTGCCGATCATCCTCTACGCCCGCTTGCCGGGCCAGGAGGACGGCAATGTCCTCTACGTTCAGGAGCGCGGCGTGGGCGTCTGGGCGCCCGAGCCGCTCCAGGTGGTGCGGACGCTGACGCGCTGGGTCTGCAAGCCGCATATCCGTCAACAGGTGATCGCCAATTGCCAAGAGGCGGCGCGGCCGGAGGCCTCGCGTCTCATCGCCCGCAAACTGGGAGAAAGGGTCGGGCTGAGAAAGTCGGAAGCGTAAATTTCATTTCCCGGTGGGCTGTGCTTAAAAAGTCGGAAAGCGCTTGCCTGTGTTTCCGTTTCAGGCTACACTTATCAATATGGAAAAAGCCGCGGATGTCAACTCTCTGCGTCGGATGGCCGAGCAACTGGCCCGCCTGATCGAGATCAGCGTCACGCTCAATTCCACGCTCAACGAAGAGGAATTGCTGCAATTCATTATTGGAACGGCGGCCGACTTGCTCGACTGCGAATCGGTCTCCATCCTGCTCTATGACGAGATTCAGGGACGGCTGGTCTTTTCGGCGGCGACCGGCTCGGATCCGCGCAAATTGGCCGAGATTCCCGTGCCGCTGGAGGGCAGCATCGCCGGCAAGGTCTTCCGCCAGAATCGCTCCTTGATTCTCAACGATGTCCAGAACGATCCGCGTCACTTTCCGATGGTGGCTCGTCACGTCGGCGTGCAGGTGCATTCGCTGATCGGCGTGCCGATGCGCATCAAGGAACGTCTGACCGGCGTGCTGGAGGCCATCAACAAGCGGAGTGGCGACTTCGACGAGGCGGATGTGGATTTGCTGAGCATCATCGCCTCGCAGGCCGCGGTGGCGATCGAAAACGCCCATCTGGTGCGTCAATTGCGTCAGGCATATCAGGAGATTCAGGCTGCCGACCAGTTGAAGACCAACTTCCTGGCGCTGGCCTCTCACGAACTGCGCACGCCGCTGGGTATCATCATCGGGTATGCCACTTTTTTGCAGGAAGAATCGCCGGGCGAACTCTCGGAACACGCCAGCCGCGTGGTCAACGCCGCGATGCAGATGCGCAATCTGGTGGATGCCATGACCAATCTGAATATGCTGCGGGCGCGCGAGATGGTTTTGCACCGCCTGACCATCCCGTTCCAGATGGTCTTGCAGGCGGCCTGCAACGAGATCAAGTCGCTGGCAGATGCCAAAAGCCAACAGATCGTGCTTGATCTGCCGGCCGAACCGCTCCAGGTGGAGGCGGACCCGGAGAAATTGAACCTGGTCTTCGTCAACTTGTTGAACAACGCCGTCCGGTTTTCGCCGGCCAACGGGCGCATCTTGGTCGGCGCCCGAGTCGAGGACGGCGAGGCGCTGGCCTGGGTTCAGGATGAAGGGATGGGGATTTTGCCGGCCGAACTGCGCAAGATTTTCCAGGAGTTTTATCAGGTCGAGGCGCACATGACCCGCCGCCACGGTGGGCTGGGAATCGGCCTGACGATTGCTCAGGGCATCGTCGAGGCCCACGGCGGGCATATCTGGGCAGAGAGCGAAGGCCTCGGCAAGGGGGCGTGTTTCAAGGTCAAATTGCCGCTCGCTGTCTCGTGAGGGGAATCAGGCGGGGGTCAGGAAAGCGACGGCTTTGTTCTGTTCGTCATCCATGATCAGCCGCAGGCGGTGGCCCGGGCGGAAGTCTTCGACGCGGATGAGGCGCAGGCATTTTTCGAGCGTCTCGTCGGCAGGCAGGAAATCGCTCAGGCGGTTGGGGGTCTCGTAGAAGAATTTGCGGTTGAATACCGAGCCGCTCTCGCCGAGGGTGACCGCCAGGGGGTAGATGCGGGCTTCCATCAAGTCCTGGAAGAAATGGGTGCCGAACGAAGGCTCGAGGTCCGGCCCGACGCCTTCGCCGGTCAGTTCGACCAGGGCGCGGGTGTGGTAGATGTCGCCGTAGCCGATGTGGACGCCCAGGTCGGGGGTGGAGGTGCCCCAGCGCCCCGGCCCGACGCAGATGAAGCATTCGTCTTTCAGGGCGGCGTTGAGGGCGCCGATGGCGCGTTCCAGTCTGGTCCGTTCGAGCGGCGATTGCAGACCGAAGTATCCTTCCGGCGGGACGAAGAGGACGTAGGCGATGTTTTCGACTTTGCCGCGCGGCACCATGCGCTGGGTGGACAGGATCACATCCCGGGCCGGGATACCGGCGGGCAGGGCGATTTGCTCGTCTTCATCCAGACGGCTTTGAGGACGGCATTGCAGCAGGGTAATGCGGATGCCCGGACGAGTGCTGTGCGGATCGATGACCTCGGCGGTGAATTCGGTGTCGACGGGCGTATTGAAATGGAACTCGAGAGTTCTCAGGATAGTGCGCATCATCTCGGCAAAGGGGGTACGGCGCAGCAGGTCATCGAAGGTGATGACCAGACGGTTCATGTCCAGCAAGTTGGTGCGCAGGGAGGCCAGGTAGCCGTCCTCGTCGATTTGGGCCAGGTAGCGCAGGATCGGATAGTGCTTGTCGAGGACGGCGCTGACCGGCAGGGTTTTGAACTTGTTTTGGGCCAGGTCGAGCACGTCCACTTTTTGCTGGGAATGCTGGCGGATGGCTTTGGCCGAATCGGCGGGATGGAGCAGCGGGTGGCTGAGGGCCACCAGGCGGGGGTAGTCGTCGCCGACCGTGTCGACGGCGCGCGTCCCCAGCCCCCAGACCAGGCGGACGAAGCCGTCCTCTTTGCGGATCTGCGGCGACCAGCGGTAGAGGTTGCGGCTGAAGGCCACGCCGGAAATCTGAGGCAAGAAATAGGGGCCGAAGGGTTCGCCTTCCACAAATTGCAGCAAGACGGCGATGCGCTCGTCGTAGTCCACCAGGCCCTTGTGATGGCGGTAGAGCAAGGCGTTGGGGTTGAGGCAGGAGGCGTAGACGCGGGCGATGGCTTCGGTCAGGGCGGCCAGGTTTTCTTCGGGCGTCCCCTGGTTGGGGCAGAAGAACGAGTCGTATTTGCCGGCAAAGGAGGTGCCGTAACTGTCTTCCAGCAGGCTCGAGGAGCGGACGATGAGCGGCCGTTTGCCGGCCTCGGCCAGGATTTCGCGCAGGCGGTCGAGAATATCGGGGGGAAATTGGCCGCGCACGAAGTCGCGCACGATGTTGGGGTGCTCGGCGCGCATCTCCTGTTCGCTCTTGTACTTCTGGTCCGACCAGTGCATCAGGCCATTGCTGGACATGAAGGTATAGAACAAATCGGAGGCCAGGAAGTACGATTCGGGGATGCGCAGGGCGTCGCGCACTTCGGCAGGGGCGGCCTCGCGCAGGATGCGATAGGCCAGCATCATGCCGGCCGACTTGCCGCCGATCTTGCCGTAGCCGATCTTGCGGCGGTGAATTTCGCGCAGGTCCTCGACGGTGAACCACTTGCGGGCGATGTTGATGTAGGCCAGGTGATCGCTGATCATGGTGCGGATCAGGACAACCTTGATCTCCTGCAAACGGGCCTCGTACTTGCGGCGTTTGGAGGCCGGCATGGCTTCGATGCTCTCGGCCTGCTCGAAGAGCATGTCCTGGGGGGCCAGTTCGGGGTTGAAGGTGATCAGGTCGGGGGTCTCGCCGCGTTCGTTGAGGATTTCTTTGATGATGCGCTCGAAATCTTCCTGAAGCAGGTTATAGGCAAAGTAGAAGTCGGTCAGGGCGTCGCGCACCCGATGCAGGCGCTTTTCCCACACATCGTAGGGTTCCTCCCCAAAGGGGTCGTGCAGGCCCTCGCGTTTCTGCGACTGGATGGCCTTCTCACGCACATCGGCCTCGAAGGCCTCCGGCGTGATGATGCCGCGCTCGAACAGTTCGCGGCGCATACGCGCCCGGATGCGATCGCGCAGGATGGGGTACTGGCGGATGGTCAGATAAATCTGCAGGACGCGGTCGGAGGAGACGGGCAGGGTCATCGCAGATCGTGGATGGGATCAGGAAAGAAGGTATTCAGTGAACTTTATTCGTAAGAACCGCCAGGACGCAAAGAACGCCAAGAATCTTCCGGAAATTCGCCAAGAAAGGTTCTTGGCGACTTCCAAGTGGGCTCGGCGCCATGGCGTCTTGGCGGTAAAGGTGATTGCAGATAAAGTCCAATGAAGGCTTACGACTACATCTTCCTCGGCGGCGGGGCAGCCGGCCTCAGCCTGGCGCTCGCCCTCCTGCGCAGCCCGCTGCGGGACAAATCCATGCTCATCGTCGAGAAGGACGAGAAGAAGACCAACGACCGCACCTGGTGCTTCTGGAGCGACGCGCCCTCCCCCTTTGACGGCATCGCGCGGCGGGTCTGGACGCGCCTGCGTTTCCTCGCCCCCGCCGCCGACCGGACCTGGGACCTGTCCCCGTTTCGATACGTCATGCTGCGCGGCCTCGACTTCTACAACCACGCCCGCGCCGAACTGGCCAAACACAACGTCACCTTCCTGCGCGGCGAGGGGGAGGCAGCAGACGGCGCCGACTTCGCCACGGTGGAGGTCAAGTTGCCGGACGGCAGCGTTCAGACTTTTACGGCAAATTATGTGTTCGACAGTCGTCCCCCCGTAGGTCGGATTGCCAATCCGACCTGCCGGTTTAGAATTTTCAATCCGGCCTACAACGATCTCAAACAGCATTTCCTCGGCTGGGAGGTCGAGAGCGAGCGCCCGGTCTTCGACCCTGCGACCGTCACGTTGTTCGACCTGCGCACGCCCCAGCGCGACGGCATCACCTTTTTCTACGTCCTGCCCTTCGCCCCGACCCGCGCTCTGGTGGAATATACCCTCTTCTCGCCCGCTCCCCTTCAGCCCGAAGAGTACGAAACCGCCCTGCGCGGCTACCTGACCGACCTGGGCACCGGCGCGTACCGCATCCTGGAGCGCGAGCGCGGCGTCATCCCGATGACCGACTTCCCCTTCCCGCGCCGCCTCGGAGTCCGCATCCTGGCCATCGGGACGCGCGGCGGGCGCGTCAAGCCCTCCACCGGCTACGCCTTCGCCCGCATCCAGCGCGATTCGGCGCGCATCGTCGCCTCGCTCGTGCGCCGCGGCCATCCTTTCGACATCCCGCCCGATCGCTTGCGCCACCGCCTGCACGATTCGGTT
>CALGPL010000070.1 GCA_937960595.1 uncultured Anaerolineales bacterium | reverse complement strand
AGCATCATCTCATACAGCGCCGGGCCGTGGATGGCGTCGCCCAGGCCCTCCAGTTCGATTTCCAGATGCAGCGCGGCGTTGAAGCGGAAGTAGTAGGGATTGGCCAAGAGCCGCGCCAGGCCGCGCTGCCAGGCCGGGAGCGCCAGCAGGAGACCGGCCGCTTCGATGAGACGCGGCTCCCGCAGCGCCAGCCGGACCCCTTCGCGGCCGCGCGCCCAGGTGAAATCCACCTCCTGCGGGTAGGCGCGTCCCCCCGTGTGGCGGACGAAGCGGCGCGCCTCCATCGTCAGAAAGCGGGCGTCATCGGCCAACACCTGGCCGCCTTTGGCCAGCAGGAAGACCGGAATACGGGTGAAGCCGTATTTCTTGGCCGCGATCTGTTCCACGAAGATGAGCGTGTACTCGCCCAGGTGCGCCCGCCCCCACGTCCAGTGGTCCAGCACGGAGGGAAGCGGCACATTGCCCCAGTTATGGTCGTGGTAGCCGCTGCCGCGCACGGCGTGGACTTGCCCGTCGTAGGTCAGCGTCCCCTCGACCGAGCCGTAGGGGATGGACGGCAGCCAGGCGAAGAAATGCTCCAGATCGCCGAAGTAGGATTTGCCCGCCCCGGGCCGCCAGGGCGGGACGAGGCCGCGAAAGGTCAGGTCGGCGGACATCGTGCGGGTCTCGGCGTGCAGGCGGTAGGTCCAGGCGCCGCCCGCTTGGCTCCACTTCACCCAACTCGCCCCGATGCGCACGTCGCAGGCTTCCTCGGCGGCGGAGAATTCTCCGGCCGGCGGCAGGTCGAACTCGGCCGTCTTGCGCCCGTCGGCGCGGGTGACCGTCAGCGACAGGTTGGGGGTCAGCGGGGCGCCGGGGGCGATGATCGGCTTGGTGGCGAAGACGATGACGGCGGTGGTGGCGTCGTCGAAGTGGGCGTCGAAGTACCACCACTCGAACGTCCCGCGGCCGGTCTCGGCGCGCAGGCCGTCCTCCCAGGGCTGGATGGTTTCGGTCAGGCCGTCGCGGGCCAGGAATTCCGCGCCGACGGCGAAGATGACGGGTTTGGGCATGTTTTTCCTCCGACCCTGATGATATCACCGTCCGGTTCAGGCTGCGGCGCGCCGCCCGATTCATGCCTCAGATTTCTACCCCCAGCCACAGGCGAATGAGATAGCCGATGCCGAAACTGAAGGCGGCCACGCTCAGGCTCAGGCCGGCCATCTCGGCAAAGCGCTTGCGGAAGGGTTCGTCGCGGGCGACCGAGATGTAGTAGTTGAAGGCCGCGATGATCAGCACGGCGGTGACCAGCGAGATGGCCAGGTCCACGTAGTAGTTGTGGAAGAGCAGGTAGGGCAGGATCAGGAGCGTCACGGTGATGACGTAGGCGATGCCGGTGTACACCGCTGCCCGGACGGGGTGCTTGCCGGTGTCCTCCGAGCGGGTGGAGAGGTATTCGGAAGCAGCCATCGAGAGCGAGGCGGCGATGCCGGTGATCAGGCCGGAGAGGGCGATCAGGTTGGTGTTCTGCAGCGCCAGGGTCAGGCCGGCCAGGGCGCCGGTCAGTTCCACCAGGGCGTCGTTCAAGCCGAGGACGACCGAACCGGCGTAGCGCAGGCGTTCTTCGTCGAGCATGGCAATCAATTTTTCTTCGTGGACGTCCTCGTCGCGGGTGAATTGTTCGATGTTCGGGATGAATTCGGCCAGTTGGGCGTAGTTGGCCTGGGCCGCTTCCTCGCCGCGCTCCATCAGTTTGACGCCGAAGGTGAAGCCCAAGACGCGGCCGATGAAAGTGTATTTCCAGACTTTCCACCAATCGGGCTGAACCTCGCGGCCGGTGTAATGCTTCCAGCCGTGGTAGTGACGCAGTTCGTCGGCGGCGATCTGCTCGAGGACGGCGGCGTTTTCGGGCGACCGGATGGCCCGCGCCAGGCGGCGGTAGATGTGATGCTCGCTGATCTCGTTGCGCTGGAAGGTCAGAAGTTGTTTCATCAACGGGGCGGGGATTTCCATGTTTCACCTCGTTCAGGAGCGTGTGTTGCGATAGTCCTGCACCTGGTTCTGGATCCACGCCAGCCAGGCGGGGAGGCCCTCGCCGGTGCGGCAGGAGAGTTCGAACTGCGTCACACCGGGATTGAGGGCGGCGATGCCCTGCTTGAAGTAATCCATGCGGAAGGGGACGTAGGGAAGCAGGTCAATTTTGTTGATGACCACCGCATCGACGCCGCGGTACATGCCGGGGTACTTGTAGGGCTTGTCGTCGCCTTCGGGGATGGAGGCAACCAGCACGCTCTTGTGCGTTCCTAGTTTGAAACTGGCCGGGCAAATCAAATTGCCGACGTTCTCGATGATTAACAGGTCGAATTCGGTCAGGTTGAGTTTGAGGAGCGCCGAATGCACCATCACGGCGTCCAGGTGGCAGTCGCCGCCGGTGTTGATCTGAATAGCAACTGCGCCGGCAGCCTGGGCGCGGTCGGCATCCAGGCTGGTGGCGACATCGCCGTTGATCATGCCCAGGCGCAGTTTGCCTGCCAGTCCGCGCACGGTGTGTTCGATGAGCGAGGTCTTGCCTGCCCCCGGCGAGGCCATGATATTGACGGCGAAGACGCCTGCTGCGTCGAGTTCGGCCTGGTTTTCCAGCGCCAGGCGGTCATTGGCAGAGAGAATGTTTTCGACAACAGGAATGTGCTGTGGCATAAAGAGACTCCTATTCGATGTCTATGGCTTCCAATTGCAGTTCGTCCCCTTGCCGGAGGCGGAGGCGCGTGCCGGCGCACTGCGGACAGATCAGTTCCTCGCCCGTCGGCTGATAGACCTGACCGCAGTCCAGGCAGACCAGTTCGGCCGGCACGCGCCGGAAGTGGAGGGTCGCGCCCTGGGCGATCGTCCCGGCGCTGATGATGTCCCAGTAGAACTGGACCGAATCGTCCACGATGCTGGACCACTGGCCAAGCACCAGGTACAGGTCGGTGATGCGGCGGGCGTTTTGCTCGCCGGCGTGGCGCAGGGCAATGTCGAGGACGCTTTGAGT
Organism: uncultured Anaerolineales bacterium; assembly: GCA_937960595.1. Taxonomy (GTDB): domain Bacteria; phylum Chloroflexota; class Anaerolineae; order Anaerolineales; family Villigracilaceae; genus JAFGSI01. Next base: position 4,180 of record CALGPL010000070.1, on the reverse strand, counting down.
GACGGCGAGTTCGTGCATACGGGACGGCTTCCTGAAAGCGCCCCCATTATACAGCAGATAGCAGGTTCACACTCTGCGTCCGTAATAGAATTGCCCGCACAGACGCCCGTCGAACTCGGCCACCTCGGGCAGGTAGCCCCACCGTTCGAAGCCGAACTTTTCCAGCAGGCGGCGGCTGGCGGTGTTCCACTCCAGCAGGATGGCCAGGTAGATTTTCTTGCCCAGGCGGGGAGCGTCGGCGAGGGCATGCGCCATCAGCGCCGAACCGATGCCGCGCCCCTGGCAGCCGTAATCCACATAGTAGGAGACCTCGGCCGTGCGCGCCAGGGCCGGGCGGCCGCGGTAGGGACTGACCGACAGCCAGCCCAGGACGCGCCCCTCTTCTTCGTACGCATAGAGGGGATATTCGTCTGGCGTGTGAATCTGGAACCAGTCGCGGCGCTGCTCGACCGTGAACGGGACGGTGTCGGCGGTGGCGTTTTTGGCCGCGATGGCCTGGTTGTAGATTTCGACAAGGCGCGGCAGATCGGCAAGGGTGGCGAGGCGGATAGAGGACATAAGAAAATAGATATGATCTGCAATAAATTTCACCGCCAAGGCGCCAGGAAGAATTTAGGCCGCTTTTCAGGTATCTTCGCGTCTCGGCGGTTATTACGAACGTTGGGGCGGACCTCAGGCCCGCCCCGACTCATCACGATTCACTCTCTCTGATTACTGTAACTTTCCGGCGCCCAGCAGCACAGCACCAGGTCGCGGGCGGCTTTGACCTCGTCCATGCGGCCAAAGGGCGTCTTGTGCGGGGCGCTCTTGAGCAGGTCGGGCGCGGTCTTGGCTTCTTCGGCAATTTTGATGAGCGCCTCGGCGAAGGCATCGAGGGTTTGTTTGTTCTCGGTCTCGGTCGGCTCGATCATCAGCGCTTCGTGGACGATGAGCGGGAAGTAGTTGGTCGGCGGGTGGAAGTCGTAGTCCATCAGGCGCTTGGCGATGTCGAGGGCGCGCACGTCCGAGCCTGCGATCTTGCCCTCGGCGACGAATTCGTGCATGCAAATCCGGTCGTAGGGGATGGGATAGACGCCGCGCAGGCGCGCCAGCAGGTAGTTGGCGTTGAGGACGGCGTTCTCGGCCACCGTTCGCAGGCCGTCACGCCCGTGCATGGCGATGTAGGTGAAGGCGCGCACCAGCATCCCAAAGTGACCGTGGAAGGCTTTGACGCGGCCGATGGTCTGCTTCGGCTCGATGAAGCCGTAGAGCGGGGGCGTCTCGCCGTCGCCCGCTTCGATGACGCCGACGATCGGGCTGGGGAGGAAGTCGGCCAGGTGCGCCGCGGCGCCCACCGGGCCCGAGCCCGGGCCGCCGCCGCCGTGCGGGGTGGAGAAGGTCTTGTGCAGGTTGAAGTGCATCACGTCGAAGCCCAGGTCGCCGGGGCGGACGATGCCCAAGAGAGCGTTCAGGTTGGCGCCGTCGCCATAGACCAGCCCGCCGCAATCGTGGACGATGCGGATGACCTCCTCGATGTGTTCATCGAAGAGGCCGAGGGTGTTGGGGTTGGTCAGCATCAGGCCGGCGACGGTGTCGTCGCAGGCGGCCTTGAGCGCCTCCAGGTCCACGTTGCCGCGGCGGTCGGAGGGGATTTGCACCACCGTCATGCCGCTCATGGCCGAGGAAGCCGGGTTGGTGCCGTGCGCCGAATCGGGGATGAGCATCTTGACGCGCTTGTCGTCGCCGCGGGCGCGGTGGTAGGCGCGCATCATCAAGACGCCGGTCAACTCGCCGTGCGCTCCCGCCGCCGGCTGCAGGGAGACGGCGGCCAGGCCGGAGATTTCCTTGAGCCATTCCTGCAAGGTGTACATCAGGACGAGGTTGCCCTGCACGGTCTCAACCGGCTGGAGCGGATGGGTGAAGGCGAAGCCGGGCAGGCGCGCCATGTCTTCGTTGATCTTCGGGTTGTACTTCATCGTGCAGGAGCCGAGGGGGTAGAAGCCGCCGTCCACGCTGTAGTTGAAGTGTGAGAGGCGCAGGTAGTGGCGGATGACGTCCACTTCGGCCAGTTCGGGGAGCGGCAGGTCGGCCCTGAGCAGGGAATCGGGCAACTTGGCGCGCGGCACGTCCGGGTCCGGGAAGGTGACGCCGGCGCGGCCGGGGGAGGAGAGTTCGTAGAGGGTCGGTTCGACCACTTTCGGGGTCAGTTCGTCAGTCATGGCTTACCTCCGAGAGAACCTCCACCAGGGCGTCAATTTCTTCTTTGGTGTTCATTTCGGTGACGGCAATCAGCAGGTGGTCTTTGAGCGCCGGGTAGTCCTGGCCGAGGTCGTAGCCGCCGAGGATGCCGTGTTCGAGCAGGTGGGCGTTGATTTCGTCCACCGGGCGCGGGCAGCAGATGGCAAACTCGTGGAAGAAGGGCGTGTCGAAGCAGTAGGTGAAGCCGGGGATTTTGACGATTTGTTCGGCGGCGTAGTGCGCCTTGTGGTAGCAGAGTTCGGCCACCTGACGCAGGCCGCGCTTGCCGAGCAGCGAGAGGTAGACCGCCGAGGCGAGCGCCATCAGGCCCTGGTTGGAGCAGATGTTGGAGGTGGCGCGCTCGCGCTTGATGTGCTGTTCGCGGGCGGTCAGGGTCAGGACGTAGGCGCGCTGGCCGCGGTCGTCCACCGTCTCGCCGACCAGGCGGCCGGCCATCTTGTGGACGTACTGCTTGCGGGTGGTGAAGAAGCCCAGGTAGGGCCCGCCGAAGGAGAGCGGGATGCCGAGCGGCTGGCCTTCGCCGACGACGATGTCGGCGCCCATCTCGCCGGGGGTCTTGAGCAGGCCGAGGGCAATCGGGTTGGCGGCCACGCAAACCAGGGCGCCCTTGGCGTGGGCAGTCTGGATGAGGGCGGTGTAATCGTAGATGCGACCGAAGAAATCGGGGTATTGGACGATGACCAGGGCGGTGTTCTCGTCAATCAGCGGCTCGAGGTGGGCAGCCGTGACCTCGTCGCCGGTGACCGTCTCGGGGGCGTCGCCCGCCAGGGTCAGCCCCATGCCCTGGACGTAGGTGCGCAGGGTGGCGCGGTATTGCGGGTGGACGGAGGGGCTGATGACGACCTTGGTGCGCTTGCCGCGGAACTGGGCATAGGCCAGGTTGACCGATTCGGCCACTGCGGTCGCGCCGTCGTAGTGCGAGGCGTTGGAGACCTCCATGCCGGTCAGGGCGCAGAGCAGCGACTGGTACTCGAAGATGGCCTGCAGCGTGCCCTGGGAGATTTCCGGTTGGTAGGGGGTGTAGGCGGTGTAAAACTCGCCGCGCCGCAGGATGTGATCTACGGCGGCGGGGATGTAATGATGATAGGCCCCCGCGCCGAGGAAGGAGACCAGGTCGCGCACGGTCTCGTTGGCGGCGGCCAGTTCGGCGAGTTCGGCGGCGGCCTCCATCTCGGTCAAGGCGGGGGGCAGGTCGAGCGAGGGAAAGCGGTGCCGCGCCGGGACGTCCTGGAAGAGGTCTTCCATTTTCTGGACGCCGATGGCCTGGAGCATCGCCTCCCGCTCGCCGGGGGTGAGGGGGGTGTAGGTCATGGAACCTCCGAAATCAGTGTTCAGTGTTCAGTGGTCAGTGGTCGGTATTCGGGGGTGAACACCGAACATGGATTGACTGAACACTGAACTAGTGGGCGCGCTCTTCGCAATATTTTTCGTAGGCAGCGGCGTCCATCAGACCGGAGGGGTCGCCGCCTTCGATTTGGACCATCCAGCCGGCGCCGTAGGGGTCGCTGTTGAGGGTTTCGGGGGCGTTGGGCAGGTCATCGTTGACAGCGACGACTTTACCGCTCACCGGGGCGTAGGATTCGGCTGCCGCCTTGACCGACTCGACCGAGGCGATGGCGCTTCCTGCTTCGACCGCATTGCCCACGCCAACGGTGATCTCGACGAAGACGATGTCAGACAGTTGCGACTGGGCATAATCGGTCAGGCCGGCCTTGCCGGTGGCGGGATCGAACCATTCATCGGATTTGGTGTATTTGAGATGGGAAGGAATGTTCATTTTGGGTCTCCTTATCTTTTAGTTTTGAACCGCCAAGGCGCCAAGACGCCAAGGCCGGAGTAGAACGCAGAGTTTTGAACCGCCAAGGCGCCAAGACGCCAAGGCCGGAGTAGAACGCAGAGTTTTGAACCGCCAAGGCGCCAAGACGCCAAGCGAGGAATAGGC